>BEIB01000106.1 GCA_002898615.1 bacterium HR25 | reverse complement strand
GCGGCCCTGGGTGGGGAGCCGGTGCGGGCGGTGGCCATAGACCGCGTCCGTTGGGACCAGGCGTTGGCCCAGCAGGCCTACGAGGCCGGCGCCGACGCCGTCACCGGCCGCCTGGTGGGGGCGGAGCGCATCGCCGGTGGCGTCCTGTTGCACTTGCAGCGCAACGGCCATCAGGGGCGGCTGGCCGCTCGCCTCGTCGTCGGTGCCGATGGCGCCCACTCCCGGGTGGCCCGCAGCCTGGGCCTGCCGCGGCCGGCGGAGCGAGTGCAGGCGCTGGGAGTCGAGGCCAGGGTGCGCACCCCGCGCCAGGACTTCGTCCACGTCTTCGTAGGGCCAGGCCTGGCGCCGGGCTGGTTCGGCTGGATCATCCCGGCGGGGGACGGCCTGGCCCGGCTGGGCATCGGCTGCCACGGGGGCGCCGGGGAGCCCCTGCGCTGCTACCGACGCCTGCGCGAGAGCTTCCCTCGTCTGCTGGGTCAGGTGGAGGAGGTGCGCTTCTACGGCGGGACGATCCCCCTCGCCCCGGCTGCCCGCACCTACGGCGACCACGTGCTGCTGGTGGGTGACGCCGCCGGCCAGGTCAAGCCCTTCTCCGGGGGAGGCATCTACACCAGCCTGGTGGCCGCCCGCCACTGCGCCGAGACGGCGGCCGCTGCCCTGGCCGCCGACGACCTCTCCGCCTCCTTCCTCTCCCGCTACGAGCGGGCCTGGCGGCGGGCCCTGGGGCGGGAGCTGGCCCGCAGCCGCTGGCTTCGTCGGCTGGGGCTCTCTCTGGGAGAGGCGGAGCTGGAGATGCTGGCCCGCACCCTCTCCCGGCCCGGCCTGAGGGGGATCGCGGTCCGCCACGCCGACATCGACTATCCGTCTCGGACGCTGCTGCGGATGGCCACGGCCCTGCCGGGGCTGGGGCCGCTGGCCCTGGTGGCGCTGCGGCGCCCCGTTGTCCTTCTCTATCTGGCAGCCGCCCTCCTGGCCCGGGGCTGAGATGGCCGCGTTCAGCATCGTGATGGCCCGTGCTATAATCCCCGCTGGCCCATGAGCAGGCGCAACCGCTATGTCACCAGCCCCGTGATGCGCAGCCTTCAGGGGAACGGTCCGGCCAGCCTGCAGCCCCCCTGGCAGCCGGCGGGGCTGGGAGTGCGGGCCGTCTCCTTCGTGCTGGACATCATCGTCCTGGCCTCCTCCTTCATGGCCTTCCTGGTGGTGGCCGGACTGCAGGTGCTCCTGCGCACCGGATGGGGCAGCACCGACTCCGATGCCGCCATCGACGCCGCCATCTTCATCGTCCTGGGCTGGCTAGCCTTCGTCCCTCTCTACCACATCGCCCTCTGGGCCTGGCGGGGGCAGACGGTGGGCCAGATGGCGGTACGGGTGAAGGTGGTCCGTCAGGACGGGCGGCCTCTGGGCCTGGGGGTAGCGCTGGTCCGCTTCATCGGCTACGTCATAGCGCTGGCCTTCCCCGTCCTGGGCTACCTCCCGGCGCTGGTGGACCGCCGGCGCCGCGGCCTCCCCGACCTCCTGGCCGGCACCATGGTCGTCGATCTCTCATGAGGGGAAACGGCACCCCCCTTCTGCGCCAGTTCTATCTGATAGTCCTGGGCGTCCTGGCGACCCTGGTGACCGCCGTCTTCCTGGCCGTCCTGAGCGGCGCCCAACTGACGGCCGAGGGTGTGGGGAAGAGGCTCCTCTCCCGGGCCATTGTCGTCCTGACCGACCTGGACGCCGCCCTGCCGGATATCGAGCGCTCCCTGCGGGCGTCCCAGACGGACGGGAGCGGGCCCGTCCTGGTGCCCGATTTCCCCATCTCAGTGGAGGTGACGCCGGAGCAGGCCCGGACGCTCCAGGGGGAGGCGTTGCGGACCTTGCTAGTGGAGGAGGGCTCCAAGAGGGCATACGAGGACGGCCTGGACGTCCTCGCCTCCGACCCCGAGGCGAGGCGGGAGCTGGGGCAGATCTCAGCGGCGCGGGCCATAGACCGGGGGCTGGGGATCATCACGGCGGAGACTCACCGCTGGCTGGTGGTGCTGGCCGTGGTCTCAGGCCTGGTGGCCCTGGCCCTCTGTCTGCTGCTCCTGACCTCCCTCGCCTCCTGGGCCGGCCGGCTGGCGGCCCTGGGCGGCGTCCTCCTGGGCTCCTCTCTCCCCTTGCTGGCGGCTACAGTGGCGATCCGCTTCGGCCTCAGCTCCGCCCAGGACACCGACGACCCCTTCGTCCAGGGCATGCTGCAGATCGGCGTCGACGCTATGGCCATACCTCTGCGCAATTATCTGGCCCTGAGCGCCCTGGGGGCCATCCTGCTTCTCCTGGCCATGGCGATGGTTTGGGCCGGGGCCCGCTGGGGCGAGGGGCCGGCGCCGTTGACGGGCGGCGGCGACCAGGCCTAGAATAAGGGCCGGCGGGGAGGTTCCCGCCGAGTAGGAGCGGGCGTAGCTCAGTCGGCAGAGCATCTGCTTCCCAAGCAGAGGGTCGCGGGTTCGAGTCCCGTCGCCCGCTCCAGGGT
>BEIB01000105.1 GCA_002898615.1 bacterium HR25 | reverse complement strand
GGGGCGAGAGGGTGTAGGGCTGCGAGAGGTGATAGAGGGGTACCTGTTCTTCCGGCGGAGTCTAGGGGACTCGGCGGTGGAGCTGGCGCAGCGGAGCAGTCTGACGGCGGAGGAGGCGATGGAGGTGTGGGAGCTGCTGAGCGATCTGGCGGACCAGGTGCTCCTGGCCATCATCGATGTCTACGCCGCCAGGGCCGACGCCGCCCACTGCGCCTGAGCCTCCCGACCTGCTCCCCGCGTGAACGCCCGTCGCCCCTCACCAGGCGTTTTCCAACGATAGCAATAGCTCGACCTCGGCCGCCTCGACGCTGGCCCCCAGCGCCCGTTGCCGGAGCCGACGCGCCAGCTCCGGCAGGGCCTCCCGTGGCACGCCTACGTCCCGCAATCGCGTCGGAAGGCCCAGGCCAGCGATGAAGCCTTCCACCGCCGCGGCCACCTCCTCTGGCGATGACCTCCCCTCGATACCCAGGGCGGCGGCCAGGCTGCCCTGTCGCTCCATTGCCCCGGGGCGGGCACCGTACCAGCGCAGGGCGGCGGGCAGGGTGACGCAGGCGCTCAGACCGTAAGGCACCCGGTGGAGAGACGCCAGGTCATAGGCCAGGCTGTGGCAGAGGAGGAAGGCCGGCCGCGGCTGCAGAGGAGTGGCCCTGAGGGGAGAGTGGTCGGCCAGCCAGGCTGAGAGCTGACAGTGGAGGCGGGCTGTCAAGTCCTCAGGAGCGTCTCGAGTGCGGGGGAGATGCCGGCACAGCCCCCTGATCGATTCCGCCTTCAGCACGTCCCCCACGGGGTGGGGCTCCGTCGCCAGCATCACCTCGATGGCGTGCGTCAGGGCCATGACGCCGCTGGAGAGCCACAAACGGGGCGGCGTGGCCAGTGTCATCCGCGGGTCGTAGAGGAGCACCTTCGGGGCGGTAGCGGAATGGACGTAGGACAGCTTCTCCTGGGCGACGAGGTCGGTGGCGCTGAAGCTACGGGTGTACTCGGCCCCCGAGAGCGTGGTGGGGATGGCTATCTGGGGCAGGAGGGGTGCGGTGAGGGGAGGGGCGCTCCGGAGGAAGTCGGCCAGCTCCCTCTCCGAGGTCAGGCCGGCGGCCAGGCAGGCGCGGAGGGCCTTGCCGGTGTCGATAACACTGCCGCCACCCAGGGTTATGACCAGGTCAGCCCCCGCCTCGTTCGCTGCCCGGGCGGCGGCTAGGACGGAGCCCAGGGGCACGTGCTCCCGGCAGCCGGGGAAGACGGCGGCCAGGTCTGGCCCCAGCGCCGCCAGCGCCTCGGCCAGGGGGCCGCTGGAGCGGTGCAGGGAAGGCGTGGTGACCAGGAGGGGACGCCGGCCGCCCAGGCGCGCCACCTCCTCCCGCAGGTGGGCGGCCACGCAGCCCTCGCCGAAGAGAATACGCTCCACGGTGGGGAGGAACTGGACGACGCCAGCCACCGACATGGTGAGACCCCTCGCCTCGCCTGACGACCGCGGCCGCTCCGGACGCCAACATGATAGCACCGCGGCGCCAGCCTGAGCTGCAGCGCGGGCCCGCCGGCGTATACCATACGGATAGATGGAGGGCCCGGCGATGGCCCGCCGCCCGGCCCTCCCGTGCAGGGAGGTGGTAGCTTGCGGGCAGCCATCGTCTCCCCCGGCAGGCCCGATTCCCTCCGGCTGGCAGATGTGCCGCGGCCACAGGATGGCCCGGTGCTCGTCCGTGTCCACCAGGTGGGTCTGGACGGAACCGACGCCGAGATCGTGGCGGGCAAGTACGGCGAGGCGCCGGCCGGGGAGGACTACCTCGTCATCGGTCACGAATCGCTGGGGCGAGTGGAGGAGGTGGCGGGGGAGGGCGGTGGCCTGGCCCCCGGCGACTGGGTGGTGGCCACAGTGCGCCGGCCCGACCCCGATCCCTGCCCCAACTGCGCCGCCAGCGAGTGGGACATGTGCCTCAACGGTCGCTACACGGAGCGGGGCATCAAGGGCCGGCACGGCTTCCTGGCGGAGTACTACGCCGAGCGACCGGAGTTCCTGGTGAAGGTACCGGAGGAGCTGGCGCCGGTGGCCGTCCTCCTGGAACCCCTCTCCATAGTGGAGAAGGCGCTGGAACAGATAGGGCATGTACAGGGCCGTATGGTCTGGCGTCCCCGGAGGGCGCTGGCCCTGGGGGCGGGGCCCATCGGCCTCCTGGGCACCCTGCTTCTCCGGCTACAGGGGCTGGAGGTCTACCTGTATGACCTCGTGGAGAAGGGGGCCAAGCGTGAGGTGGGGGAAGCGGCGGGCGCCCGCTATATCTGGGCCCGGGAGCATCCCCTGGACGGACGCCTGGCTGCCGAGATAGGCCCCATCGACATCGTCGTTGAGGCCACCGGCTACAGCCCCCTGGCCTTCCAGGCCATAGACCTGGTGGGGCCCAACGGCATCGTCTGCCTGACCGGGGTGTCCAGCGGCTCCCGCACCGTCCAGGTCGCCGCCGACCACCTCAACCTGGAGATGGTGCTCCTGAACAAGGTCGTCTTCGGCACCGTCAGCGCTAAC
>BEIB01000104.1 GCA_002898615.1 bacterium HR25 | reverse complement strand
CTGCTGGTGCCCGGGCCGCCCTTCCGTTTCAGCGGGGCGGAGAGCGGCGCCCTGGGCCCGGCGCCCCGCCTGGGGGAGCACACGGAGGAGCTGTTGCGGGAGGCCGGCTACTCGGAGGAGGAGCTGCGGACCCTGAGGGAGGAGGGGGCGATACCATCCCCCTCGGCCCCCTCGGAGGGGCCGGCCGTCTAGCGCCCTCAGCGCCGAGGGTCCAGCCCCAGGACGGCCAGGGCGCGGCGGCTCTCCGCCGTCAGCTCCAGGCCCTGGGCCAGGGCCGTATCGTAGATGCGCTGCAGGGTGCGCAGCAGGTAGGGGGCGGGGCGCATCCCCTCTCCCCGGTGGGCCGCCAGCTCCGGCAGGGTGTTGTAGGCCATGTCCACGTGCCAGTAGAAGGAGAGGAGCCAGGAGAGCTCACGCTCGTTGGTGGGGGTGGGGATGTCGGTGATGTCGATGATGGCGTCCGTCACCTTGGTGTAGCGGAGGATGCCCGCCTTGTCGCTGGCGTCGCGACCGTAGAAGCGCCGGCGTCGCAACTGGGTGACCCGCTCCTTGTATTCCTCCTCGCCGTAGATGGCCCGCGGCAGCCACTCCGAGCGCAGGTCCACTATCTCCCGCCCCTGACGGTCGACGATGGCCACGGCGATGTCGGAGCCCAGCACCTCGTCGTATTCGAACTTGACGGCGCCCCGCAGCAACGCCTCCTGGAGCATGAGGGTCAGCTCGCGGGGGATCTTGCGGTAGCGGGGGCCGCTGGCCTCCTCGTTGCTCTCGGCTCCCAGGCCACCGGTGTTGAAGACATAGTACTCCTGGGCGATGCCGCCCCGCTCCAGTCGCCGCAGGATGTGGTAGAGGAGGTTGGCGTTCTCGTCCTCCAGGCCGATGATGAAGGGGTCCGAGAAATACTCCACGTAGGGCTTGCCGATGGCGCCGGCGGCGGCCCCCATCTGGACCGCCTCGCCGTACATGAGGACGCGCACGTACTGCTCCACCTGGAGGCGTCGCAAGGGCGGGGTGACGGTGTTCTCCCGCATCACCGCCTGCCAGAAGATGCGGTCTATGTCACCCATGGGGACGTGCACCGCCTCCCGCAGGCGCCCGCCGGTGATGACCTCCAGCAGGTGGGAGACGCCCTTCCTTTCTATGAGGCGGGGACGGGATAGGACCATGCGCATGTTGCGGGTGGGGTTGATCTGGAAGTTAGGGGCGCCGGTCCTGGGGTCCACCACCACATTCTCCAGGGTCTCCTGGGGATTGGGCTCCTCCGGGGTGCCCCGAAGGACGTCGTAGGTTATGGGATCGTCCTCGCGGGTCAGGCCGGAGGGGACGGCGTAGAAGTTGTTCTCGGTGCCGTCGATGCCGTAGGGGATGCGCAGGCGGCGGCCGCCCCGCCGCGTCTCCAGCACCTCGGGCAGCGGCTGGAGGAGGACGATGTCGTCGTTCATGGGGTAGACGCCCTCGTCCGGCCCGCGGACGATGCCCAGGCGGTCGGCCAGGTCGCTGCGCTCGGGGTCGATCATGATGGTGAGGGTGCTCTTGCCATGGAGGGAAGGGCCGATGGTCACCATGGCGGTGTGGTTCATGGAGCCGTCCATGGTGGTGATGCGGGCCACGCTGAGGGCGGCCTGGACGGCCAGGCCGTTCCTCTCCTTCACCAGCGACATGGCGATGGAGAGGGGACCCATCTTGTGCTCGCCCACGTAGTCGAAGCCCAGGTGCAGGGAGAGCCCCTTGGTGGGGGCTTTGAAGACGAGCTGTGTCAGCCCCGCCTCCCGCACCCGCTCCTTCAACGCCTCGGGCAGGCCCAGGTCTTCCAGCCAGTGGGGTATGGAGACCTCCAGGATCTGGGGCTCCCGCTGCCACTCCTCCCGCGGCAGGTCGAAGGTGAGCTGCCGCCAGATGTAGGGTATCTGCAGATAGCGAGTGCCGAAGAGGAGCTGGCGGGCGTGGTAGGAGCGGCCGGGGGCGTCGCAGATCTGGCGGTCCGTCTGGACGATGTAGTCCCCCCGGGCGAAGGCCTCCCGCATGCGGGCGGTGATGTAGGGAATCACTTCGGCGAAGAGGCGCTGGTTCTCCTCGCTGAAGGCCACGGCGTCCCGGTTGCGCAGGAAGCCATCTACGAAGTATTGGGTCAGGTCGGGCCGCCGGGCTACCCCCAACTGGCTGAAGAAGGCGAGGCCGCCGCTGTCCAGCCGGAAGACCACGTCCGGGCCGGCCCGTCTGGCCGCCTGGCCCTGGGCGGCCGCCCGCTCCGCCTCCTCCAGGATCTCCCGGTACTCGGCCAGGAGCCGCTCCTGCTCGTCCGGGGGGAGGTCCTGGAAGATGCGCATGCGGGCTATGAGCCAGCTATCGTCGGGGTTGAAGAACTCGCTGTCCGGTCGGTGGCCCTGCCGGGCCACCGCTACCATCTCGTCCAGGGCCTTGACGAAGGCGGGGACCACGGGCGGCCCCTCCAGGGGCGAGCCTGGCTTACGGTCCTCTGCGACGGTGTTCACGGTGCGCTCCCTCGGATGGCCGCCGGGGCGGCCAT
>BEIB01000103.1 GCA_002898615.1 bacterium HR25 | reverse complement strand
GGAGCGCTTCCCGGTGGCCATAGACCTGAGCGTGCAGCTGGTGGGCAACGTCCAGGAGGGGACGTTGCGGGCGGAGAGCGTCGTCGTCCACCGGGGGAGGACCATCGTGGTCGTTCAGACGCGGGTCAGCGAGGCCGGGACGGGGCGCCTCCTGGTCCTCATGACCAGCACCCACTTCGTGCCCCAGCAGTGAGGGGCAGCCCACTTCCGGGGCAAGAGACCGGTAGACGCTTTCTGGCCACGGCGTTACTGTCTTTCTAGCGCCTGCGAGAGAGGTCCGGCGATATGGGAAGCGAGGTCATCTGGCCCACGGATACGGCATCGGAGAGGCTGGTGGAGTGGCTCATGTCCCGCTGGCCAGGCTCCCTCATGGAGCGGGTGGGCGTGCGCATGGTGGAGCTCTCCCCGGAGCGGGCGGTGGGGGAGATGGCGGTGGGACGAGGCGTCCTCACCCTGCTGGGGAGCGTCCACACGGGGGCGATGCTCACCCTGGCCGACAGCGTGGCCACCTTCCTGGCCTCCGCCATCGCCAACCGGCCGGGGGAGCGGGAGCGCTTCCCGGTGGCCATAGACCTGAGCGCCCAGATAGTGGGCAACGTGCAGGAGGGCACCCTGCGGGCGGAGAGCGTCCCCCTCCACCGGGGCCGTACCATAGTGGTGGTGCAGACCAGGGTCAGCAGCCTGGAGACGGGACGGCTGCTGGCCCACGTCACTAGCACCCACTTCGTCCGGCCCGAATGAGGGCGAACGCGGCAGCGCCTTGACCGCCCGGCGCCCCCGTGCTACGGTGACAACCGGAGCAAGATGAGGGAGCGCCGCGTCTATCTGGACCATGCCGCCACCACGCCTCTGGACGGGCGCGTCCTGGAGGCGATGCTCCCTTACCTCACCCTGCACTGGGGCAATCCCTCCAGCGTCTACCGGGAGGCCCAGGAGGCCCGCAAGGGGCTGGACTGGGCGCGCCGCACCGTGGCCGAGGTGCTGGGCTGCCGCCCTCAGGAGGTCATCTTCACCTCCTGCGCCACCGAGAGCGACAACCTGGCCCTGCGGGGCGTCGCCTACGCCATGCGGGGCCGGGGCGACCACATCGTCACCAGCGCCATCGAGCACCACGCCGTCCTCCACGCCGCCGAGAGGCTGGAGAAGGAAGGGTTCCGCGTCACCTACCTGCCGGTGGACCGGGAGGGCTTCGTGGACCTGGAGGCCCTGGAACGGGCGGTGGGGCCGGAGACCATCCTGGTCAGCATCATGTACGTCAACAACGAGGTGGGCACCATCGAGCCCATAGCCGAGGCGGCCCGCCTGGTGAAGGCCAGGAACCCTCGCGCCGTCTTCCACACCGACGCCGTCCAGGCGGTGGGGACGCTGGACCTGAACGTGGACCGCCTGGGAGTGGACCTGCTGACCATCGGCGCCCACAAGTTCTACGGCCCCAAGGGCGTGGGAGCCCTCTACGTGCGGGGGCGCACGCCCCTCCTCCCCCAGCAGCTCGGGGGCTCCCAGGAACGCAACCGCCGCGCCGGGACAGAGAACGTGGCCGGCATCGTAGGGATGGCCAGGGCCCTGGAGCTGGCCTACCAGGAGCGGGAGGCCCGCACCGCCCATTGCCGGGCGCTGCGTGACCGCCTCTTGGAGGAGCTGCCGCGGCGCGTCCCCGGCGTGCACATCACCGGTCCCCGGGACGGGGAGCGCCGGGCCGCCCACATCGCCTCCTTCTGCATCGAGGGCGTGGAGGGAGAGGCCGTCCTCATGGCCCTGGACCTGGAGGGGGTGGCCGCCTCCAGCGGCTCCGCCTGCACCTCCGGCTCCCTGGAGCCTTCCCACGTCCTGAAGGCCATGGGCGTCCCTGCCGACCTGGCGCGGGGCAGCTTGCGCCTCTCGGTGGGGAAGGACAACACCATGGAGGAGATAGAGTACGTCCTGCAGGTGCTGCCGGGCATCGTGGAGAGGCTGCGGGCCCTCTCCCCCCTCTGGCGGGAGCGACGGGCCGTGGCCAGCCCCAGAGAAGGGGCCTGAAGCAGGAGGCGACGGGTATGACGAGGCCGCTCATCCGCGAGGACACCAGCCTGGAGGACTCCCTGCGTCAGAATCTCCTCCTGGGAAAGGTGGACGAGGTGCTGGCCTGGGCCCGTCGCTCCTCCCTGTGGCCTCTCATGTTCGGCCTGGCCTGCTGCGCCATCGAGATGATCGCCACCGCCACCTCCCGCTACGATATCGCCCGCTTCGGGGCGGAGGTCTTCCGCCCCTCGCCCCGCCAGGCGGACCTGATGATCGTGGCGGGCACCGTCACCTGGAAGATGGCGGTGCCGCTGCGCCGCATCTACCTGCAGATGGCGGAGCCCAAGTGGGTCATCTCCATGGGCTCCTGCGCCAACATCGGCGGCCCCTTCGCCTACGGCTACTCCGTGCTGCCGGGCGTCAACCTCATCGTCCCCGTGGACGTCTACGTGCCGGGCTGCCCGCCGCGGCCGGAGACGCTACTACAGGGCCTCATCCTCCTCCAGGAGAAGATCAAGCGCTACCACAAGACGGGGCTGCGGGAGCGCAAGCAGCCCTCCGGCGACTTCTCCAAGTACCTGCCGGAGGGAGACCC
>BEIB01000102.1 GCA_002898615.1 bacterium HR25 | reverse complement strand
GCCTCCGGCTCCCTCCTGGCCCCCGCCGGCGCCGAGATCACCCAGGAGCTGGCCGACCAGATAGAGAAGCGGCTGCCCGCCGACGCCGTCATCCCGGTGCGGCCCTTCGTCTCCACCGACGTGGAGTACCTCTCCGCCGACGCCGAGGAGCAGTTCGTCATCGCCCAGGCCAACTCCCCGGTGGACGAGCGGGGCCACTTCCAGAGTGAGCGGCTGGAGGCCCGGCAGGGCGGCCACTTCATCTCCGCCACCCCGGACCAGGTGGACTTCGTGGACCTGACGCCCAAGCAGACGGTCTCCGTGGCCGCCTCCCTCATCCCCTTCTTGGAGCACGACGATGCCAACCGTGCCCTCATGGGCGCCAACATGCAGCGTCAGGCCGTCCCCCTGGTGCGGCCGGAGGCCCCCCTGGTGGCCACCGGCATGGAGCTGCGCTCCGCCACCGACTCGGGCCAGATAGTGGTGGCGGAGAAGGACGGCGTCGTCCTCAGCGTCACCGGCGAGGCCATCACCGTCCGCTACGACGACGGCGAGGAGAAGACCTACCGCCTCTTCAAGTTCGTCCGCTCCAACCAGGGCACCTGCCTCAACCAGCGGCCCATCGCCCGCAAGGGGCAGCGGGTGCGCCGGGGCGACCCCCTGGCCGATAGCTGCTCCACCGACGGCGGCGAGCTGGCCCTGGGGCAGAACCTCCTGGCCGCCTTCATGGCCTGGGAGGGCTACAACTTCGAGGACGCCATTATCATCTCCGAGGCCGTAGTCAGGGACGACCGCTACACCTCCATCCACATCGAGAAGTACGAGGTGGAGGCCCGGGACACCAAGCTGGGGCCGGAGGAGATCACCCGGGACATCCCCAACGTGGGCGAGGAGTCCCTGCGCGACCTGGACGAGTGGGGCGTCATCCGCGTGGGGGCCGAGGTCCGGGCCGGCGACATCCTGGTGGGCAAGATAACCCCCAAGGGCGAGACGGAGCTCTCCGCCGAGGAGAAGCTCCTGCGGGCCATCTTCGGCGAGAAGGCCCGGGAGGTGAAGGACACCTCCAAGAGGGTGGACCCCGGTGATTGGGGCCGCATCATCGCCACCCGCTTCTTCGCCCGGCCGGACCCCGGCCACGGCCAGCCCGGCCACCAGTGCCGCTGGCCCCCCTACGCCGAGATAACGGAGCAGATGTCGGTGGGGATCAACGCCCGTGTCGTCGTCTTCGTCGCTCAGCGGCGCCCCATCACCGTGGGCGACAAGATGGCGGGTCGCCACGGCAACAAGGGCGTAGTGGCCCGCATCCTCCCCGTGGAGGACATGCCCCACCTGCCGGACGGTACCCCCGTGGACATCATCCTCAACCCCATCGGCGTGCCCAGCCGTATGAACGTGGGGCAGGTGCTGGAGACCCACCTGGGCTGGGCGGCCAGGCGGCTGGGCTTCCGCGCCATCTCCCCCGTCTTCGATGGCGGCAACCCCAAGACCATCGAGGACGCCCTCTCCCGCGTCTGGCTGGTGGAGCAGGCGGGGGCCCTCCTGCCCGGCCCCTCCGGGAAGCCCAACCCGGTGGGGGAGAACGTAGACTACGAGAAGGCCAGCGCCTGGCTGCGGGAGCAGGGCTATGACCCGGACAAGGTCTTCAGCGACAGCGATGAGCACGTGGGCGAGGCCAAGCGGGCCGCCCTGGAGCTCTGGCTGGAGCAGCAGGGCGAGACCGACGTGCGCGGCCGGCCCATGGCCGAGCTGGACGACAGGGCGGAGCGGCTCCTGATGGAGCGGGGCGTCGCCGCCCCCACCTACGGCCGGCAGGTCCTCATCGACGGCCGCACCGGGGAGCCCTTCCAGCAGCCAGTGACGGTGGGCTACATCTACATGATGAAGCTCATCCACCTGGTGGAGGACAAGAGCCATGCCCGCTCCACCGGCCCCTACTCCCTCATCACCCAGCAGCCCCTGGGAGGCAAGGCCCAGTTCGGCGGCCAGCGCTTCGGCGAGATGGAGGTATGGGCCCTGGAGGCCTACGGCGCCGCTCACACCCTCCAGGAGATGCTCACCATCAAGTCCGACGACGTGGTGGGCCGCCAGAAGGCCTACGAGGCCATCCTCAAGGGAGAGGACATCCAGGAGCGGGGCGTCCCCGAGTCCTTCAAGGTCCTCATGCGGGAGCTGCAGAGCCTCTGTCTCTCCGTGCAGCCCCTGAGGGAGGAGGAGCCAGTCAGCCTGCCCGAGACGGCCACCGCTGAGCTGCCTCGCCTGGGCATAGACCTGAGCGGCTTCGAAAAGGAGGAGGAGGTCCTTGGCCCCTGAGACCAACGAGTTCAACGCCGTCCGCATCTCCCTCGCCTCGCCGGAGCAGATACGCTCCTGGTCCTATGGCGAGGTCACCAAGCCAGAGACCATCAACTACCGCACCCTGAAGCCGGAGAAGGACGGTCTCTTCGACGAGAAGATCTTCGGCCCCACCAAGGACTTCGAGTGCTACTGCGGCAAGTACAAGCGGGTGCGCTACCGCGGCGTCATCTGCGATAAGTGTGGCGTGGAGGTCACCCGCGCCCGCGTCCGCCGGGAGCGCATGGGCCACATAGAGCTGGCGGCTCCCGTGGCCCACATCTGGTTCGTGCGGGGGACGCCCAGCCG
>BEIB01000101.1 GCA_002898615.1 bacterium HR25 | reverse complement strand
CATGAAGTGCTTGTAGGAGCCCTTGGCCGCCGATAGGGGGTCGTAGGGGACGGTCGTCGGCTGGCGCTCCAGGGGCTGGCCGCTCAGGGTCCGGAGGTGGACGCCCTCCTGGCCCACCTCGGCCAGCTCGCCATCGGCCAGGAAGATGACGCGACGGGTGTGGGGGAGGAGGGCGGGGAGGTCGCTGGCGACGAATGTCTCCCCCTCCCCCAGGCCGATGACGACGCCGCCGGCGTTGCCCAGCCGCGCCGCCACCAGCCGCCCCGGCTGACGGCGGCACATGACCACCGTCGCGTTGGCGCCCTGCAGGGCGGAGAGGGCGCGCCGCACCGCCTCCATCAGCCCTTCTCCCCGGGCCAGCCCCTCCTCCACCAGGTGGGCGATGATCTCCGTATCGGTCTCCGAGGAGAAGCGGTGGCCCTGGCGCTGCAGTTTTTCCTTGAGCTCGCGGTAGTTCTCGATGATGCCGTTGTGGACCACCAGCACATCGCCCTGGCAGTCGCTCAGGGGGTGGGCGTTCTGGTCGGTGGGCCGGCCGTGGGTGGCCCAGCGGGTGTGGCCGATGCCCACCCGGCCCTCAGGCCAGCACCCCTCCAGGGCCTGGACCAGCTCCGTCAGCTTGCCGGCCCGCTTGTGGACGGCGACGCGGCCGTCTCCCTCCAAGACGGCCAGGCCGGCGCTATCGTAGCCGCGGTACTCCAGGCGCTGAAGGCCGTCCAGTATTATGGGCGCAGCGGGGCGCTGCCCTACGTAGCCGATGATACCGCACATGACGGAGGCCCTCCGGGGCCTTCGGCCCTAAGGAAAGAACGCGCTCGGCAGGGCGTGGTCGCGTCGGGAGGCTGTCAGTCCTGAGGGATGAGGCCCGAGGCCGCCATCTCCCGGATGCGGGCCACCACTTCCTCCACCGCCCAGTCCGGCGTGGAGGCGCCGGCAGTGATCCCCACCCGCTGGCGTCCCTGGAGCCAGCCTGGCTCCAGTTCCTCCGCCCGCTCGATGTGGTAGGTCTCGGCCCCCTCCTCCTGGCAGACCTCCACCAGGTGGCGGGTGTTGGCGCTGCTCCGCCCCCCGACGACGATGACGACGTCCACCTCTCGCGCCAGCTCCCGCGCCGCCTCCTGCTGGCTGGAGGTGACGTTGCACAGGGTGTTGACCAGGCGCAGTTCGTGGATCTCGTCCACCCGCTCCTTCAGGAGCCGGGAGACGAAATCGGCGAACTTGTCCGGGTTCTGTGTGGTCTGAGAGATGACGGCGACGCGGGAGAGGTGGGGCGGCAGCTCGGAGATATCGGTGACGGCGATGCCCTTCCCCTGCGTCCAGGCCAGGACGCCCCGCACCTCGCGGTGGTTGGCGTCGCCGAAGATGACCACGGTGAAGCCCTGGTCCACCATGCGCTTGGCCCAGCGCTGGGAGCGGGTGACGATGGGACAGGTGGTGTCTATGATCTCCACTCCCTGCTCGCGGGCCCGCTGATAGACCTCGGGGCCAGCGCCGTGGGCGGTGATGGCCAGGGGACGCCCCTGGGGCATCTCCCCTCCGTTGGCCAGGCGCACGCCCCGCTCCTCCAGCTTGGCCATGACCAGGGGGTTATGGGCGATGGGGCCCAGGCTTATGATCTCTCCCTTCTCCTGGGCCGCCCGCTCCATGATCTCTATGGCGCGGCGCACGCCCCAGCAGAAGCCCATGTCCCTGGCCAGTATGATCTCCATACGGTCACCTCGCGTCGTTGGCGCTCTCCATCTCGCACAATCTAGCATACACGCCGCGGTAAGGGGGGTCTAGCAACTCGGCTATGCGACGCATTATCTCCTGCGTCGCCTCCTCCACCTGGGGCGTCCTCACCCTCTCCAGCCGCGGCAGGGAGAAGGGCCGGCCGTAGACCAGCCGCACCAGGGGACGCTCTCCCCGCGCCCAGTTGAAAAAACTGCGGGGCAGCCGTATGGCCTCCGTCCCCATGATGCCCACCGGGAGGACGGGCGCCCCCGTCTGCAGGGCGATGAGGGCCGTCCCCGGGTAGGCCCGGTTCATGCCCGGCCGCCCGCTGCGGGTGCCCTCCGGGAACATACCCAGGGCCATACCGCGGCGGAGGGCCTGGCGGGCCCGTCGGAGCGCCTGCAGATCCGCCTCGAAGCGCCGGACGGGGAGACAGCCATACAGATAGTAGGCCAGGCCGATGACCGGGACATCGAAAAGCTCCTTCTTGGCCATCCAGGCTATGCGCCGCGGCGTCTTGACGGTGATGATGGGCGGGTCGGCCACGCTTATATGGTTGCAGGCCAGTATGAGGGGGCCGCTGCGGGGCACGTTCTCCCTTCCCACCACCTCCACCCGCACGTTGATAGCTACCAGTAGCTGGGCCCAGCTACCGATGTTGGCCCAGTACCACAGGGCCACTATAGGGTCAGGAACCCCGTTTCTGAGCAAGCTGCACCACCTGCTCCACTACCTGCTCGATGGAGAGCCCTTCCGTGTCCAGGACGATGGCGTCCGGGGCGGGGCGGAGGGGCGAGACCTCCCGGGTGGAATCGATCTCGTCCCGGCGCTGGACGTCCCGCTTCACCTGCTCTAGGCTGCCCCGCCACCCCTGGGCCCGCAGCTCACGGTAGCGGCGACGCGCCCGTTCCTCCAG
>BEIB01000100.1 GCA_002898615.1 bacterium HR25 | reverse complement strand
CCTGGTTTCTCGCGGGCTGCCACCGCGCCGCCACTGGAGGAGAGCTTCTCACCCCAGGCCTACTCCGCCCAGGTGGCCCACGCCACCAACCTGGTGCGGTTCATTCTGGAGCGTCTGGACGCTGAGATCGCCAAGACGCGCCGCACCCTGGAGGAGCTGGAGGGCCACCGCAACCGGCTCCTGTTGCAGTTGCGGGAGATAGTGGAGGAGCACGCTAGCCTCTAGGTAGGCCCAGGCCCCGCAGGGCGATGATGTTGCGCTGCACCTCGGAGGTGCCGGCGCCTATCGTCTGCTGGACGACCGAGAGGTAGCCGTGGGCGATGGCGCCAGACCAGAGGGCGCGGGGCGAGCCCTCGCGCAGGGCGCCGTAGAGGCCCAGGATGGCCACCCCCAGGTTGTAGAGCCGCTGGGCCAGCTCGCTGTTGAAGAGCTTGACCATGGCGGCCTCCGGACGATAGTCCAGCCCCCTGTCGCGCATGAGGACGGCGCGGTAGAGGAGGAGCCTGGCCAGCTCGAAGCCGATGGCTATCTCCGCTAGCCCCTGGCGGGCCATCTCTTGCCGCGGGCCCAGGTCGTGTTCGCGCACGTAGCGGACCAGAGCGCGAAAGGCCCGCCAGTAGAGGAAGGACCGGTAGACAGTGATGCGCTCCGCCCCCAGGGCCGAGTTCATGAGCTGCCAGCCTCCGTTTTCGGGGCCGACGCGGGAGTCCCGGGGCACCCGCACGTTGTCGAAGATGACCTCGTTGAATTCGTGGAGGTCCAGCATGTTATAGAGGGGCCGCACCGTCACCCCGGGGGCGTCCATGGGGACGATGAGCACCGATATCCCCTGGTGCTTGGGCACTGCGGGGTCGGTGCGGGCCACCAGGAGACAGAAATCGCTCTGGTGGGCGCCGCTACTGAAGATCTTGCGGCCGCTGACCAGGTAGTAGTCCCCCTCAGGGATGGCGCGGGTCTGGGCGCCCGCCAGGTCGGAGCCCACCTCCGGCTCGGTGTAGCCCAGGCACCAGGTCTCCTCTCCCCGGGCCATGCGGGGCAGGTGCTCCCGCTTCTGTTCCTCTGTCCCGAAGGCCAGAATGAAGGGGCCGACGATGCAGCGGCCCAGGGCATCGGCGGCGGGGCCGCCATGGAGGCCTATCTCCTCTTCCACCAGGAACTGTTCGAAGTTGGAGCGGCCGGAGCCGCCATACTCGGTGGGCCAGTTTAGGGCGAGCCAGCCCCTGGCCCCCAGCTTCCGCTCGAACTCGCGGTGAGGCATGTAACCAGGGGGGACGGGGACCGGATCCGTATCGTGGTCCGCGCCCAGCTCCTGACGGAGCCATTCGCAGACCTCCCTCCTGAGCGATTCCTGCTCCGGCGTCAGGCGGAACTCCATGGCATCGCCCCCCTCTCTGGTGTCACCGTTAGTGTAGACGCAGTTAACGCGGTTGTAACAGCCCCCTCGTTGACCGTCCTATCTAGAGGTGGTTAAATGACATTGAGAGATTTCATAATTGCCATAGAATGAAGTTATGAAATTCCCTCGCTCCTGAAAGGAGCGACGCAATAGAGCGCAGGAGGGACGCTTACATGTGGTCTGTCCAGATATGCGGGGCCGGGCGTGCCGGGGACGGCACCAACACGCAGGTGCTCACCCTGGGCCAGGTCTTCAAAGACCTGGGCGCCTGGAGCTTCATCTGGCGGGAGGAGGTCTACTCCAACATCCAGACCAGGGACAGCGCCTTCGGTCTGAGGGTGGCTGACCAGCCCGTCTACGGCCCCGACGACGAGTTCGATATCCTCGAGGCGTTCGACCAGGGGGCGCTGGTGGACATCACCGGCGGCGTGCGCGTGCCGCCCCTGGCCAGGCTCAAGAAGGGTGGGGTCCTAATCTACGATTCCTCGCCCCGCCTGGAGTACCCCAACGCCGGCCACGAGGTACACCCGGAGGTGGTGGCCGACGTCCTGGAGAGGCAGCGGGTACGGGTCTACGGCTTTCCCTTCGGTCAGACGGCGCGGGAGCGCTTCAAGAACTACATCGTGCGGGGGACGGTGGCCCTGGGAGTGGTGGCCCACCTGCTGGATCTCCCGGACGAGCCCTTCCTCCACCGCTTTCGCCGCACCTTCGGCGAGGACTCGGACCTCTACCACATGAACCGGGACGCCTTCCTCCTGGGCCGTCAGATGGCCCGGCAGGAGGGGTGCGAGCGCCTGGGCCGGCGGCCTGACCTCACGCCCATCGCCGATGACCAGCGGCAGCTCCTCCTGGGGAACGAGGCCCTAGCCCTGGGCGCCATAGTGGCCGGCTGCCGCTTCTACGCCGGCTACCCCATCACCCCCGCCTCCGAGGTCCTGGAGTACATGGCGGAGAAGCTGCCCCGCTTCGGCGGCGCCGTCCTCCAGGCCGACAGCGAGATGGCGGCCGCCCACCACGTCATCGGGGCGGCCGTGGCCGGCGCCCGTTCCATGACCGCCACGGCCGGCCCCGGCTTCTCCCTGATGCAGGAGGCGATATCGGCCGCCGGGATGACGGAGACGCCCATGGTCATCGTCCTCTCCCAGCGGGGAGGCCCCGCCACCGGCCTGCCCACCAAGGTGGGCCAGGAAGACCTCAACGAGGCCATCTTCGGCGGCCACGGCGACTTCGCCCGCATCG
>BEIB01000099.1 GCA_002898615.1 bacterium HR25 | reverse complement strand
CCTTCCGGGCAGGCGTAGAGGTCCAGACCGCTGGCCCCTGGCGTGGCCCGGGTGGGCAGACGCGCCCCCGGGCGGAGCCGCTTCACCTTGAGGACGGGCGCCTCGACCATGCCGGCGGGGGTCAACCTTCCACCAAGAAGCGCTCTATGACCCGGGCCACGGCGTCCGGTCGCTCCATGGGCAGGAAGTGGGTGGTGCCGGGCACCGCTTCCAGGCGGGCGCCGGGTATGCGGCGGGCCGCCTCCTCCGCCGAGGCGCGGTAGAGGGGGCCGGTCTCTGCCCCTACCAGCAGGAGGGTGGGGCAGGAGATGCGGGGCAGGAGGCGCCAGATCTCGTCAGCGGACTGGGCGCCCCCGGCGAAGGTGAGGGACTCCGCCTCCGGCGGGCACTTCAGCTCCACCTGGCCGTCCTCCCTCCCCTGGGTGCCGTGCTCCACGTAGAGGCGCAGCACGTCCTCCCGCCAGGTGGCGAAGGCGGGACGCTGCCGGTAGCTGCGGAATATCTCCTCCCGGCTGGGCCAGACCTGACGGCGCCGTCTGGCCCCCTCGATGAGCCCGGTCAGCTCGTCGGGCAGGTCGGGGCCGGCGTCCGGCAGGGGGAAGATGGGCGGCTCCATGGCCACCACCTTGGCGAAGAGGTCTGGCCGCTGGGCGGCGCATACGAGGGCGGACTTGGCCCCCAGGGAGTGGCCCACGGCCAGGACGTCCCGCAGGGAGAGGGCCTCCAGGAAGGCGGCCAGGTCGCTGGCGAAGTCCCGCCAGGAGTAGGCGTCGGCCGGCTTGTCGGAGTCGCCGTGGCCGCGGGCGTCGTAGGCGTAGACATGATAGCGGGAGGAGAGCCTTTCGGCTATAGGGGTGTAGACCCAGGCCAGGAAGCCGGTGGCGTGCTGTATGACGAGGGGAGGGCCATCGCCGGGCCACTCCAGGTAGTGGAGACGCAGGCCGTTGACGCTGACGTATCCCTCCCTAGGCGCCACTGCTCTCCTCCTCTCGGTAGTCGATGGTGGGGACGAGGGTGCGGTCGAACTCCTGGAGGCGGGAGGGGCCCAGGGCCTGGAGCTGTTCCAGGCAGCGCTCCACCGCCCGGACCAGCCCCTCCACGTCCACCCCCAGGCAGCGGGGGCGGAAGGGCTCCAGGAGCTGCAGCGCCCCCTTCAGCATGATGACGGTGCCGCGGTAGTTGCCGCGGTTCAGGTGGTGGAAGCCGGCGGCTGCCTTGATGAGGCCCTGGTAGAAGCCAGCCAGGGAGGTCCGCTCCTCTCGCCATACCTCTTCCAGGGTCTCGTGGCAGTCCCAGAAGCGCCAGCTATTGAACTGGCGCAGGGCGGTACGGAAGGCCTCCGGGTCGTGCGGGTGGTAGGGGCCGCTGGGGGGCGGCCGGGGCCGCTTCAGGCTGGGGGGCACCGTTATCTCCCCGGCCCGGCCCTCGCCCGGGCCGGGGAGGCCATCCCTGTCCCGCTCCTGGCCCTTCGTTTTCCCTACCCTCCAGCCGACGGGGGAGGCCGGCCTCCCTGACCGCGACCGCTTCCGATTCTACGCGCCCCGGGGGCTGAGGGTCAAAAAGGGCCGCTAGCGGTAGGAGTAGACCTGCACGCCCTGGGCATCGGCCACCACCAGGACGCGCCTCCCGGAGGCGGCCGCTATGAGGCCGGCCAGGGACTGCAGGCCCTCCGGCGAGACGCTGGGCGCCCCGACGCCGGGGTCGGCCCGCCGGAGGACGCGCACCCGCTGGCCCAGGTGGGCCTCCAGCGCCTCCACGAAGGCGCCCCCGTCCTCGCCCACCAGCACCGTCACCAGCTTGGCGGGCGGGAGCTCCCCCTCCTCGGGGGCCCGTCGCCTGTCCTCCAGGAGGGCCAGCCAGTGGTAGGGCCCCCAGCAGGCGGCCGCCGCCAGGACGCCCAGGCTCCAGCGGCCGTCGTAGGCCACCCGGGCGGAGAGGTCGGCCTCCAGGAGGGCGTTCACCAGCAGATAGAGCAGATGGCTGAGGCCCCCCAGGGAGGCGAAGACGGCCAGGGCCAGGCTGCCGTAGAGGAAGAGGCGTCGGGCCAGGCTGGCCCGCTCCTGAGGGCTGGCGGCCGCTCGCTGGCGGCGCCACCAGTGGTACCACCACACGGGCACCCCCACCAGGGCCAGGGTCAGCAGGAGGGCCAGGTCGTCCCGCCACCAGCCGGGGCGGGACGCTACCGTGCCGCGGGCGTCCTCGGTGGCCAGGGCGACGAGGGTGGCCACCAGGAGGAGGGTGGCCGCCACCAGGGCGCCCAGCCCCTGGGCCGTCAGCAGGTAGTCATAGGTGCGGCGAGCGGCCGCCTCCTCCTGCTCTCTCTGGGCCACCAGCCAGTGGTAGGCCCAGAGGGTCACGCCCACCAGGAGGGCGGAGACCGCCCCGGGCAGGAAGCGAAAGTGAAGGCCCGCTGCCTCAGCGGTGGCGCCCAAGGCCCAGGCCAGCGTGCCGTAAAGGGCCGTGGCAGCGGCGGCGATGGCGACAGCCGCCCCGCCCAGCAGGGCGAAGGCGTAGAGATAGAAGTGACGCAGGGGCTGGCCCCGCTGGCGTCCCCCGCTGTGGGCCCAGTGCCAGGGCCAGAGGATGGCGCCGCCCAGCGCCACCGCCAGGGGGCCACGGACCGCCTCCCACAGTCCCGCCT
>BEIB01000098.1 GCA_002898615.1 bacterium HR25 | reverse complement strand
GCAGAGGTGGCCTTCGCCGTGGCTGACGAGTTCCAGGGGCGGGGCGTGGGCACCCTCCTCCTGGGCTATCTGGCCGAGGTGGCGGCGCGCCAGGGGGTGCGGGAGTTCGAGGCCACGGTGCTCCCCGACAATCGTCGCATGCTGCAGGTCTTCCGCGACTCCGGCTTCCCCCTGGAGGTGCAGGTGGGTGTGGGGGAGCTGCGGCTCAGCTTCCCCACGGAGCTGACGGAAGAGGCGCTGGCCCGCTTCGAGCGGCGGGAGCAGGTAGGCGCCCAGGCCGCCCTCCAGCCCTTCCTGCGGCCGCGGAGCGTGGCCGTCATCGGCGCCTCCCGGCGCAGGGGCACCATCGGGGGCGAGCTCTTCCACAACCTCATCGCCTACGGCTTCACCGGGCCGGTCTATCCGGTGAACCCCAACGCCTCGGTGGTGCAGAGCGTCCTCAGCTATCCCACGGTGGAGGCGGTGCCGGGGCCGGTGGACCTGGCGGTGGTGGTGACGCCGGCGGAGCAGGTGGTGGAAGTGGCACGGCAGTGTGCTCGCAAGGGAGTGCGGGCGCTGGTGGTGCTCTCGGCCGGCTTCGCCGAGGCCGGCGAGGAGGGACGCCGGCGGCAGGAGGAGTTGCTGAGCGTCTGCCGGGCCACGGGTATGCGGCTCATCGGCCCCAACTGCATGGGCCTCATCAACACCGACCCGACGGTACGGCTGAACGCCACCTTCGCTCCCGCGCCCCCCAGGGCGGGCCGCGTGGGGTTCATGTCCCAGAGCGGGGCGCTGGGACTGGCCATCATCGAATACGCCAACCGGCTGGGCATCGGCCTCTCCACCTTCGTCTCGGTGGGGAACAAGGCCGACATCTCCGGCAACGACCTCCTCAACTACTGGGAGGAAGACCCCAACACGGATGTCATCCTGCTCTACCTGGAATCGTTCGGCAATCCGCGCAAGTTCTCGCGCATCGCCCGGCGGGTGGGCCGGCGGAAGCCCATCGTGGTGGTGAAGAGCGGACGCACGCCGGCGGGGGTGCGGGGCGCCTCCTCTCACACGGGGGCGCTGCTGGCCGCCTCCGATACCAGCGTGGAGGCGCTTTTCCGGCAGGCGGGGGTCATCCGCACCGACACGCTGGAGGAGATGTTCGACGTGGCCGCGCTGCTGGCCAGCCAGCCGCTGCCGGAGGGGCCGCGGGTGGGTATCGTAACCAATGGAGGTGGGCCGGGCATCCTCTGCGCCGACGCCTGTGAGGCGGAGGGGCTGCAGGTGCCGGTGCTGGCGGCTGCCACTCAGGAGCGCCTCCGCTCCTTCCTGCCGGAGCAGGCCAGCGTGCAGAACCCGGTGGATCTCCTGCCCTCGGCTACGGCGGAGCAGTACCGCCAGGCCATCGAGGCGGTGGCGGCGGACGCCAGCGTGGACGCCCTGGTGGTGATCTTCGTGCCGCCCCTGGTGACCCAGATGGAGGACGTGGCCCGGGCCATCCTGGATGCCGTCAGGGGGCTGGCCTCGGCCAAACCCGTCCTCAGCGTCTTCATGTCCGCCCGCGGGGTGCCGGAGCTGTTGCAGGAGGGGGAGCTGCGGGTCCCCTCCTATGCGTTCCCTGAGTCAGCGGCGCGGGCGCTGGCCCATGCCGTCCGCTATGGCCAGTGGCGTCGCCGTCCCCTCGAGCAGCCGGCCCGGCCGGAGGGCGTCCGTCGGGACGAGGCGCTGGCCCTGGTGGCCACCTCCCTGGCCCGGGGAGGCGGCTGGCTCCATCCCGGCGAGGTGGCGGCCCTGCTGGAGTGCTACGGGCTGCCTCTCCTGCCACAGCGCATCGTGGCCACGCCCCAGGAGGCAGGCGAGGCGGCGGTGGAGCTGGGCTGTCCGGTGGCCCTCAAGGCTGTAGCCCCCGGCCTGGCCCACAAGACGGAGGTAGGGGGCGTGGTCCTGGGGCTGACGGGCCGGGAGGCCGTGGTGGAGGCGGCGGAGCGGATGCTCTCCCGCCTGTCGCAGTCTGGCTACCAGGCGAGCGGCCTGCTGGTGCAGGCCATGTCGCCCCCCGGGGTGGAGATGATAGTGGGGGTGCTCTCGGACCCCCACTTCGGCCCCCTCATCGCCTGCGGGGCTGGCGGCGTGCTGGTGGAGCTGCTGGGGGACGTGGCGGTGCGCCTGGCCCCGCTGACCCGGCGGGACGCCGCGGAGATGCTGCGGGAGCTACGCACCTTCCCCGTCCTCAAGGGCTACCGCGGCACCCCTCCCGCTGATGTCGCCGCTCTGGAGGACCTCCTCCTGCGGGTCAGCGCTCTGGCTGAAGACCTGCCCCAGGTGGTGGAAATGGACCTCAACCCCGTGCGGGTGGGCGAGCGGGGCGTCTGGGTGCTGGACGCCCGCGTGCGGGTGGAGCTCGTCCAGCCGACGCCCAGGGTGGCCCGCCGCTAGGGCGCGATGCCGCCGGGAGCCGGGCCTGGCCCCGGCATCCCCGCGGCGGGCCGGATCTCACCTCTGTGCCGGCAGGAACAAACGGGACAGCGAGTAGAGGGATATAGCGACGAGAGCCAGGCCGCCAGTGGCTATGAGACCGAAAGCAGTGTTGATATGCAGGAAAGGGATGATGTTGATCACCAGGGAGAGGAAGAGGGCTCCCAGCAGGGCGCCGACGAAGGAGCCACGTCCTCCTGTCAGGCTGGCCCCACCCAGGACGGCAGCGGCCAGACTGTTCAGGGTGTAGGCGGCGCCGATGGTCGGAGAGCCTACCCC
>BEIB01000097.1 GCA_002898615.1 bacterium HR25 | reverse complement strand
TGCTTGATGTTGCTCTCAGGCATGGTGAAGCCACGGGAGGCGAAGAACTCCCGCAGGTGCCGCTCCAGCTCCGGGTCTACGCGGGGCGCCTCTCCCAGTACCGCCGCTATGGCTTCCCGCGTCAGGTCATCGTCGGTGGGGCCGAGACCGCCGGTGATGAGGGTCAGGTCGGAACGGCCGAAGGCACGGCCTATCACCTCCGTCAGGCGGCCCAGGTTGTCCCCCACCACCGTCATGTAGTAGAGGTCGATGCCCAGGGCGGGAAGGCGGGAGGCCAGGTAGTGGGAGTTGGTGTCCTGTATCTCCCCCAGGAGGATCTCGGTTCCGACGGCGATGATCTCTGCCCGCACTCCGGCCAAAGACTAGGCCCGGTCAGGGGCGCCCGTCAAGCCTTGAGGGCGGGCCACCAGCCGGGGGCCGTCTTCTCCTCGCTCCAGGCGCGGGACCACCGTCCAGGCGTCCAGTCGGGCGCAGTAGTCCACGTCCTCCCCCAGCCCCAGGGAGACCAGGTAGCGGCCGTGGGCGGCGCTCCTGAGGGCCTCCGTCAGCCCTCCGGCGGCCGCCAGAAAGGCGAGGCGGGCCAGCCGTGCCCCCTCGCCCAGGGCCGGGGCGGGGGTCCAGGCCAGGGCGGCGTCCACGATGGCCCCCGCCCCCAGCACGTCCTCCAGGGCGAGACGACGCCCCCCGCCCTCGCCGGCGCAGACCACCAGCAGGCCCGTCCCCCGGGCCGCCGCCTCCGTCAGGGCTGCCCGCGCCACCGCCCGACGGTTCAGCAGGCAGCCGACGAAGACGGCGGCCGCCCCCTCCAGCCGTCGCAGGAGGCGGGTGCCGTTGCTGGTGGTGAGGACGAGGCCGCGCCCCTCCAGGGACGTCGCCAGAAACTCCCGGGGCGAGTTCCCCAGGTCGAAGCCGCGGGGCGGCAGGCCCCCCCGCTCCCCGCAGAGGAGGTGGTCCGGCAGGAGCCGTTTGAGGCGTCTCGCCTCGCCCAGGGAGGCCACCGGCAGGACGTGACGGGCGCCCCGGCCCAAGGCCACCGTCATCGTGGAGGAGGCCCGCAACACGTCCACCACTACGCAGACCTGGCCCGCCGGCCGCACCGCAGGGGGCAGGAGGGCCACGTCCAGAGGGATGGCTTCGCCTTGACCGTGCCCAGCCACGCTACTATTATCGCCTCACGAGCGAGGGAGCGGTGCTGTAGATGGGCTTCCTGGAGCGGCTGCGGTCCGCCCAGGACCGCAACAAGAGCCTTCTTTGCCTCGGCCTCGACCCCGACCCGGACCGGCTGGAGGGGAGGCACATCCCCTCTTTCCTCCAGGAGATCGTCGAGGCGACGCTGGACCAGGTGTGCGCCTACAAGGTGAACCTGGCCTTCTTCGAGTCGCTCGGCCCCTCCGGGATGAACGTCCTCATGGAGTGCCTGGCCCCCGTGCCGCGGGAGGTGCCCATCATAGCCGATGGCAAGCGAGGCGACATACCCAACACCGCCCGCTTCTACGCCCGCGCCCTCTTCGAGGTCTACGGGTTCGATGCCGTCACCCTCAACCCCTACGGGGGGCGGGACTCCCTGGAGCCCTTCCTGGAATACGAAGGGCGGGGCATTTTCATCTGGTGCCGCAGCTCCAACCCCGGCGCCGCCGATCTGCAGTCCCTCCCCCTGGCCGATGGCCGCCCCCTCTACCTGGCGGTGGCGGAGATGGCCCGCTCCCTGGCCGGCAGGGGAGAGGTGGGGCTGGTGGTGGGGGCCACAGCGCCCGGGGAGCTGGCCCGGGTGCGCCAGGCCTGCCCGGAGCTGCCCATCCTCGTCCCCGGCATCGGGCCGCAGGGGGGAGACCTGGCGGCCGCCCTGGCCGGGGGGCTGGACGCCCAGGGCGGGGGGGTCATCATCACCGTCTCCCGTCAGGTGCTCTACGCCTCTTCGGGCCGCGACTTCGCCCGGGCGGCCCGCCGTCAGGCGGAGGCGCTGCGGGACGAGATCAACCGTCGTCGCGCCGAGGTCCTGGTCAGCAGACGGGGAGGCTAGAGGCCCACGGTGCGGGAGCTGGCGCTGGGCTGCATCGTCCGGCTGCGCAAGCCCCATCCCTGTGGCAGCCTGGAGTGGGAGGTGGTGCGCCTGGGGGCGGATATAGGGCTCCGCTGCCTGGGCTGCCGGCGCCGCGTCCTCATGCCCCGGGGTGAACTGGAGAGGCGCATCAAGGAGGTCAGGCCCCGGCGGCCGCACACCAGGGCGGAGGGGCCATGATAGTGCGCGGACCGCCCACCCAGCGAGAGCTCGTCCCGGTCCCCTTGCTGATGCAGGACCGGCGGCTCCTGGCCCTATGGCTGCTCCAGGGGCTCGCTCAGGTGGCCTACAGCGCCCTCCTGTTCACCCTGCTGATAGTAGTGCTGGAGCAGACTCGCTCCAGCACCCACACCGGGTTGCTGGTCCTCTCCTTCATCATGCCCTCGGTGCTGCTGGGGCCGCTGGTGGGGGTGCTGCTGGACCGCTGGCCCAAGGACCGGATCCTCTTCGTCACCAGCCTCCTGCGGGCGGCGACCTGCGTCCTCTACCTCCTCTTCCACAGCAACGTGTGGGCCATCTATGGCCTGAGCCTGGTCTTCTCGGGGGCATCCCTCTTCTTCAATCCCTCCGTCATCGCCCTGATACCGGCGCTGGTGCCCCAGGAGCGGCTGGTGAGCGCGAACAGCCTGTACAACTTCACGGTGACGGCGGCCCAGTTGCTGGGGATGGTCTTCCTCGC
>BEIB01000096.1 GCA_002898615.1 bacterium HR25 | reverse complement strand
CTTGGCCCAGCCGGGAGGCCAGGGGAGACGCCGACGGAGGTCGCCCAGGTGCAGGGAGGCCTGATGGCGGGCGGGGTAGCGGAAGGTAGCCCTGGCGATGGGCGCCACGTCGGTGTACTTCCAGGGCTCGTTGCCCCGGCGGGCGGTGGGGAAGCCCCGGTCCAGGAAACGGCCCAGGGCGTCCCGGCGCAGCTCCTCCAGCCAGGCGGGGACGGGGAAGTCCCTCTCCAGCTCCCGGAATTGCTGGACGTAGCTCTCGTATACCGCCGTCGTCTGTGCCATGTCTGGTACGGCCTCCGGGCGTCTCGGGGCGGTGGCCGCTAGCCGGCCTCCACCGTCTGGCGTATCCACTCGTAGCCTTTGGCCTCCAGCTCCAGGGCCAGCTCCCGCCCGCCAGAGATGACGATGCGCCCATTGATGAGGACATGGACGCGGTCCGGCGTCACGTAGTTGAGGATGCGCTGGTAGTGGGTCACCAGGATGATGGCCCTGTCCGGCCCGCGGAATTTGTTGATGCCGTTGGCCACGATGCGCAGGGCGTCTATGTCCAGGCCGGAGTCGGTCTCGTCCAGGAGGGCGAGCCGCGGCTCCAGCAGGAGGAGCTGCATAATCTCGTTGCGCTTCTTCTCGCCGCCGGAGAAGCCCTCGTTGACGTTGCGCTTGAGGAACTCCTGGTCGAAGCCCAGCTCGCGCGCCTTCTCCTGGAGGAGGCGGTTGAACTCCCGCACCGCCAGCTTGGGGAGGCCGCGGTGCTCCCGCACGGCGTCCAGGGCGGTGCGCAGGAACTCCCGCATGCGGACGCCCGGCAGCTCCACGGGGTACTGGAGGGCCAGGAAGAGCCCCTCGCGGGCCCGCTCGTCCGGGGCCATGGCCAGGAGGTCTTTCCCCAGATAGAGCACCTCGCCGCCCATGACCTCGAAGTCGGGCTTGCCGGCGAGGACGCTGACGAAGGTGCTCTTGCCGGAGCCGTTGGGCCCCATGATGGCATGGACCTCGCCGGGGTAGACGGTGAGGTCTATCCCCTTGAGGATCTCCACATCGCCGATGCCGGCCCGCAGGCCGCGTATCTCCAGCAGGGGGGTCTTGGCCTCGCTCTCCATCCTCTCTCTCCTAGCCTACCGTGCCCTCGAGGCTCACCCGCAGGAGCTGGGAGGCCTCCATGGCGAACTCGAAGGGCAGCTCCTGGAAGACGCCGCGGCAGAAGCCGTTGATGATCATGTACTGGGCGTCCTCCTCGGCGATGCCGCGGGACATGAGGTAGAAGAGCTGCTCATCGGAGACCTTGGAGGTGGTGGCCTCGTGCTCGATGCGGGCGGTGGGGTTGCGCACCTCCAGGTAGGGGACGGTGTGGGCAGCGCAGCGGCTGCCGATGAGAAGGGAGTCGCAGCGGGTGAAGTTGCGGGCGTTCTCCGCCGTGGGCATGATCTTGACTAGGCCGCGGTAGGTGTTCTGGCCGTGGCCGGCCGAGATCCCCTTGGCGATGATGGTGCTGCGGGTGTTCTTCCCCATGTGGATCATCTTGGTGCCGGTGTCGGCCTGCTGATAGTTGTTGACCAGGGCCACGGAGTAGAACTCGCCCACGGAGTTGTCGCCCCGCAGGATGACGCTGGGGTACTTCCAGGTGATGGCGGAGCCGGTCTCCACCTGGGTCCAGGAGATCTTGGAGTTGCGCCCCAGGCAGATGCCCCGCTTGGTGACGAAGTTGTAGACGCCGCCCCGGCCCTCCTTGTCGCCCGGGTACCAGTTCTGGAGGGTGGAGTACTTGATCTCGGCATCGTCCAGGGCGATGAGCTCCACCACGGCGGCGTGGAGCTGGTGCCGCTTCCGTATGGGGGCGGTGCAGCCCTCCAGGTAGCTGACGTAGGCCCCCTTGTCGGCGATGATGAGGGTCCGCTCGAACTGCCCCGCCTCCGCCTCGTTGATGCGGAAGTAGGTCATCAGGTCCATGGGGCAGCGGACGCCTGGCGGCACGTAGACGAAGGTGCCGTCGCTGAAGACGGCGGAGTTGAGGGCGGCGTAGAAGTTGTCGGTATAGGGGACCACGGAGCCCAGGTACTTGCGCACCAGCTCCGGGTGCTTCTGGATGGCCTCGGAGATGGGGCAGAAGATGATCCCCAGCTCCTCCAGCGTCTTCTGGAAGGTGGTGGCCACCGAGACCGAGTCCAGGACGGCGTCCACCGCTACCCCGGCCAGCCGCTTCTGCTCCTCCAGGGGGATGCCCAGCTTATCGAAGGCCTTCTTCAGCTCGGGGTCGATGTCCTCCAGCCCCTTGGGGCGGTCGCCGTCCCGGGGCGCCAGGCCGGCGTAGTAGACGATGTCCTGGAAGTCTATGGGCGGGTGGTGGATCTTGGCCCACTTGGGCTCCTGGTAGCCTAGAGACTGCCAGTGCCGGTAGGCCCGCAGCCGCCATTCCGTCATCCAGTCCGGCTCGCCCTTCTTGGCGGAGATGAGGCGGACGATCTCCTCATTGAGACCCTTGGGGGCCACCTCCTGCTTGACGTTGATGACGAAGCCCCACTTGTACTCCTTCTCCTCTATGCCGGTCTCCCGGGAGATCACCTTGCGGGCCGCTGGCATACCGTTTCCTCCTCCAGGCCTCGATATTTTGAGAACATTTGACTGTCAAAATCTCCCTTAGCAGGCTCAAGTGTATCACAGGCCCCAGGCCGGCGCAAGGGCCGCCTGACCGCCTGGCGCCCTGCTTCATCGGGTATCATGGAGGCGCAGTTAGGCAGTCC
>BEIB01000095.1 GCA_002898615.1 bacterium HR25 | reverse complement strand
CGCCGGCGGCCGCCGCGGCCACCTTGGCCATCAGTCCGCTGAAGAGGGTCTCGAGCATCGGCCGCACCTCCTGCAGTCCTGTTTCCATTAGTGTCTATCCCCTCCGAGGGGCCGGACTCCTCGGCCTGCCGGCCCTGTAAAGGCCGGCCATGAAGTGCCATAATAGGGCGGAAAACTGCACAGGAGGGGAAGGATGGCCAGCGAGAGGTTCGAGCAGGGCCTGTCGGTGCGAAGGCGCGTCCTGGGCGACGAATACGTGGACAGGGCGCTCCGCGAGGCGGACGACTTCTCCCGGCCCTTGCAGGAGCTGGTGACGGAGGTGGCCTGGGGGACGGTCTGGACGCGGCCGGGCCTCAGCCTGCGCGACCGCAGCCTGGTGACAGTGGCCGCCCTGACCGCCCTGGGCCGCATCCACGAGCTGAAGATCCACATAGGAGCGGCCCTGCGCAACGGCGTGACCCGGGAGGAGCTGCGGGAGGTCTTCCTCCACCTGGGCATCTATGCCGGGATGCCGGCGGCCGTGGAGGCCTTCCGGACCGCCCGCGAGGTCTTCCAGGAGGGTTCGCGATGACGGACGCCGTGGGCTTCATCGGCCTGGGGCAGATGGGGAGCCGCATGGCCCGGCGGCTGCTGGAGCGGGGCTATTCCCTAGTGGTCTGCGACATCTCGCCCCGGGCACTGGCCCCCTTTCAGGAGATGGGCGTCCCCGTGGCCGGCAGCCCCCGTGAGGTGGGGGAGCGGTGCTCCATAGTGCTGGCCAGCCTGCCCACGCCCCAGAGCGTGGCCGAGGTGGCCCTGGGGGAGGGCGGCCTGCGGGAGGGGATGGCCCCGGGCTCCCTCTTCGTCGACCTGTCGACGACAGGGGTGGAGGTGGAGGAGCAGGTGGCCAGCGCCCTCGCGGCCCAGGGGATCGAATGCCTGGACGCCCCGGTGAGCGGCGGAGCACGGGGGGCGCAGGAGGGCACCCTCAGTATCATGGCCGCAGGGAGCCGGGCGGCCTTCGAGCGGGCCTATCCCCTGCTCCAGGTCATAGGACGCCACGTCTTCCACGTCTCCGACCGCCCCGGCCATGGACAGGCCCTGAAGCTGATAAACAACCTCCTCTCCGCCACCGCCATGGCCGCTACCTCGGAGGCGCTGGTGGTGGCCGCCAAGATGGGCCTCGACCCTGAGGAGGTGCTGCGCGTCCTCAACGTCAGCTCCGGCCGCAACACGGCCACCGAGGACAAGTTCCCCCGCGCCGTCCTCACCCGCCGCTTCGACTACGGCTTCCGGACGGAGCTCCTGCACAAGGACATCTCCCTGGCCAGCGCCCTGGCCCGACGGGCCGGCGTCCCCCTCATTGTGGGGCGGGCTGTGGAGCTGGTGTGGGAGCTGGCCATGCGGGAGGGCCTGGCGGAGGAGGACTTCACCACCGTGGTCACCCTCTACGAGCGCTGGGGCGGTGCCGAGGTAGCGCACCGGGAGGCCAAATAAAGAGGAGAAGGGAGAAGGAGGAAAAGCGGCCGCGCCCGCCGGCGCCCATAGATGCCGCCGCGAGGGATGGTTTTACGTCTCGGGTGGGGGCTGGCCGCCGCCTCCGCTATTGCTATTACCGCACCTGGCCGATAGCATCTCCCTATAGCAGGGCCGCGGCGGGGGCGCCCGTGGTCAGGGGAAGGGGAGGGCCGGGACGGCGCCGGCCGCCGCTGGTGCCCAGCGGTAAGCCAGGCGGAGGTGAACCATGGAGATCAGGCATGTGGGCGTGGTGGGCTGCGGCATCATGGGCGGCGGCATCGTCCACGTCTGCGCCGTCCACGGCTACGACGTCACCGTGGTGGAGGCGGACGAGGAGCGGCTCCAGAAGGGGCTGGACGGCCTCTATCGAGGGCTGGCGCGCGAGGTGGAGAGGGGGCGGCTCACAGAGGAGCAGCTACAGCGGGCCTGGGGCCGCATCAGCGGCAGCACCGACCTGAACGCAGTGGCCGACTGTGACCTGGTCATCGAGGCGGTGGTGGAGGACCTGGACGTCAAAAAGGCCCTCTTCGCCGAGCTGGGCCGCATCTGTCGGCCGGAGACCATCCTGGCCACCAATACCTCCTCCCTCTCTCTGAGCGCCCTGGCCGGCGCCTCCCGCCGGCCGGACCGGGTCATCGGCATCCACTTCTTCAACCCGCCCACTGTGCTGCGGCTGGTGGAGGTCATATCGTCCGAGAGCACCTCGGCGGAGACCATCGAGGCGGCCATGGAGTTCTGCGACTCCATAGACCGCCTGACGGTGCGGACGGTGGACAGCCCGGGCTTCATCGTCAACCGCCTGCTGGTGCCCTTCATCTTCGACGCCATCCGGATGGTGGAGAGCGGCATCGCCAGCGCCGAGGACATAGACCGGGCCTGTCGTTTCGGCCTCAATCACGCCATGGGGCCCATCGCCACCGCCGACCTCATCGGGCTGGACACCCTCCTCCAGATAAGCGAGTCCATGTTCGAGGCCTACGGGGAGCCCCGCTTCAAGGCGCCCACCTCGCTGCGGCGGCTCGTCTCCCTGGGCCACCTGGGGCGCAAGACCGGCAAGGGCTTCTACGACTACACTCCCAGGGAGTGAGGCGGCCGCCCGCTCCCTGGCCTCAGGCCGGGCCGAAGGCGGGCAGGACGGCCCGGGCGAAGAGGCGAAGGCCGGCCCGGTCCTCCGGCAGCCCCGGGAAGAGGAGGAAGAACCAGGTGACGCCCAGCTCCACGTAACGCTGGAGCTGGGCTATGCAACGCTCCGGCGTCCCCAGGAT
>BEIB01000094.1 GCA_002898615.1 bacterium HR25 | reverse complement strand
GAGCGGCTATACATGGAGATGAGGGGAGAGCTGTAAGATGACGCGCCTGGCTGCCACCAGTGAAGAGCTGAGGGCCAAGCTGGAGCGGGCCTTCAACCCGCGCAGCGTGGCCGTGGTGGGCGACAAGCGGGCCATGGGCTACCTCTGGCTCAACGCCATGAAGAGCTTCCAGGGCCCCCTCTACTCCGTCCAGATAGACCCCAACGAGCTGCCAGGCATCGAGGCGCTGGGCGTCCCCAACTACAGCCGCCTGCAGGAGGTGCCCGGCCCGGTGGACTACGTCGTCTGCGCCGTCCCCCGCCAGGTGGTGCCCCGCATCATCGCCGACTGCATCGAGAAAGGGGTGGCGGCCGTCACCGTCTTCACCTCCGGCTTCGCCGAGACGGACGAGGAGGAGGGGGTGCGGCTGCAGCGACAGATAGGGGAGATGGCCCGCCAGGCGGGGCTGGTGCTCATCGGCCCCAACTGCATGGGCGCCTACAACCCCCGCCTGGGCCTGCGCAACAGCGCCGAGGAGCCCTACGGCGAGGCCGGCAACGTGGGCTTCATCTCCCAGAGCGGCACCCACTGCATCAACTTCGCCCAGGTGGGCTACCTGCACGGCATCCGCTGCAGCAAGGCCGTCAGCTTCGGCAACGGGGAGGTGCTGGAGGCCACCGACTACCTGGACTACTTCCTCCACGACCCGGAGACGGAGGTCATCGCCATGTACGTGGAGGGGGTCAGGGACGGCCAGCGTTTCCTGCGCCTCCTCAAGGAGGCGACGCGCCGCAAGCCGGTGGTGGTCTGGAAGGGAGGGCTGACGGAGGCGGGGGCGCGGGCCGTCCACTCCCACACCGGCTCCCTGGCCACCGCCCCGGCCGTCTGGCATGCCGCCATGCGCCAGGCCGGCGCCATAGAGGCGGAGGGGCTGGAGGAGACGATAGACGTCGTGAAGGCCCTCCTCTATACCAGGCCCACCACCGGCCGGCGCATGGGACTCATCGCCATGACGGGCGGCCAATCCGTGGTGATAAGCGACGCCTTCGCCCGGGAGGGGCTGGAGGTGCCGGCCTTCACCCCTGCTACCTACGAGAAGCTGGCCGAGTTCTTCGTCGTCATCGGCGGCAGCTACCGCAACCCCCTGGACGCCGGTTATACCGTCTCCATGGGCTTCTCCCGCAGCAACATCCAGCGGCTGCTGGCCCTCCTGGGCGAGGACGAGAACGTGGACGCCCTGGTCTTCGAGGTGGGGACCAGCTTCCTGGCCCGCCGCCTTCAGGAGAGCCCTGGCCTCCTGGACTCCCTGGCGGAGGTGCTGGTGGGGTTCAAGGAGCGCTCCCCCAAGCCCCTGGTGACGGTGGTCCACCCCTCTCACCTGGAGGAGGTGGCCATCCTGATACGGAATGGCCTGACGGCGCGGGGGCTGCCCGTCTTCGCCACCTTCCAGCAGGCGGCGCGGGCCCTGCGCAGGGTCATAGATTACTGGCGCTTCCGGGAAGGACTGGAATAACGGGAGGCGAGCCATGAAGGTCAAGGCGGCCGTGTTCTACCGACCCCAGCAACCGCTGGCAGTGGAGGAGCTGGACCTGGAGGAGCCGCGGGCGGGCGAGGTCCTGGTGCGGGTGGCCGCCTGCGGCGTCTGCCACTCAGACCTCCACTTCCTGGACGGGCTGGTGCCCCTCCCCTCCCCCTGTGTGCTGGGGCACGAGGCGGCGGGGGTGGTGGAACGGGTGGGAGAGGGAGTCACCTACGTCCAGCCCGGCGACCATGTCATCCTCAGCTTCGCTCCCGCCTGCGGCCGCTGCTCCTATTGCGAGGTGGGGCGGCCCAATCTGTGCACCTACGGTGGCCGGGCCATGGCCGCCGGCACCATGCTGGACGGGACGACCCGCCTCTCCCGGGACGGCCAGCCCGTCTACCACGAGGCGGCGGTGGCCGGCTTCGCCACCCACGCCGTGGTGCCGGAGGCGAGCGTGGTGAAGATACGGGAGGACATGCCCCTGGACCGGGCGGCCCTCATCGGCTGCGGCGTCATGACCGGCGTGGGAGCGGCCATCAACACCGCCAAGGTGCAGCCGGGGAGCGATGTCGCCGTCATCGGCTGTGGCGGCGTGGGGCTCAACGTCATCCAGGGGGCGGCCCTGGCGGGGGCGGCCCGCATCATCGCCGTGGACCTGCTGGACCACAAGCTGGAGCTGGCACGGCAGTTCGGCGCCACCGATACGGTGAACGCCTCCCGGGAGGAGCCGGTGACGGCGGTGCGCCGCCTCTCGGCCGGGGGCGTGGACTACGCCTTCGAGGTCATCGGCCGGCCGGAGACCATCCGCCAGGCCTTCGACATGGCCCGCCGTGGCGGCATGGCCATCGTGGTGGGGCTCTCCCCCTCGGGCTCCCACGTCAGCCTGCCGGCCAACATCTTCCTCATGGAGAAGACCATCACCGGCTCCGCCTACGGGGGGGCGCGGCCGCGGGTGGATATGCCCCGCCTGGTGGAGCTCTACATGGCGGGCAAGCTGAAGCTGGACGAGCTGATAAGCCGCGTCTATCCGCTGGAGCGGATCAACGAGGCCTTCGAAGCGCTGCGTCAGGGGGAAGTGGCCCGCAGTGTCATCAGCTTCCTGTGAGGGGGAGCCGCCTCTTCGCTGCCGGGGGGAGCCGGCCGGAGGCATCCCCCCGGCCGGCCGCCCCCGCGGGCTAGAGGGCTACCTCCACCTGGGCGCCGGGCGCCTGGAAGTTGATGCGCCGGTGGGTGCCGTCGCAGAAGGGCTTGTTGCTGGAGCCGCCGCAGCGGCAGAGGTAGACCGCCTTCTCCTCCTTCGTCTCGCCGCC
>BEIB01000093.1 GCA_002898615.1 bacterium HR25 | reverse complement strand
AGCTGCTCCCAGACGCTGCCGGCCACCAGGCCCGTCCAGAGGAGCGCCCCGGGCAGCGCCCCCAGAAGACCTATGGCATAGGCGCTACGCCGCTCCATCTGCAAGAGGTGCAGGAGCACAGCTCGCCAGAAGGGGCCGGCCACCAGCAGCATCACCGGCACGTCCAGCAGCCATACCTGCCAGCGGGGCCGCGACAGCCAGCGGGCCAGCCAGGGGCGCTCCGCCAGCCACTCCCGTAGCAAACTCAGGGAAGGCTCACCCTCCAGCAGATAGAGGGAGATGACGGTCAGGGCCGCCACCACGGCAGCCATCACCAGAGCGCCTGGCCAGCGGCCCAGGGTGGCCACCAGGGCCACCGCCAGGGGCGCCCCTCCCCACGCCTCCATCCGCCAGAGGACGATGGCCAGCGTCAGCTTCGGCGTCAGATGACGCCGCAACAGGCGGGCCAGAGGGACAGGAGGCGGCCCGGCCGCTCTGACGGTGAGTCCCTGCTTTCCCTCGCCCATCAGACCAGAGGGAAGGCCTCCAGCCTGGTGTAGACGGCGCCGCTGGGCTGGAGCTGGCTCCGCATCAGGCTCACCTCCCGCAGCACCAGCAGGCAGCGAGGCACCGGCAGCGCCACCAGCGCCCGCTCTATCTGCCCGCGGGAGCGGGCCACCGCCTCTGGAGGAACACGGGCCAGCGTTAAATGAGGAGCGAAGGGGCGCTCCTCCCGGGGGAAGCCGAGGCCGACCATCGCCAGCTCCACCCGGCGCTGGAGCTCCTGGAGGGAGGCCAGGTCCCCCTCCAGGCCTACCCAGAGGACGCGCGGGCCGCGGCGGTCGCCAAAGGCGCCGGCAGGCCCCAGCCCCAGCTCCAGGGGCGGGACGCCCTTCACCGCCTCCTTCAGGGCGTCGGCGATGGCGGCCAGACGGGAAACGGGCGTCTCTCCCAGAAACTTGAGGGTCAGGTGGATCCCCTCCGGCCGCACCCAGCGCAGATGGCCCAGCCCCTGGCGTCGCAGCTCGCGCTGGAGCTCGCCCAGCCGCTCCCGCACCTCGGCCGGCAGCTCCAGGGCCACGAAGAGGCGCCAGCGCTCCTCAGCCACGTCCCGCGTCCTCGCAGCACAGGAGACGCCGGGCGTTCTCGCCCAGCGCCATCGACAGCCATTCCTCCGGCAGGCCGGCCCTCCGCAGCTCCTCCAACTGGCGCCCCTGGCCTATCAGGGGGAAATCGCTGCCCAGCAGCAACCGCTCCGGCCCGGCCACATCCGCCGCCAGCCGGTAGGCGTCCGGCGCGTAGAGGAAGGGGGCGGCCGCCGTGTCGAAGTAGAGACGCTGGCAGAGCTGCCGCACCTCCGGCATGGGCCAGTAGAAGGGAAGGCCGCCTCCCAGATGGGCGGCCACCAGGGCCAGGTCGGCGTGGGCCTCGGCGAAGGCGTAGAAGGCGGCGAGGGCCATCCCCTCCTTGCCCGGGTAGCGGTGCCCCACCGGCTCCGAGACGTGGAACAGCAAGGGCAGGCGGTAGCGGCGGGCCAGAGAGGCCAGCAGCTCGCCCGCCGGCCCCACCGGGTCCCATCCCTGGTCGTCCGGCCGCAGCTCGCCCAGGCCACGGGCGCCCCCGGCCACGCAGCGCTCCACCTCCTCCTGGGCCCCCGACCGGGCCAGGTTCACCGTGCAAAAGGGGACGATGCGGCCACCGCTCCGGGCGGCCGCCTCCAGCAGATAGTCGTTGTGGCGACGGCACAGCTCCTGCTCCTCCCAGGCGAAGCCCAGGGCCACGCTGGCCTCCACGCCCGCCGCCTCCATGCTGGCCAGCAACTCCTCGGCGGTGGCGATGGCCGCCCGCCGGTGGCCATAGAGAGCGGCAAAGAGGCGATCCCGTCGCAGCCATTCCTCTCGCTCCCGCGCCACCTCGGGCGGGAAGATATGGGTATGGAAGTCTATTACCACGCTTGCATCTTAAACCGGGCCTCCGGCCACGGGCCAGCGCCCTCCGTTGCTCGAAGCTGGGGATACGGCCTATAATCCCTCTTGCGAGAGGCCCGTAGAGGAGCGCTGCCACCGCTTTGACGCCCCTCACCGAGGACAGGCTCCAGACGCTCGAGGCGATAGCGCGCCGTGTGCGGCAGCACATCGTCCGCATGACGGCGGCGGCCGGCTCCGGGCATCCCGGAGGCTCCCTCTCCGCCACCGACATCCTCGTCGCCCTCTACTTCCACGTCCTGCGCCACGACCCGGAGCACCCCCAGTGGCCGGAGCGGGACAGGTTCGTCCTCAGCAAGGGGCACGCCACCCCCGCCTACTACGCCGTCCTGGCCGAGGCCGGCTACTTCCCGGTGGACGAGCTCCTCACCTTCCGTCGGCTGGGGAGCCGCCTGCAGGGGCACACCGTCATGGGGGTGCCTCCGGGGGTGGAGATGTCGGCCGGCTCCCTGGGGATGGGGCTCTCCTTCAGCGTGGGTCTGGCCCTGGCTGCGCGCCTGGACGGCCGCGATTACCGCGTCTACTGCCTCCTGTCCGACGGCGACTGCAACGAGGGCCAGACCTGGGAGGCGGCCATGAGCGCCTCCCACCACCGCCTGGACAATCTCATCGCCATTGTGGACTACAACCGCATCCAGAACGATGGCTTCTCCGACTACAGCCGCTACCCCGGCAACGGCCAGAGGGAGCGGACCGGCGGCTGGGTGGGGCCGGACGGCTACACCGTCAACATCCTCTCCCTGGAGCCCCTGGGCGAGAAGTGGCGGGCCTTCGGCTGGGAAGTCATGGAGGCGGACGGCCACAGCTTCCCTTCCCTCATCGGGGCGCTGGAGGCGGCGCGGGGGACGCGGGG
>BEIB01000092.1 GCA_002898615.1 bacterium HR25 | reverse complement strand
ATGAGGGCCTCGTAGCGGGTGGCGAAGCGGCGGATCTTCTCCATGGACTCCAGGGCGCGGTCGGGGAACATGTGGGTCATGGAGCCGATGCGGGGCGGTCCGTAGCTCTCATGGTGGTGCAGGGCGTCGGAGGTGAAGAAGACCCAGCCCGTGCGCTCCAGCCGTACCAGCATCCCCAGGGAGCCCCAGGTGTGGCCGGGCAGGCTCACCAGGATGACGTCCTTAAGGAACTCCTGGTTGCCATAGACCAGGGTGGGCCGCTTGCGGGGCAGGAAGGCGAAGTCCGCCCGGGAGAAGCCGTGCTCGTCCCGCTCCAGGTTCAGGATGCCGCGGTGCTCGTCCTCATGGAGGACGATCTCCACGTTGGCGTCCTCGAAGAGGCGGAGGCCGCCGGCGTGGTCCATGTGCATGTGGCCCATGATGACGTAGCGGAAGTCCTCCGGCCCCAGCCCCAGGGCCTTGAGCCGCGCCTCCAGGAAGTCCTCCGGCCGCAGGTTGTCCCACTCGGCAATGAACTTGAAGGCCTTGGGCCACTCCTCCCGCCAGTGGGGGCTCACCCCGGTCTCGAACAGGATGCGCCCCTCGGGGTGCTCGATGATGTAGGCCAGGCAGGGGCACTGGTAGCGCACCTTGGGCTTGATGGGCTCTCCCGGCATGAGCATGTACTTGGGGTGGCCGGTGAGGAGCATCTCGATGTCCATGCCCACGTGGCCCAACTGGAGGCCGTACATGCGTATGCCCATGGATTACCTCCGCGTAAAGGTCAGCCTAATCTAGCCACCGGGCGATGGCAGTGTCAAGGCGTGACGAGGGGAGGGTCTCAGAGGCGCTCTTTACGGACGAAGCCGGTAAGGCGATCCAGCCGCTCCAGCCGGGCGCCGTCCTCCACCATGAGGGCCCCCAGCCGCTTGAACAGCTCGCCCACGTGGGGAGCGCGGCGGTGGAAGCGGAAGGCATCCTCGTCCCTGTAGAGCTCGAAGACGACGACCTCGTCCGGGTCGTCCTGGGAGAAGTGGAAGAGGTAGGCGAGGGTATCGGGCTCGTTGGCCTCCACCTGGCGGGCCAGCTCCTCCAGGACGGGGAGCGCCTCCTGCCGTTTGCCGGGCTGCAGCTTGAGGCGGGCGAGCAGGGTGAACATGGGGCCTCCCTCAGATGATGTTCTCCTCCTGGTAGACGCCGAAGACGTCCCGCATGACGTCGCAGATCTCGCCCAGCGTGCAGTAGGCCTTGACGGCGTCTATCAGGTAGGGCATTACATTCTCGTTGCCGCGGCAGGCCTTCTCCAGGGCCCGCAGGCAGCGCGTCACTTCCCGGTTGTCCCGTTCCCGCCGTAGCTGGCGCAGCCGCTCCACCTGCCGCCGCTCCCCCTCGCCGGTGGGGTCTACCCGCAGGATGGGGATGTCCAGGGGCTCGTCCACGATGAACTCGTTGACTCCTACGATGATCCGCTGCTTGGAGTCCACCTCCTGCTGGAAGCGGTAGGAGGCCTCGGCGATCTCTCGCTGGAAGAAGCCGGCCCGTATGGCGGGGATTACGCCGCCGAAGTCGTCGATGCGGCGGAAGTAGTCGTAGGCCTCCCGCTCCATCTCGTTGGTGAGGGCCTCCACGAAGTAGCTGCCGCCCAGGGGGTCTATGGTGTTGATGACGCCGGTCTCGTAGGCGATGACCTGCTGGGTGCGCAGGGCTATGCGCACCGCCTTCTCGCTGGGCAGGGCGATGGCCTCGTCCAGGGAGTTGGTGTGGAGGGACTGGGTCCCCCCCAGCACCGCCGCCAGCGCCTCGATGGCGGTGCGGATGATGTTCACCTCCGGCTGCTGGGCGGTAAGGCTGACGCCGGCCGTCTGGGTGTGGTAGCGCATCCACCAGGAGCGGGGGTTCTTGGCGCCGAAGGTCTCCCGCATCTCCCGCGCCCAGATGCGCCGCGCCGCCCGGAACTTGGCGATCTCCTCGAAGAAGTCCATGTGGCAGTTGAAGAAGAAGGAGAGAAGGGGGGCGAACTCGTCTATGTCCAGGCCCCGCTCCAGACACCAGCGCACGTACTCGAAGCCGTCGGCCAGCGTGAAGGCCAGCTCCTGCACCGCCGTGGAGCCGGCCTCCCGTATGTGGTAGCCGGAGATGCTGATGGGGTGCCACTTGGGCGTCTCCCGCACGGCGAACTCCACCGTGTCCACTACCAGCCGCATGGAGGGCTCCGGCGGGAAGAGGAACTCCTTCTGGGCGGTGTACTCCTTCAGGATGTCGTTCTGGATGGTGCCGCCCAGCTTGTGGCGGGGCACCCCCTGCTTGTCGGCCACGGCGATATACATGGCCCAGATGACGGCGGCCGGGGAGTTGATGGTCATGGAGGTGGTGATCTCCCCCAGGGGGATGCCGTCCAGCAGGATCTCCATGTCCCGCAGGGAGGAGACGGCCACGCCGCACTTGCCGAACTCCCCCTCCGCCATGGGGTGGTCGGTGTCATAGCCGTAGAGGGTGGGCAGGTCGAAGGCGATGGAGAGGCCCGTCTGGCCCTGGGAGAGCAGGTACTTGAAGCGGGCGTTGGTCTCCTCCGCCAGGCCGAAGCCGGAGAACTGGCGCATGGTCCAGACCTTGCCGCGGTAGCCGGTGGGGTAGATGCCGCGGGTGAAGGGGTACTCGCCCGGGTAGCCCAGGTCGCGCTCGTAGTCCACGTCCGCCACGTCGGTGGGGTCGTAGAGGCGGCGGATGGGGCGGCCGGAGATGGTAGTGAAGGGCCCGGGCCGCTCCACCCCCTCCCTGGCTACACGCTCCTCCCACTCCTGACGATGCCGCTTCAGGCCCACCAGCTTCTCCTGCTCCAGCATGGACTCCCTCCTTGT
>BEIB01000091.1 GCA_002898615.1 bacterium HR25 | reverse complement strand
CACCTTCACCTTCCCCTTCTCCAGGTTGACCTCCTCCACCGTGCCGATGAAGTCCTGGAAGGGCCCCTGCGTTATGCGGACCGACTGCCCCGGCTGGAAGCCCACCTTCACCCGCGGCTCCTGGGAGCGCATCTGACGGATGATGGAGCGCAGCTCCTTCTCGTCCAGCGGCGTGGGCTGAGAGCCGGAGCCCACGAACCCCGTGACCCCCGGCGTGTTGCGGATGACCACCCAGGCCCGGTTGGCCCGCTCCCGCTGCTCCGGCGGCATGGCCGGGTCGCTCATGTCTATGGCCTGGACCAGGATGTAGCCGGGGAAGAGCTTGCGCTGCACCGTGCGGCGCTGCCCCTCCCGTATCTCGATCTCGTCCACCTCCGGCACCAGGACGTGGAAGATGAGGTCCTTGGCGTCCATGGAGCGGATGCGCTGCTCCAGCTTGGCCCGCACCTTGTCCTCGTAGCCGGAGTAGGTGTGAACCACGTACCAGCGCCGGTCGGGGCGGAAGATCTCCTCGTCGGTGAGGCCCTCCAACTGCTTGCGCGCCAGGGCCTCCTCCTCCGCCGGGGGTCGCTCTGCCAGCTCTTGCTTCTTGCGACGCGCCATGACGATCAGCCGAAGAGGTTGCGAGAGAGCAACAGACGGTCGATGAGCCAGGCGAAGCCCAGGTCTATGGCGCCCAGGACGGCACCCACCGCCAGCGCCACCACGATGACGACTATGGTCAGGTGCACGGTGTCCTGGCGGGAGGGCCAGGTGACCTTCCGCAGCTCGCTGATGATATCGGCGGCGAAGCCGGGCAGGAAGCGCAGGGGGCCCTGGGCAGGGCGCGCCCTGCCGGGCGGCCTGCCCACCGGGGCGCCCGTCCTCCCCTTACCGGCGGGACGGGCAACTACGGGGTGACGTCTCAACGCTCGATTCATATTTCCCCCAGGGGGCCAGGGCGCCGCCCCGGCCGCCCCGTCTCCATTCTACCCTAGCGGGCCTCCCTGTGGGCCACGTGGCGCCGACAGCGCGGGCAGTACTTGCGCAGCTCCAGCCGGTCCGGGTCGTTGCGGCGGTTCTTGACGGTGGTGTAGTTGCGGGACCGGCAGTCGGTGCAGGCCAGGTGGATGATGACCCGGTCTCCCTTCTTCTTGGCCAAGCCTCAGGACCACCCCTATTCGATGATCTTGGTTATGACGCCGGCGCCCACGGTGCGACCGCCCTCGCGTACGGCGAAGCGCACCCCCTCCTCCAGGGCCACCGGGTACATCAGCTCCACCCGCAGCCGGATGTTATCGCCCGGCATCACCATCTCCACCCCCTCCGGCAGGTAGAGGGTGCCGGTGACGTCGGTGGTGCGGATGTAGAACTGGGGCTTGTAGCCGGAGAAGAAGGGGGTGTGACGGCCGCCCTCCTCCTTGGTGAGGACGTAGACCTCGGCCTCGAACTTGGTGTGGGGCTTGATGGAGCCGGGGGCAGCCAGCACCATCCCCCGCTCCACCTCCTCGCGGTCGATGCCCCGCAGGAGGACGCCCACGTTGTCGCCGGGGACGGCCTCGTCCAGGATCTTGCGGAACATCTCGATGCTGGTGGCCACCGTCCGCCTGGTCTCGCCGAAGCCGACGATCTCCACCTCTTCGCCGGGCCGTAGGACGCCCCGCTCCACACGCCCGGTGACCACGGTGCCGCGCCCCTTGATGCCGAAGACGTCCTCTATGGGCATCAGGAAAGGCTTGTCACGCGGCCGCACCGGCTCCGGGATGTACTCGTCCAGGGCGTTGACCAGCTCCCAGATGCACTGGTACTCGGGGGCGTCCGGGTCGGTGCTCTGGGACTCCATGGCCTTGAGGGCGCTGCCCCGGATGACCGGTATCTCGTCGCCGGGGTAGCCGTACTTGCTCAGGAGCTCCCGCACCTCCAGCTCCACCAGGTCCAGCAGCTCCGGGTCCTCCATCATGTCAACCTTGTTCAGGAAGACCACCATGGCCGGGACCTCCACCTGGCGGGCCAGGAGGACGTGCTCCCGGGTCTGGGGCATGGGGCCGTCGTTGGCGGCCACCACCAGGATGGCCCCGTCCATCTGGGCGGCGCCTGTGATCATGTTCTTGATGTAGTCGGCATGGCCAGGACAGTCGATGTGGGCGTAATGTCGCTTCTCCGACTGGTACTCCACGTGGGCGATGGCGATGGTGATGCCCCGGGCCCGCTCCTCCGGCGCCTTGTCGATGCTGTAGAAGTCCCGGTACTCGGCCAGGCCCCGCAGGGAGAGGACCTTGGTGATGGCGGAGGTCAGCGTGGTCTTACCGTGGTCGATATGACCTATGGTCCCCACGTTGATGTGGGGCTTGGTGCGAACGAACTTCTGCTTGGCCATGCCTTGTCCTCCTGAAGCTTTTTCGGGCCTGTCTCTCTCGCTAGGGCTCCTTGGCTAGACCTGGGCGGCGCTGGCTGTCTTGGAGCCCACAGCCGGACTCGAACCGGCGACCTCGCCCTTACCAAGGGCGTGCTCTACCACCTGAGCTATGTGGGCCCCGGACTGGTGGCGGGGGCAGGATTCGAACCTGCGTAGCCCATCTCAGGGCGCCTGGTTTACAGCCAGGTGGTTTTAGCCGCTCACCCACCCCGCCTTTTCAGCCTTCCTCCTGCCCTTGGAGCCGAAGGCGGGACTCGAACCCGCAACCCAGCGATTACAAATCGCTTGCGCTGCCAGTTGCGCCACTTCGGCCCCAATTCCGGTCAGGCCAAAGACGGGCCACCCCCCAGGGTGGCCACCAGACCTCAGTATAGGGCCGGCCTTTTTCTCAAGTCAAGAAACCGGCAGGCCGGGGAAAACGGTCGCCTCCCCTGCTCCGTATACATAG
>BEIB01000090.1 GCA_002898615.1 bacterium HR25 | reverse complement strand
CGGCACTGGGCCAGGGCCTGGGGGTGGGAGTAGACCACCTTGACGGCGGCGGGCTGGGTGCCCGGCTTCACCAGCAGGTGGTGCTCTATGGGGAGCACCAGCTCGTGGCGGACGAAGAGGTCGGCCTCGTGGACCAGGACGTCGAGGGTCTCGGGGACGGAGCCCTCCAGGGAGTTCTCCACGGGGACGACGCCGGCATCGGCCATGCCGGCGGTGACGGCGGCGGCCACGGCGGCGATGCTGGGCAGCGGCACCAGCTCCGCCGAGGGGTCGTGCTGGAGGGCCGCCTCCTCGCTGAAGGTGCCGGGAGGGCCCAGGTAGGCCAGCCGCTTCATTTGCGCAGGCTCAGCGGCCCGTAGGGGCTGGTGAGGATCTCACGCAGCGCCTCTTCGTTCTCCCGGCGGGTGACCACCACCACCTTGTCCCCGGCCCGCAGCACTGTCTCCGGGTCGGGCGGCTTGGGGTTCCCGTCCTCCTCTATGACGAGGGCGATGATGGACTGCTGGGGGAGGAGCACTTCCTTGATCTTCTTCCCCACCACCGCCGAGTGGGGGGGCACCCGCACCTCTACCATCTCCAGGAAGCCACCCCGTATGGAGAGGAGGTGGATGAGGGCCTGGACGGGCAGCTCCTGCTCTATGTGGGCCAGGATGGCGTCGGTGGCGTTGACGGTGTGGTCTATGCCGAGGCGACGGAAGATGTCGGCGTTCTTGGGGTTGTTGATGCGGGCCATGGTGCGGGGCACCTGGAAGCGCGCCTTGGCCACCTGACAGACCACCAGGTTGTCCTCGTCGTCCCCCGTGACGGCGATGACCATGTCGGCCCGGTTGAAGCCGGCCCGCTCCATGGTGGTGACCTCACAGGCGTCGCCCCGCAGGACGATATCCCCCAGCTCTGCCGCCACTCGCTCGCACCGGGCGCGGTCGCGCTCTATGACCAGCACCTCGTGACCTTCCTCCACCAGGGCCTTGGCCAGGTAATAGCCTACCTTGCCGCCGCCTGCCACGATGACATACATGTCAGCTCTCTTCCCCCCTGGCGGCTGGCTCCCGGGCCAGCGCCTCTCTCAGCATGTTCACCACGATGCGGGTGGGGCTGACGGTCTCCAGCCCCAGGCCGCGGTAGATCTCCTCGCGGATGGGGTCGTAGATGCGGCAGACCACCTTGCGGACGCCGAAGATCTCCTTGGCGATCTGGGCCGCCATGACGTTGCGGTTGTCCCCCTGGGTGACGGCGATGAAGGCATCGGCATCGCCGACGCCGACGCGGCGAAGGACGTCCTGGTCTATGCCGTTGCCCACCACCCGCCGGCCCCGGAAGTCCGGGGGCAGACGGCGCAGGGCATCGGGGTTGATGTCCAGGACGGTGACCTGGTGTCCCTCACGGTCGAGCTGGGCGGCCAGCTCGGCGCCCACCCGGCCGCAGCCCATGATGACGACCTTCATGACGCCTCCGGCAGGGGACGACGGATGAGCCAGACCTCGCAGGGAGCGTACTGGATGACGTAACGGGCGACGTGGCCCAGGGGGAGCTCGCTGGCCACCGGGTGGGGCTTCCCCTCGGTGGGCCACTCGTAGCCGCCCTCGCTGGGCTCCGGCTCCACCCCCATGATGATCACCTCTACCCCCCGCTCGATGGCCTCGTCCACGATGGCATGGCCGGCGTCCCGCGCCTGGAGGAGCTCACCCTCCAGCTCGAAGTCCTCGGCGCGGGCCACCTCTTCCGCCTTCTCCAAGATCCGCTCCCCTTCCTCCGTCTCTGGCCCCATCTCGGCGTCCAGAGGGAGGCTGCGGGCCACCTCAATAACGTATACGGCGTAGACCTTCCCTTTGTTTCGCTTGGCCAGGGTGCAGGCCAGAGCTACCGCCTCCAGGCTGGCCTCGGAGCCGTCTACGGGGACGAGTATCTCCTTCAACTGGGTGGGGTTGCGGTCCACATTCTTACCTCGCCCTCTCGAGCGCCTATCATTATATACCGTCCTCCGTCCATGGCAGAGGGGGTGAGCCTTTTCAGCGTTCCTTCCTCTGCATATACTTAATAACGCCGGAGGTCGCCTGTCATGACAGCGGAGAGGGGCACAATCACCGTAAAACGGGGACTCGCTCAGATGCTCAAGGGCGGCGTCATCATGGACGTGGTGACGCCGGAGCAGGCCCGCATCGCCGAGGAGGCGGGCGCCTGCGCGGTGATGGCGCTGGAGCGGGTGCCGGCGGACATCCGGGCGGCCGGGGGCGTGGCCCGCATGGCCGACCCGGAGCGCATCCTCAAGATCATGGACGCCGTCTCCATACCGGTGATGGCCAAGTGCCGCATCGGCCACTTCGTGGAGGCCCAGATACTGGAGGCCATCGGCGTAGACTTCATCGACGAGTCCGAAGTGCTGACCCCGGCCGACGAGGCCCACCACATCAACAAGTGGGCCTTCAAGGTGCCCTTCGTCTGCGGTGCCCGCGACCTGGGCGAGGCGCTGCGGCGCATCGGTGAGGGCGCGGCCATGATCCGCACCAAAGGAGAGGCGGGCACGGGCAACATCGTGGAGGCCGTCCGTCACATGCGGGCCGTCATGGACGGCATCCGCAAGCTGACCACCATGGCGGAAGAGGAGCTGATGGCGGAGGCCAAGGCCCTGGGCGCCCCCTACGAGCTGGTGAAGGAGACTGCCCGCCTGGGCCGCCTGCCGGTGGTGAACTTTGCCGCCGGCGGCGTGGCCACCCCGGCCGATGCCGCCCTCATGATGCAGCTAGGGGCGGACGGCGTCTTCGTGGGCTCCGGCATCTTCAAGTCCGAGGACCCGGAGCGGCGGGCGGCGGCCATCGTCAAGGCCGTCACCCACTACAACGACCCGGC
>BEIB01000089.1 GCA_002898615.1 bacterium HR25 | reverse complement strand
GCCGGCCGCTATACCGTCATCTGGCACACCCTGTCGGACGAGGACGGGGAGGAGGCGCAGGGCGCCTTTCATTTCTTCGTAGGCGGGGCCACCCCCACGGCGGGCCAGCCGACCCCCTCCCCGGCGCCTGCTGCTCCCAGCCCGTCCGTGGCGCCCACTGGCGGCGAGGGTGGGAGCGGCGGGACGCCTCTCTGGGCGCTGGTGGCGGGGGTCCTGGGCGGGGGAGCGGTTGGAGTGGCGGCGGGGATCGCCATCGGACGGAGGCGGTGAAATCGTGATGCGTCGGCGCTGGATAGCGGTGGCGGCGGCCCTGGCGGTCCTGACGCTGGCCTGCGGAGGGGGCGGTGGGGCGGGAGAAGCCCCTTCGCCCGCCCCCTCGGCGGGGCTTCTGCTCTACCTGGAGGCGTTCAACAACCAGGTGGTCGCGCTGGACTTCGCCTCCGGCGCCCAGCGTCGACTCCCCCCCTTCAGCGCCGACACCTTCGTGGCCGCCGCCGACTGCACGCCCGATGGCCAGACCCTGGCCCTCGCTCTGCTGGACATACGGCAAGGACGGAGCCAGTTGCGCCTGATGGGCGGCCCCTGGGGGGACCGCACCCTGGACGTGGAGGGCCAGATAGGGGGCGTGGCCTTCTCGCCCGATGGACGCCGCCTGGCCGTGTCGCGCCTCATGATGGGCCAGCAAGAGTACAGTCTGTGGTGGCTGGAGCTGGCCAGCACCACCTGGCAGCCTTCCCCTGCCCTGCCGGGCTCCGTGGGCTCGCCGCGCTGGTCGCCTGCTGGAGACCGTATCGTCTTCAGCCTGCACCGGGCCGGCCAGACCCAGATATACGTCCTAGACGTGAAGGGCGGGCCCCCGCGCCAGCTCACCCAGGAGGGGAACAGCAACACTTACCCGGACTGGTCGCCCGACGCCTCCACCATCGTCTACGTGGGAGTCGATCCCTCGGGCCTGACCTCTCAGCTCTTCATCATGGACGCCGACGGTGAGGGGGAGCGTCAGCTCACCCAGGGCGGGCGGGCCAAAGGTTTCCCCCGCTGGTCGCGGGACGGCAAGCACCTGGCCTACGCCGGGACGCTGGGCCCCACCATATCGTCCATCGCCCCGTTCCGGCTGCCCAGGGAGGTGGAGGCGGCGCGGCCCCACAACACGGCCATCTTCGTCGCTAACCCCGACGGCTCAGGCGAACGCCAATTGACCAGCGACGACCTTGACGCCTTCCCCCTGGCCTGGTGCCTGCCGGGGCCCTGGCTGGACCAGGGATGGGAGGGAGGCCCATGAGAGGAGGGCTGACGGTACTGATCCTGCTGGCCCTGGCCCTCCTCCTGTCCCTCCCGGGGGAGGCGCAGGCCCATGCCCTGCTCGTCCGCTCCGACCCGCCATCGGGGGCGCGGCTGCCAGGGCCGCCGGAGCGCATCACTGCCACCTTCAGCGAGCCCTTGGACTCCCGCCTCTCCTACCTGCGCGTTCTGGATGCCCAGGGGCAGCGGGTGGACAACGAAGACTCGGCCGTGGCCGCCGGCGACCAGCGCCAGATGACGGTGACGGTGCGGCAGGGGCTCCCGCCCGGCCATTATCTGGTGGTGTGGCAGACCCTCTCCACCGTGGATGGCCACACTCTCAAGGGCTCTTTCCCCTTCACCGTCCTGAACCCGGATGGGAGCGAGCCCCCGGGCGCGCCGGCGGAGGCCTCCGTCATCAGCGGCGGCGAGCCGACGCCGGACGGCGTGGCCGGCCGCTGGCTGACCTTCCTGGGCATCGTCCTGGCGGTGGGAGGCGTCGTCTATGGGATTGCAGTGGGCCCGGCCACAGAGCGCTACGGGGGGACGGCTGCCGCCGCTGCCGCTCGGAGGCACCTGGCCCGCACGGCGCTACCAGCGTTGCTGCTGCTGGCCCTGGGAAGCGGGCTGGAGCTGTTGGCCTCGGCCCGCCAGGCCGGTTCCTGGGAGGGAGCGCTGGGCACCATGTGGGGGGAGCGCTGGCTGCTGCGTCAGGGGGCATGGGTTCTCCTGGCCATCGGCCTTCTGATGGCACTGGCGCCGGCGGGGCAGTCCCGGCCATGGGGGCGCTCCCTGGGACTGGGTCTGGCGCTGGTCAGTGGCCTCGGCTACCTGCTGCTGATCTCCCTGAGCGGCCACGCTGCCGCCGCCCAGGGCTCCTTCTGGGCCGTGGCCTCAGACTTCGTCCACCTGCTGGGGGCCGCCGTTTGGCTGGGGATGCTGGCCCAGGCGGGACTGATGCTGCGGTGGTCGGGCCAACACCTGGCGGGCTCGGAGAGGACGCGCCTCACCGCCGAGCAGCTGCAGCGCTTCTCGGCCGTGGCCGCCGGTTCGCTCCTCCTGCTGCTGGGGGCCGGCGTCTTCAACGCCTTCGTTCACGTGTCCCTGCCGGAGGGGCTGGTGGACTCCTCCTACGGCCGCACCCTAGTGGTCAAGCTGGCCCTGGTAGCAGCCCTCCTGGCGGTGACGCTGGTCAACGCCCTTCTCCTGCGACCCCTGCTGCTGAGGCGGGACTTCTCCCATTGGGAGGCAGTGCGCCGCTGGCTGGTCAGGCTGGTGGCGGTCGAGGGCTGCCTGGCGCTGGTGGTGCTGGCGGCCACCGCCGTCCTGGTCTACTACCCGCCGGCCCGCCAGCTCCGGCAGGCTGAGGAGGCGTCGCAGCCGGTGGCCGAGACCGCCGTCGGCTTCGAGGCGCGGGCTCCCGCCGGTGACATGACGGTGAACCTGAGCATCGCCCCCAACGCTGTGGGCACCAATGCCTACCTGGCCACCCTGCTGCCGGCACCGGGGCAACCTCTGCCGGAGGTGCTGCGAGTCCGCCTCCGCTTCACGCCGCCAGACCCCTCGCTGGGGCCATCGGAGGCGGTGGCGGAGCCGGCCGGGCCCAGCACC
>BEIB01000088.1 GCA_002898615.1 bacterium HR25 | reverse complement strand
TCTTCGAGACCTTCTTCGGCGGGCGGCGGCGGGGGCCCGTGGCCGGCCAGAACGTGGAGCAGCCCATAGAGGTGACCCTGGAGGAGGCCTACCAGGGCACCACCCGCGTCATAGAGCTCCAGAGCGAGGAGCCCTGTCCCTCCTGCGGCGGGCGCGGCCAGGCCTTCGGCGCCCTGTGCAGCGTCTGCCGCGGCCGCGGGCTCCTCCTGCGGCCCAAGCGGCTGGAGGTCCGCATACCGCCCGGCGTCAGGGACGGCTCCCGCATCCGCATCCGGGGCGAGGGCCGCCCCGGCCCCGCCGGCGGCCCCCGGGGTGACCTCTACCTGGTGGTCTCCCTGCGGCCCCATCCCCTCTTCCGCCGCCAGGGGGACGATATCTACACCGAGGTGGACGTCCCGGTGGAGGACGCCGTCCTGGGCGGCGAGGTGGAGGTGCCCACGCCGGCCGGGCGCCGCGTCATGCTCAAGGTGCCGCCCCTGACCCAGAACGGCACTGTCTTCCGCCTGGCCGGGCTGGGCATGCCCCGCCTGGACGGGCCCGGCCGCGGGGACATGTACGTCACGGTGCGCCTCCGCCTCCCCGAGCGGCTGACCGAGGAAGAGCGGGAACTCTTCCGTCGCCTCAGGGAGCGGCGGCGTTCCCGGGTGGCGCCCTAGGGGGTGATGAGCATCATGGCCAGACGTCGGCGTGACGAGGAGAGACGGGAGCAGGGGCCCGGTGAGGAGGAGCCCCTCTACGTCATCAGCGTGGCTGCCCGCATGGTGGGCATGCACGCCCAGACCCTCCGCTACTACGAGCGGATGGGCGTCATCCGCCCCTCCCGCTCCCGGGGCCGCATCCGCCTCTACTCTCGGGCCGACATAAACCGTCTGCGCCAGATCCAGCGTCTCATGGAGGAGCTGGGGGTCAACCTGGCCGGGGCTGAGGCCATCCTCCGCCTCAAGGCCCACATCGGCCACCTGGAGCGGCAGATAGAGGAGCTGCGGCGGGAGCTCCAGTCCTACCGTGACCGGTTGCTGCCCGCCCCGGCCTACGACCAGACCGGCCCGGCAGGAGGACAGGAGGGGAGGGGAGCTCAGTGACCCAGCAACTGCTGGAGACCATCGGCGAGCGCATACGGGCCACCGCCGATATACGCGTCGTCTACGGGGAGCCCATCGTGGTGGGGGAGCGGACCATCGTCCCCGTGGCCGCCGTCTCCTACATGTTCGGCGCTGGCGGTGGCAAGGGCAGCCGTCAGGGTCAGGAGGGGGAGGGCGGCGGCGGGGGCGGCTCCGTCCGCGTGCGGCCCCTGGGCGTCATCGAGGTGACGCCCCAGGGCACCCGCTTCGTCCCCGTCTTCGACACCCAGCGGCTAGCCCTCTACGCCCTGGGAGCCGTGGCCCTGGTGGCCCTCGCCTGGCGGCGCTACCTGCGCTACCTGGAGCGCCGTCGCTGATCCCACAGACCGGAGGGGTGAAAGGCAGGTATGATGCGGCAGGACAGATTCACGGAGCAGGCCCAGGAGGTGCTGGCCGCCAGCCAGGAGCTGGTGCGCCGGGAGCGTCACGCCCAGTGGGACGTGGAGCACGTCCTCATGGCCATGCTCACCCACCACGGCAACCTGGCCCAGGAGGTGCTCCGCAAGCTGGGCGTGGACCTGGAGGCCCTCAGAGAGCGGGTGGCCCAGGCCCTCGCCCGCACCCCCAGGCTGGGCTACGAGACGGGCCAGCTCTACATGACGCCCCGCATCGTCCGGCTGCTGGAGGCGGCCGACGCCGAGGCCCGGCGCCTCAAGGACGAGTACATCGGCGTGGACCACCTCCTCATCGCCATGGCCGATGAGCGGGAAGGCGAGGCCGGGCGCATTCTGCGCCAGTTCGGCATCGACCGCGAGAAGATCTACCGCGCCCTGGCCGACATCCGCGGCAGCCACCGCGTCGACTCCCCCCGGGCGGAGTCCCGCTACCAGGCCCTGGAGCGCTACTCCACCGACCTGACGGAGCTGGCCCGCCAGGGGAAGCTGGACCCCGTCATCGGCCGGGAGGAGGAGATAAAGCGGGTGATGCAGATCCTCAACCGCCGCACCAAGAACAACCCCGTCCTCATCGGCGAGCCGGGCGTGGGCAAGACCGCCATCGTGGAGGGGCTGGCCCAGAGGATGGTCAGCGGCGACGTCCCCGAGAACCTCAAGGGGAAGCGGCTCCTGGCCCTGGACGTGGCCGCCATGGTGGCCGGCTCCAAGTTCCGCGGCGAGTTCGAGGAGCGGCTCAAGGCCGTCCTGGACGAGATCAAGCAGGCCCAGGGCGAGGTGATCATCTTCATCGATGAGATCCACCAGGTGGTGGGGGCCGGCGCCGCCGAGGGCGCCATAGACGCCTCTACCATGATGAAGCCCGCCCTGGCCCGGGGCGAGCTGCGCTGCATCGGCGCCACCACCCTGGACGACTACCGCCAGTACATAGAGAAAGACCCCGCCCTGGAGCGCCGCTTCGCCCCCGTCTACGTGGAGGAGCCCTCGGTGGAGGAGACCATCGAGATGCTCAAGGCCCTGCGGCCCCGCTACGAGGCCCACCACAAGGTAAAGATCACCGATGAGGCCCTGGAGGCGGCGGCCCGCCTCTCCGACCGCTACATCACCGACCGCTTCCTCCCCGACAAGGCCATCGACCTGGTGGACGAGGCGGCCTCCAAGCACGTCATCGAGGCCCAGTCCATGCCCGCCCACCTGCGCCAGATGCGGGAGGAGATCTCCCGCCTGCAGCGGGAGGAGGAGGCGGCGGCCACCCGCGGCGAGTACGAGCGGGCGGCCACCCTGAAGGCGGAGCGGCTGCGCAAGGAGCAGGAGTTCGCCACCGCCCGCGAGGCCTGGGCACGGGAGCACCAGATAGACCTGGTGGTGGACGCCAGGGACATCGCCG
>BEIB01000087.1 GCA_002898615.1 bacterium HR25 | reverse complement strand
CTCTCGTCCACGGCGGCGGCGATGGCCTCGGCGGCGGCCAGCTTCATCTCCAGGTTGATCTCACGGGCGCGGGCGTCCAGAGCGCCCCGGAAGAGGCCGGGGAAGCAGAGGGCGTTGTTGATCTGGTTGGCGTAGTCTGAGCGCCCGGTGGCGATGATGCGCACGTGGGGCCAGGCCGCCTCGGGGCGTATCTCCGGGTCGGGGTTGGCCAGGGCGAAGACGATGGGGTCACGGTTCATCTTCTTGATGTCCTCCACCGTCAGCAGGTCGGCGGAGGAGACGCCCAGGAAGAAGTCGGCTCCCTCCATGGCGTCGGACAGGGAGCCTTGCCGGCGCTCCCGGTTGGTGTTCTGGGCCAGCCACTCCTTCATGGGGTTCATGGCCTCGCGGCGGCCTTCGTAGATGATGCCCAGGCGGTCCACCACCAGCATCTCCCTGACACCCAGCGAGAGGAGGAGCTTGGCGCAGGCGACGCCGGCCGCCCCGGCCCCGGAGATGACCACGCGCAGCTCCTCCAGGGACTTGCCCACCAGCTTGAGGGCGTTGCGGAGGGCGGCCACCACCACCACGGCTGTGCCGTCCTGGTCGTCGTGGAAGACGGGAATGTCCAGCTCCTCCCTCAGGCGGGCCTCGATCTCGAAGCAGCGGGGGGCGGCGATGTCCTCTAGGTTGACGCCGCCGAAACCGGGGGCCAGCAGCTTCACCGTGCGGACGATCTCGTCCACGTCCTGGGTGGCCAGACAGATGGGCCAGGCGTCCACGCCACCGAACTCCTTGAAGAGCATCGCCTTGCCCTCCATCACTGGCAGGGCGGCCTCCGGGCCCAGGTCTCCCAGGCCCAGGATAGCGGAGCCATCGGTGACGATGGCGACGCTGTTGCCCTTGACGGTCAGCTCCCAGACGGCCTCCGGGAAGCGGGCGATGGCCCGGCTCACCCTGGCCACCCCCGGCGTGTAGACGATGGAGAGGTCCTGACGGGTGGCCACGGGCAGCCGGCACTGGACCTGCACCTTGCCCCCGCGGTGCAGGTCCAGGACGCGGTCGACTACGGCATGGACGGTTACATCTGGGAGGGAAGAGAGCTCATGCGCCACCCGCCGGGCGTGCTCGTCGTCCGTGACCCGCACCAGGAAGTCACGGACGATGCTCTGGGCGCTGGCCTGCACCATGTCCACGGCGGTGATATCGCCGCCGGCGTCGCCGATGGCGGAGGCCACTTTGCCCAGCATCCCGGGGCGGTTCGGGTATTCCACACGGACGGTAAAGGTGTAATCGCTGCCCAGCATGGTCGCCTCCTGGGGGATAGAGACCGCTTTCCCAGGATACCACGCCCTGTCTTACGCTCCAGAGAGCCCCGGTCGCCGGGGGCGCTGGCCAGTGGACGCTAACGGGTCAGCTCGCGATAGAGCTGGGTGATGCGGGAGGGGAGGGACTCCACGTCCGGCACCACGGCGTAGCCGATGTCCTGACACATCTGCTTCAGGTAATCGTGGCCGTAGCGGTCCACCGTCAGGCAGAAGGGGACGATCCCCTTGCGCTTGGCCTCCAGCAGGGCCATGTGGGTGTCGTGGATGGCGTACTCCTTCTCGGTGCGGTCGCGGCCGTAGCCGTGGTCCTGGGGGCGGCCGTCGGAGACCAGGAAGAGGATGCGCACCTTGGCGTCCGTCTGGTCCAGCTTGTAGGCGGCGTGGCGGATGGCCGGCCCCATGCGGGTGGAGCGCACGGGGGCGATCTTGTCGATGCGCCGCTTCACCCGCTCGGAGAAGGGCTCGTCCATCTCCTTGATGATGTAGAACTCCACGTTCTCCCGTCCGTAGCCGGAGAAGCCGTAGATGCCGTAGGTATCGCCGATGGTCTCCAGGGCGCGGATGAGGAGGACGATGCTCTCCTTCTCCACGTCGATGATGCGCTTGGGCGGCGTCATCATCTCCTGGGCCCGCCGCGTCATCCACCAGGCGAAGTAGCGCCTGGGGTCGTCGTCGAAGTCGTCGTGCAGGAGGCGACGGGTGTGCTTGACGATCTCCTCGTCGGTGGAGGCGCTCATGTCCAGCAGGAAGGAGACGGCCACGTCCCGCTCCACCTTGTTGCGCCGCCAGTAGATCTTGCCGGGGGGCGAGGCGCCGGCCTCTCGCTCCACCAGGTAGTCCACCACGGCGTCCATGTCCAGGTCCTCGCCGTCCAGGAGGCGCTTGATCTTGCGGAAGAGCTCCGGCCGCAGCATCTCGAACTGGCGGCGGGTCTGGGCGGCGAGGGCGGCGTAGTGGGCCAGGGTGTGGTCGAAGTAGGCGGTGGTCCCCTCCCCCACCACGTATTCGACGATGCGGCACCAGCGGGGCTTGTAGTCGCCGGCCCGGAAGTCCCACTCGTCGTAGTAGTAGTGCCGCGGCTCCTGGGGCAGGGGCTGGTCGTCGGTGCTGGGGGTGCTGAGGCCGCTGGTGCGCCGCACCTCCCGCCGGCCCTGCTTCTGGGCCTCCTGCTGCTCCTGCTGGGAGACCTCTTTCTGGAGGTTGGCCAGGAAGGCCTCCGCCGATTGCTGGAGGTCGTCCCCGGAGTCCTTCAGGTCTATCTCCAGGCTCTTCTCCAGCAGGGCCTGCACCTGCTCCTGAGTGAGGGAGGGCTGGGACTGCTGCTCTCCCCGTTGCTCCTGCCGCAGCTTGTCCAGGAGCTGGACCAGCTCCGGCTTGAACTCGCCGCGGAACTCCACCGGCTGAGGGCTCTGGTAGGGCTGCTGCTCTCCCCGCCCCTGTAGCTGCTGCAACATCTGCTGGCCTTCCTGCCCCATGGAGGTGGAGGACTGGGCGGACTCCTCCTGGCTCTCCCCCTCCTCCTGGGACTGCTCCAGGTACACGTTGGGGAGGGAGCTGGCCAGCTCGTAGAGGCGGAGGGTAGCCTCGGCGGCGTCCTCCACGGTGGCCTCCGGGGCCTGGACGG
>BEIB01000086.1 GCA_002898615.1 bacterium HR25 | reverse complement strand
GAAGAGGCGGGGGACGACATCGGCGGCGCGGTCCACGCTCAGGTGCAGGAGGGGCGGCGCCCAGGTGGCCTCGCCCACCTCCGGCCAGCGAGAGAGTTCGGCCAGCACCTCGGGCGGGCAGGCGGGCCACTCCACCACCACGGCGTCCCGCCGCAGGCCGGCCTTGAGTTCCTGGGGGCTACCCTCCGCCACCACCCGCCCCTGGGAGAGGAAGGCCACCCGCTGACAGTAACGCTCGGCGTCCAGCACCTCGTGGGTCACCAGGAGGACGGTGACCCCGGCGGCGTTGGCCGCCAGTAGCTGCTGCCAGAGGGCGGCCCGCGCCTCCGGGTCCAGGCCGGTGGTGGGCTCGTCCAGGATCAGCAGGCGCGGCCGGTGGAGGAGGGCGCGGGCCAGCTCCAGCCGCCGGCGCAGGCCGCCGGAGAGGGTGCGGACGGCATCGCGTGAGCGCTCACCCAGGCCGAAGCCCTCCAGGAGCTCCCCCAGGCGCCGCCTGAGCGTCCGTCCCCCCAGGCCGTAGAGGCGCCCGGCCAGCCAGAGCGTCTCCTCCACCGTCATGAAAGGGTCCAGGCTGCTGCCCTGGAAGAGGAAGCCCATATAGGCCCGCACAGCGGGCGATGGGGGACGCCCCAGCACCCGCAGGGCACCGGCCTGGGGCTGCAGCAGCCCCGCCAGCGCTAGCACCAGGGTGCTCTTGCCAGAGCCGTTGGGCCCCAGCAGGCCGAAGAGCTGTCCACTGGGGACGTTGAGAGTGAGGCCGTCCAGGGCGCGGTGATCGCCGTAGGCCAGGACCAGCCCCTCCGCCTCCACCGCCCAGGGGTGGGGGCTCTCCCTGCCGGCGGCCCGGACAGGGGAAGGCATCTCCCTCATACCAAGCCCATGCTAGCACCGCCGAGGGTCACGAGAAAGCGAGGCCGGCGGTTGCCCCAGGCCAATGATACCGCTAACATAAAATCTCACTATGGACAGCACCCGCATACCCGACCCGCCGGTGGCCGCCCAGCCCTCCACGCTGCGGGAGAAGCTGGCCTCCGGCCGCTTCATCGTCAGCGTGGAGATAGACCCGCCCCACGGCCTGAGCCCCCGCCGAGCCCTGCAGGCGGCCGCCCTCATGAAAGAAGCGGGGGCCGATGTCATCAACGTGGGGGACAGCCCCACCGCCCACGTGCGCATGAGCCCCTGGGCCCTCTGTCTCCTCATCCAGCGCGAGCTGGGGATGGAGACCGTCATGCACTACACGACGCGGGACCGCAACGCCATGGCCATCCACTCGGACATGGTGGGCTGCCACGCCCTGGGCATCCGCAACGTCCTCTGCCTCCGGGGAGACCCCCCCTCCCTGGGCGGCTACCGGGACGTCATCGGCGTCTGGGACGTCAGCGCCGTGGGCCTCATCCGCACCCTGCGTCTCCTCAACGAAGGCCTGGACTGGACGGGGCGCTCCATAGGGCGGCCCGCCTCCTTCTACATCGGCGCCTCCTGCAACCCCAACGCCGACCCCCTGGAGCCCGAGATACGGCTCATGCGGCGCAAGGTGGAGGCCGGCGCCGACTTCTTTCTCACCCAGAACGTCTTCGACATCTCTCGACTGGAGCGCTTCCTGGAGCGGGCCTCCCGCTTCGGCAAGCCCATCGTGGTGGGGGTCATACCCCTCCACAGCTACGAGCACGCTGAGCGCCTGCACCACGAGGTGCCGGGCATGCTCATCCCTGAGGAGATGCGAGAGCGTCTCCGCCGCGCCGGCCCGGACGCCCCCCAGGAGGGGCGAGCCATAGCCCGGGACATCATCTCCTTCTGCGCGGGCCGCACGGCCGGCGTCTACCTGGTGCCCACCCACGGCAACTACAACCTGGTGGCGGAGCTGGTGGCAGAGGCGAGGAGGTGAGGAGATGGCCCAGCGGCGGGTCATCACCCGCAGTGAGGCGGAGCGACGCATCGAGGAATACCAGCGGCAGCTCTTGGAGCGTTACGAGTGCTTCTCCACCTGGGAGCTCTACGCCGATTTCGGCGCCGGCCATTGCTGCGGCGGCATCTTTCGCCTGCGGGATGCCGAGCTGAGGCAGCTCTACCGCGGCCGCGTCCCCGGCATAGAGGAGATGGAGCGAGAGGCGATGCTCAGGGCCATCATCGCCTACGAGATGGAGCAGGTGCGGGGCCCCATCACCTGCCAGGCGGTAGCCCGCATGGGCCGCGTCTGCGATGGTCTGGACCGCTACACCAACGTGGAGCTGACGGAGTGGTTCCGGGAGGCCCTGGACGGCGCCGAGGTGGTGGACGACCCGGCGCCGGAGGAGCCGCTGCCAGCCGGCCGCGCCCTCGCCTATCTGGCTCTGCTGGCCACCATGGCCGCCGGCGGCGTCACCCTCGTCCTCACCTTCCTCTCCTAGGGCCGCCATGCAGGAGCACGACTTCCCCGCCAAGAAGGAGCGCGACCCCATAGCCGAAGCGCTGGAGCTGATGGTCTACGGCCTCTATATCATCGGCTCCCGCAAGGACGGCGATGTCAACGGCATGATGGCCGACTGGGTGATGCAGGTCTCCTTCCGCCCCCGGCTCCTCCTCCTGGCCCTGGAGAACGACGCCCGCACCCTGGAGAACGTCAGGGCCACCGGCGTCTTCAGTGTCAACATCTTAGGGGAGGAGTCCTTCGAGCTGGCCAAGCGCTTCGCCCAGCCCTACTACGCCGCCAAGGTCAGCGGCCGCCCCGAAGAGGAGGCGGCCAAGGTCTACCACAAGCTGGCCGATGTCCCCTACCGTCCCGGCCCCCGCACCGGCTGCCCCATCCTGGAGGCCGCCATGGCCTGGCTGGAGTGCGAGGTGGAGACGGAGTTCCCGGCGGGCGACCATACCCTGGTCATAGGCCGCGTGGTGGGGGGAGAGGTGCGGCGGCCCGGCCGCGCCCTCACCTCCGAGGTCACCGGCTGGACTTACGCCGGCTAGGCCACGGCCGCCCGCCCCTTCCGCAGGAGCTCCATCGCCCGCAGGGGGTCCGTCTCCAGGGGGAGG
>BEIB01000085.1 GCA_002898615.1 bacterium HR25 | reverse complement strand
CCGGGAGGCCCGCGGCGCCGGGGACGTGGCCGACGTCTCGGTGGCGGAGGCGGCCACCTTCCTCATGGGCGGGCCGCCAGTGCTGGCCTACCTCTTCGGTCAGGTGTGGAAGCGCAACGGCACCCGCCTCATCGGCATGGGCGACCGCCACCCCTACCCCTCCACCCTCCGCCCCTGCCGCGATGGCTGGGTGCACGCCCACTCCAATAACCGCCACCCGGACCTCCTGGCCGCCCTGGTGGGGGACCCCTGGCTGGCCAGCCCGCAGGTGCTGGAGGCCATGACCGCCCATGCCGACGAGATCGATGCCCGCCTGGACGCCTGGCTGGCCGACAAGAGCAAGTGGGAGGCGGTGGAGCTGGCCCAGGAGCTGCGCCTCCCCTTCACGGAGGTGCTCGACCCGCTGGAGGTGCTGGAGGACCGCCACGGCCACCACCTCACTCGCGGCACCTTCGTGGAGGTGGAGCACCCGGTCGCCGGCCGCGTCCGCCAACTGGGGGCGCCGGTGAAGCTCAGTGCCACCCCCTGGCAGGTGGGCCGCGCCCCCCTACTGGGCGAGCACAACGAGCAGGTCTTCTGCGGGGAACTGGGCCTCCCGCGGGAGGAGCTGGTGCGTCTGAGACAGGCCGGCATCGTGTAGGAGGAGGGCCTATGGAGAAGCCCCTGGAGGGCGTGCGCGTGCTGGAGTTCACCAACGCCGTCGCCGGCCCGGTGGCCGGCTTCGTCCTGGCCGACCTGGGCGCCGAGGTCATCAAGGTGGAACCCACCCACCGCGGCAGTCCTGCCGTCGTGGGTCCCCTCGTCCCCGGGGCGCCGGACCGCCCCTACAACCGCGTCCCCATGTTCAACGAGCTCAACCGTGGCAAGGTGGGCCTCCCCCTGGACGTGGCCCGCCCGGAGGGGCGGGAACTCTTCCTGCGCCTCACCGCCCTGTGCGACATCGTCCTGGAGAACTTCTCGCCCCGGGCGCTGGAGGGGCTGCACCTGGAGTACGAAGACCTGCGCCAGGCCCGGCCGGACATCATCGTCGTCTCCATGCCCGCCTTCGGACGCACCGGGGCCTACCGCGACCGCCGCTCCTACGGCCCCGGCGTGGACGCCATGAGCGGCCTCTGCCACCTCACCGGCTATCGGGACGCCGGGCGCCCCATGAAGCCGGGCAACTTCTTCTGCGACTACAACGCCGGCCTGCTGGCCGCCTTCTCCGCCATGGCCGCCCTCTGGCACAGGCGCCTCACCGGGGAGGGGCAGTTCCTGGAGTGCGCCCTCCTGGACAGCGAGCTGCCCCTGGTAGGTGACGCCCTCCTGGACGCCTTCTTCAACGGCCGCCCCGGCGCTCCCCTGGGCAACCGCCATCCCTGGATGGCCCCCCACGGCGTCTACCCCTGCCGGGGCGAGGACGCCTGGCTGGCCATCGCCTGCCCGTCCGATGCCGCCTTCCAGGCCCTCTGCCAGGCCCTGGGCCGGCCTGAGCTGGCCCGTGACCCCCGCTTCCGCATCCTGACGGAGCGCTACCGCCACCAGGACGAGCTGGACGAGGAGATCGCCGCCTGGACACGGGAGCGGGACGCCTACGAGGCGATGCGCCTCCTGCAGGAGGCTGGCGTTCCTGCCGCTCCCGTCCTGGACGCCGGCCAGCTCCACCGCGACCCGCAGTATGCGGCCCGGGGCTACTTCGTCCCCGTCCACCACCCGGAGATGGGGACGGCACCCGTGCCCGGCCTGGCCTTCCGCTACCAAGAGATGGCGGCCACCCCGGCGAGGCCGGCCCCCCGCTTCGGCGAGCATATAGACTACGTGCTGGGGGACCTGCTGGGCCTCGCACGGGAAGAGATTGAGGCGCTGGAGAGCTCCGGCGTGGTGGCCCGCCAGCCCCGGCTGCCCGGGGCACCCAGCGCCGTATGAGGGGGAAGGACGATGCCCATACGGAAGCCCTGGATCAGCTTCGACCCGTCCCAGCTACGGCGGCTGCCTGCCGCCCTCGGCGTCTACGAGCTGGGGGACGAGGAGGGGAACGTCATCTACATCGGCTGCGCCGGAGGCCGGGACGCCTTCGGCCTGCGGGGGCGCATCGCTCACCACTTCGACCCCGCCCAGGAGAGCAACCCCGTCATCCGGGAGCGGGCCCGCCTCTACCGCTACGAGGTCAACTCCTCGTACATGACCCGCTGGTCGGAGCTGTTGACCCTTTACCGTGAGGAGCACGGCCGCCTCCCCGAGGGGAACGAGGCGGCACCCGGCGAGCTGCCGCCCCTGGGCCGCTTCCACTGGACGCGGCAGGGCTGAGAGCATAGCCAGCACGACGAGAGGGAGGAGGACGCCATGGACCTGCGCATGACCGACGAGCAGCGGCTCATCGTGGAGACGATACGGCGCTTCGTCAACGAGCAGATCATCCCCCTGGAGGGAGAGCTGGACCCGGACGCCGAGGAGCTGCCGGAGGAGGACTACCAGCGCCTCTCGACCATGGTCAAGGAGATGGGCTTCTGGAACTTCTTCGTCCCCGCCGAATTCGGCGGCCCCGGGCTGGACCTGGTGACCCAGTGCCTGGCGGCGGAGGAGATGAGCCAGCACCGGGCGGGCCTCTACGCCCCCTGCTACCACACCTTCGGCCATGCCGGCCTGGTCCAGCTCTACGAGGCCAACGAGGAGCAGCGGGAGCGCTACCTCTACCCCCTGCTGCGGGGGGAGAAGAAGGTCTTCTTCGCCCTCACTGAGCCCAGCGGTGGCTCCGACCCGGCGCGGGCCATCAAGACCACCGCCGTGCGGGACGGTGACCACTGGGTGCTCAACGGCACCAAGACCTTCATCTCCGGCGCTGACCAGGCCGACTTCGGCCTCGTCTTTGCCAGGACGGACCCCGCCCGCGGCCGCGCCGGCATCACCTGCTTCATCGTAGACACCGACACCCCTGGCTTCCGCGTGCGGCGGGTGATCCACACCCTGCGCAACGTCCACCACCCCTGTGAGATCGAGTTCGACAACTGCCGCGTCCCCCACAGTAACGTCCTGGGGCAGGTGGGCGGCGGCTTCGCCATCGCCAATGACCGTCTGACCCGCAACCGTGTCACCTACGCCGCCAACTCCCTGGGGGTGGCGGTG
>BEIB01000084.1 GCA_002898615.1 bacterium HR25 | reverse complement strand
TAGGTGAGCTTCAGCTCCCGCAGGGCGCGCGGACGGAAGTTGGTGAGGAAGACATCGGCGGTGCGGACCAGGTCGTAGAGGACCTGACGCCCCTCGGGGGTGGAGGCGTCCAGGGCGACGCTGCGCTTGCCCCGGTTGGTCTGGTCGAAGGCCGGGTTGGCGGAGGAGCCCCGCGCCGGGAAGGCAGTGGCGTAGAGGCCGCGCAGGGGGTCACCCGCTGGCGGCTCTATCTTGATGACCTCGGCGCCCCAGTCGGCCAGGATGGCGCCGGCGGCCGGCCCGGCCAGCCACTGACTGAACTCTATGACGCGGACACCCTCTAAAGGTCCGGGCATGTCGCTGACCTCCCACCTCTGTCGGCAGAATGATGATAGGGCGCCGGGCTGACCAGGGGCAACCTGGCGCCCGCCGGCGGCCTAGGGTATGACGCCGCGGTCCTTGAGGGCGATGATGCGGTCCCAGTCGTAGCCCAGCTCCTGGAGTATCTCCTCCGTGTGCTGGCCCAGCTCCGGCGGCGGCGTCCGCGGCTGCCAGGGTGAGCCGTGGAAGTCCACGGGGGAGGCCACCATGCGGGCGGCGTCGCCGTTGCCCAGGGGCACCTCCACGAAGACGCCCGCCTTGTGGGCCAGGGGGTCCGCCAGCACGTCGTTGACGGTCTGGACGGGTGCCCACCAGACGTTCTCACGGTCGAAGATCTCGCCCCACTCGTCCAGGGTCTTCTGGGCGAAGACCTCGTCCAGGATAGCCACCAGCTCGGTGGCGTTGCGCCGGCGGACGCTGATGTCCCGGAAGCGGGGGTCTTCCTGGAGGTCCGGCCGGCCGATGGCGCGACAGAGGTCGGGCCAGTGGCGGTCGGCCTGGAGGAGGAGGAGCCAGAACCAGCGGCCGTCCTTGGCCCGGTAGCAGTTGACGATGGGGTTAACCACGTGGAAGCGGTCCTGGGGGCGGACGGTGGTGTTGAGGCGGGAGGCAATCATGATGTCCCAGCTCATCATGTAGGCGCCCACCCGCAGGAGGGAGACGGAGACCTTTTGCCCCCGCCCCGTGCGCTCCCGGTGGAAGAGGGCGGCGGCTATAGCGCCGGCAGCGTTGCAACCAGTCATGTGGTCGCCCATGCCGCCCCGCTGTTGGGGAGGTGGCGAGCCGATGGGGACCAGCATGGCCCCCACGGCCGCCCGCGACCAGAAGGCGCCTACATCGTAGGAGGGGCGGTCCTCCTCGTCGTGCTCGGTACCGTAGCCGGTGACGTGGCAGTAGACCAGGCGCGGGTTGAGGGCGCTCAGCTCCTCGTAGGTGAGGCCCAGGTCGCGGATGGCCCGCGGCCGCAGGTTGGTGATGAAGACGTCCGCCTGGCGGACGAGCTGGAGGGCGATCTCCTTTCCCTCCGGCGTGTCCACGTTGAGGGCCAGGCTGCGCTTCCCCCGGTTGTCCTGCTCAAAGGGCGGGTTGACGGAGACGTTGGACCGGAAGGCGGTGGTGAAGACGCCTCGCATGGGATCGCCGGTAGGGGGCTCGATCTTGATAACGTCGGCGCCCCAGTCGGCCAGGATGGCGGCGGCGGAGGGGCCCGCCACCCAGACCCCCATCTCGATGACCTTGATACCCTCCAGGGGACCGGCCATATCTACCCCCATCTTTGGGAGATTCTCTGAGAAGCTTAATCCAACCCTTCGCCCCGTGGCAACTGTGGGCTGCCGAGGTGCCGACTGGGCCATTCTGTCCCCCTCATCTGCGCTAACGGCCGATGCTCCAGGCGCCCCACGATTTTTAGGATGGACGCGCAGGGGGCCCTTCCCTCCTATGGCGAGCGGCAGGATGCAGTACGACAGGGGGTGGATGGCGGTATTGGAGCGCCGGGTGCCGGGCGTGTTCATCATCTACCAGAACCGATTGTTCCATGACATATTGCGAGGCGTCCTGCGGCCGGAGAGTGTGGTAGGCGCGGCGGCCCTCCCTGCGGTCTCCCTGGGGCGGCTGCTGCAGGACCTGGCGCGGGCCCGTCCTGACGTCGTCATCATCGAGAAGGAGGCCGACGGCGATACGGCGGGGCGTGTTCTGAGCGCTGGCTGGACGCTGGCGCGGGTGGTAGTGCTGGACCTGGAGGGTGGACTGGCCCGGGAGTACCGGGTGCGCAGCATCGCCGTCCGCGACCTGGAGGAGCTGACGCGCGAGCTGGGGCTGTCGGGTGATCCGTCCGACAGCCCCAGCCCGCCTGACCGATGATGACTATCTATCGTCTCTCGTCGCTGTGAGGAATAAGGCCAGCCTGGGACGTGCTCCGTCGTGGCCCTTCAGTGGAGGGGCCTGCCCTCGCCCAGGGGCTCTGCCGCGGGGATGACACCCATCTCCACGGCGCGGGCCACGGCGTGAACGCGGTTGTGGGCCCTCAGCTTCTGGGTGATGGCCCGCAGGTGGGCGCGCACCGTGCTCTCAGATATGAACAGTCCCCTGGCGATCTCCTTATTGGTGAGGCCGCAGGCCAAGAAGGAGAGGATCTCTACCTCACGGCGCGTCAGGTGGTCCGGGTAGACCTGCTGATGCCTGTCTCCACCGCTGGCAGCGATGATGCGGGCGATACGGCTGGCCAGACGCTCGGAGAGGGTGATCTCTCCCACTGCGGCATCGGAGAGGGCCTGCAGGAGGCTCTCAGCGCTCACCCCTTTGTCCAGGCAGCCGGCAGCCCCGGCGTGCATGGCGAGCAGCACTACTTCATCGTCCACGGCGTCCAGCAGGAGGAGCACCGGGATGTCCGGCGCCTTCTCCCGCAGGAGATGCAGCGTCCTCATGCCGTTCCCCACGGGGTGGCCGACGTGCAGGAGGATGACCTGGGGGCGCTGCAGACGGATCTTCTCTAATGCCTCCTCGCCGCTGGCGGCCTCACTGACGGTGCGGGGTGGGTTCGCCTCCCGTAAGAGCTTGCTCAGGCCGGCGCTCAAGAGTTTGGACTCGCTGACGATGAGCACCTGCGCCATCTCCTTCCTCCCATCCGGTACAGTCCTCCCCTCCTGAACGTATGCGTAGATTGCGTGAGCAGGTGCAGCCTATTCAGTTGCCCGTTCGCCTTCTGGCTGATCACCCCACCTCCCCCCATGGAACCGCCGGCCCGGGTCGCA
>BEIB01000083.1 GCA_002898615.1 bacterium HR25 | reverse complement strand
TCTACCTGGCGGCGCGGGCGGCCGGGCGGGCCATGCTGGTCCAGGGCGGTGGGCGCGTCATCAACCTGGTCCGCTGGCCGGGCGAGGAGGCGGCAGGTGGCGAGGCCTACAGCATCGCCAAAGAGGGCGTCCTGGCCCTCACCCGCGCCCTGGGGCGTGAGTGGCGACGTCACGGCATCGCCGTGAACATGGTGGGCTACCGGGCGCCTCTGCAGGAGGCGGCGCACCGACAAGAGGCCGCCTCCCACCTGGGGCCGGCCTGGCAGGGGCTGCGGCGGGCGGCCGTCTATCTGGCCTCCGGGCTGGCCGAGGGCCTCAGCGGACAGGCCATATGGGTGGAGGCCGGGGGCTAGATGTTGGAACGGCCCTGACCGCCGTCCACCACCACGCAGGCGCCCGTCACCCAGCCCGCCCGCGGCGAGCAGAGGAAGGCCACCACGTTGGCAACCTCCTCCGCCGTCCCGAAGCGTCCCCAGGGTATGTTCTCCCGGGTGAAGCGGGCCATCCCGTGGGGGTCCTGTAGCTGACGTCGCCACCAGCTACCGCCGGGATGGCTGATGGAGCCCGGGGCCACCGTGAGCACCCGGATGCCGTCCGACGCCAGGGCGGTGGCCATCGCCTTGGCGTGGCTTATGAGGGCCGCCTTGGCCCCGTTGTAGGCGGGGCTGCCTCCCGCCTCCCGGCCCCATATGGACGCCAGGTGGACGATGACGCCGCCTCCTCGCTCCCGCATGTGGGGGACCACCAGGCCGGTGAGGCGCACCGGCAGCAGCAGCCACGTCTCCAGGCCCTGTCGCCACGCCTGCTCATCGTCGCCGGGCAGGGAGGCGTGGAGGCTGGTGACCAGAATGTCCACGCCACCGAAGGCGTCCAGGGCGGCCTGGACCAGGCGTTGACAGTTGGCAGGTTCTGCCAGATCGCCGGCCACGGGGACGACGGGGGCGCCGCGCGCCTCGACATCGGCCGCTGCCTCCTGCAGTCGAGACGGGTCGCGGGCGCCCAGCACCAGCCGACAACCCTCCTCCGCCAGGGCCAGCGCCACCGCCCGGCCGATGCCCCGGCTCCCGCCGGCCACTATCGCCACGCGGTCTCGCAGGAAGAGCTCCACTCTGACCTCCCGCGACGGGCCGCCCTCCGGGACGGCCCTGTAACCAAACCCCCGGGCAGCGCGTCCTAGCTCAGGGAGCAGGGCCGCCGAGGGGCCGGCCCCCTCCCAGCGCAAAGCTGCCGCCCCGAGAAACGAACAAGTGGGGCAGCGGTTTACGCGCCACAGCCCCACCTACGCCGGGGGGAGGACCCCGACGTGGTCCCAATTATAGCACGACTCTTCCACGGGAGCGACGAGAGAGCCGGGACAGGCGGTCTGCCGCCGTGGTGCCAGGAGGGGAGATGCGGCTAGGGCAACTGCGCCGCTCGCCCCTCTCTTGGCGGTGGCACTGGAGGGCCTTCTGGCCCCACCGGAGGCCGCAGGGACAGGCCCGGGAGAGGGCTCCCACCTCCGCCAGCGTCCTGCGCTGGCTGAGCTCTGCACTGGCAGGGGTGACGCTGGCCCTGAGCGCCGCCACCGCCGGCGCTCTCGTCCTCCATACGGTGCCCCAGCCCGACGGTCCGGCGCCCCAGGCTCCCGTCGTCGCCCGGCCGGGCCTCCCCTCGCCGGCGGACATCGAGGGGCCGACGCCGACGCCGGAGCCGTCGCCCACTCCCGCCCCGGTGGAGACGCAAGCCCCCACGCCCCCGCCCCGGGAGACGCCGCCTCCCGCAGCCGTCCCCGTGCCGGTGGCGGTGCAGGAGCCGCCCCCGCCTCCTCCCCCACCGCCTCAGCCCCCGCCACCGCCGGCGCCGCCCGCCCTCCCCGGTCTGGCCCACCTGGAGGCCCAGATGCTGGAGGCCATCAACGCCCAGCGCTCGGCGGCCGGCCTGCGCCCCCTGGCCCTGGACAGCACCCTGGTGGCCATAGGACGGGCCCGCGTCAACGATATGGTGCGCCTGGGCTACTTCAGCCACTACAGGCCGGACGGCACTCTGGCGTTGCAATCGCTCCTGGAGGAGTACGGCGTGACCTACTCCATCGCTGGTGAGAACATCGCCCGCAACAACTACGCGGAGTCGGAATCGGTGGCGGTGGCGGTGCAGGGCTTCATGAACAGCCCATCGCACCGGGCCAACATGCTGGACGGTCGCTACACCCACATCGGCGTCGGTGCCGTGAACGACGGAGGCGGCATGTACTACTACGCCGTCATCTTCAAGGGCTGAGCCCCCTCGCCGGTCACGTCAGGTCAAGCCGAAGGCAGGGGCGCCGACACCCCCTCCCGCGCACCACGAGGCGCCCATGCGAGATGGAGGGATGCCGCGTCTTCCCCCTCCCTGGCCAGGATGCAACGCCAGCGCAAAGAGAGAGGCCCGGCCCGAGGCCGGGCCTCTCCGCCTGTCGGGACGTCGGGTCAGCGGCCCCTGCGACGGGCCAGGATGGGCGTCCCCACCAGAAGGGCCAGCCCGGCCGCTACCAAGGCCAGCCCGGCGACCGCCTGGAGCGAGGCGGGGAAGCGCCCCGACGTCAGGGCCTGGCCGGCCCCGCCCCGAGGTAGCTGGACGGCCCCCACCTGCTGGACTTGCTGCTGGCCGCCCTGCTGCTGTTGCTGCTGGCTATCCTGTTGACCTTCCTGCTGCTGGCCGCCTTGCTGACCGTCCTGCTGACCGTCGCCACCCGTGCCGCCCGTGCCACCATCGCCGCCGTCGCCGCCGTTCCCGCCGTCGCCGCCGGTTCCGCCGCTGCCACCGTTGCCACCGCCGCCCGTCACCACCTCGGCGTTGCCGAACCGCACCTCCAGGGACTGACCGGAGGAGAGAGTGAAGTTGAAGCATTCCAGCACGCCGGACTCGTTTCTGGGGGCGGTCTGCTGCCAGCCGGTCCGCTGTTCCTCCGACACGGAGTACTGGCCGGGCAGGAGGTCCGCGAAGACCACCTGTCCATCCCCGTCCGTCACAGCAGACGTCAGGAAGTTCTCCTCGTCGTCACAGTTATCGCCCCGATAGAGGTTTATGGTCCAGCCGGACAGAAGCTGCTCCTCGCCATCCCGCTCACCATCGTTGTCGGCGTCCTGGAACTTGACGACGGTGATGCTGCCC
>BEIB01000082.1 GCA_002898615.1 bacterium HR25 | reverse complement strand
GTGCGGACGGGGGAGAGGGGAGCCGATGCCATTTGAGGTGCGCTGCTTCAAGAATCTGGACTGGCACGAGGGGGACACCGCCAGCCCCCGCTACTTCTTCGAGGTGGACCTGGGCCACGTCCTGCCAGGGGAGGGGCGCATTGCCCGCCTCCCCGTCTACTGGCGGCCCAACCCCGGCCGCCACCCCATCCTGAAGGAGGTCTACTGGACGCCGGTGGCCGCCCTCCGCGTGGAGAAGGGGAATCTGGCCGCTCTGGAGCGGGCCGTGCCGGAGACGGTGGCCTCCCTCGTGGAGCACGGGACGCTGCCCTACTACTACGTCACCACTCCCCAGGGGGACTTCCCGGCCTACCTGGTGCGCGGCCGCCTCCTCCTCAAGCTGGAGACCGCCACCTTCACCGGACGCGACATCGGCGAGCTGTGGCAGCAGCTCGCCGACTATCTGATGGCGGCCAGGAAGATAGGCGCCAGGGAGGAGGTGACCGTGAGCCTCCTCCTCTGGAAGGACCTGCAGGTCTACCCCGCCGCCCTCGCCCTGCGGGACGGCAGGGTCTGGCTGCCCCTCTTCCGTCACGGGGAAGGCGACTCCCTCCGCCTCATCTACGATGTCATCGGCCAGCCCTCCCGCTTCCTGGGCGTGGAGGAGCTCTTCGGGCTCCGCTGGGAGGTGGCGCAGTCCCTGATGGAGGCCCGTGCCATCCCCTCGCTGGGCGCCCTCAAGGTGGACCAGATGCAGCCGGAGGTCTGGGAGCGGCTGCAGCCCCTCCTGAGGCCCACCCCCTATGTCCTGGCCTATGAGGAGGACGGCCAGCGACGAGAGCTCCCGGTCTACGAGGCGGCGGGCGAGTTCGTCGCCCTGCAGCGGGCCAGCCACGCCCGCCTCATCTTCGCCGCCGACCTGGAGGAGCTGGCCCGCCTCGTCTATCAGGACCTGGCCCAGCGGGGAGCCGTGGGCAGCCCCTCTCTCCTCACCCTGGAACAGAGGCGGAGGTGATGGGCCATGACGGAGGCGCGTCCCTTCTCTTCCCTGTTGTGGCTGCTGGCCTGGGCCGTGGGCTGGCCTGTCCTCCTGCCGGTGGCGGCCGCCCGCTACACCAAGGTGGGCCCCAACGAGGTCCTCATCGTCAGCGGCCGCCGCCGCACCGTGGTGGACCGGGAGGGCCGGCGGCGCACCCTGGGCTACCGCGTCATCTGGGGCGGCGGCACCGTGGTCTGGCCCATCATAGAGCAGGCCCGCCGCCTCTCCCTGGAGCTCATGGGGCTGGAGGTCAAGACGCCGGAGGTCTACACCATCCACGGCGTCCCCGTGGCGGTGGACGGCGTTGCCCACGTCAAGGTCAGGGGGGACGAGGAGGCCATCCAGGCCGCCGCCGAGCATTTCCTCTCCCGTCCCCAGGAGGAGATCATGAAGACCGCCCTCCAGATAGTGGAGGGGCACATGCGGGCCGTCCTGGGCACCATCTCCATAGAGGAGCTCTACACGCAGCGACGGGAGTTCGCCGAGAGGGTCAAGGAGCTGGCCAGCCGTGACCTGGCCAAGATGGGGCTGGAGATCGTCTCCCTCACCATCCGCAATATCAACGACCCCCGCGGCTACCTGGAGGCCCTGGGCCGCCCTCGCACCGCCCAGGTGAAGCGGGACGCCATCATCGGCGAGGCCAGGGCCGACGAGGAGGCCAAGTCCTACCGCTACCAGGTGGACACCAAGATAGAGGAGGCCCGCCGCGACTACGAGCTGAAGCGGGCGGAGGTGGAGGCCGCCATCAACCAACGCCGCGCCGAGGCCGACCTGGCCTACGACCTCCAGCGCTTCAAGACCGCCCAGCTCGTCAAGCGAGAGGAGGTGCAGCTCGGCATCCTAGAGAAGGAGCTGCAGACGGAGCTGGAGGAGAAGGAGATCCTCCGCAAGGAGCGGGAGCTCATGGCCACCGTCATCCGCCCCGCCGAGGCGGAGCGCCAGCGCATCCAGGCCCTGGCCGAGGCGGAGCGCTACCGCCTGGAGGCGGAGGCCCAGGGGGAGGCCGAGGCGCTGCGGGCCCGCGGCCTCGCCGAGGCGGAGGTCATACGGGAGAAGGGCCTCTCCGAGGCCCAGACCATGGACCGCAAGGCCGATGCCTGGGCCCGCTACAACCAGGCCGCCGTCACCGAGGTCCTGGTCAACGTCCTCCCCAAGATGGCCGAGGCCGTGGCCGCCCCCCTCGCCCGCACCGAGCGCATCGTCGTCATCTCCGGGGGAGGCGACTCCACCGGCGCCAGCAAGGTCACCCGGGACGTCACCGAGGTCATCGCCCAGCTACCGCCCATCGTCGAGGCCCTCACCGGCGTCAAGCTGGAGGAGCTGCTCAGGCGGCTGCCCGGCTTCAAGGGCGCCGACCAGGCCCCCGCTCCCCAGCAGCCGCAGCCGGAGGACGGCCAGCAGTGACCGCGAGCGAGGAGGGGAGAACGGTGGAGAGAAGGCCCCGGACCACTGCTGACGTCATCGCCCTCTGCCGGGAGGGGGACGTTAAGATGGTGGACCTCAAGTTCACCGACCTCCCGGGCACCCTGCAGCACTTCTCCATCCCCGCCAGGGCCCTGGACGAGACGATCTTCAGCGAGGGCATCGGCTTCGACGGCTCCTCCATACGGGGCTTCCAGCACATCCAGGAGAGCGACATGCTCCTGGTGCCCGACCCGGCCAGCGCCTTCCTGGACCCCATCTACCGCGTCCCCACCCTCTCCATCATCTGCGACGTGCGGGACCCCGTCACCCGCGAGCGCTACTGGCGGGACCCGCGCTACATCGCCCAGAAGGCGGAGCGCTACCTGGCGGAGACCGGCATAGCCGACACCGCCTACTTCGGCCCCGAGGTGGAGTTCTTCATCTTCGACGCCGTCCGCTTCGACCAGAACGAGCACGAGGGCTACTACGCCATCGACTCCGAGGAGGGGGCCTGGAACGCCGGCCGTCCGGGGAAGAACCTGGGCCACCGCCCCCGTTACAAGGAGGGCTACTTCCCCGCCCCGCCGGTGGACAGCCTCCAGGACATCCGCTCGGAGGCCGTCCTAAAGATGCTCCAGGCCGGCATCGAGGTGGAGGTCCACCACCACGAGGTGGCCACCGCCGGCCAGGGCGAGATAGACATGCGCTATCAGACCCTCACCCGCATGGCCGACCAGGTCATGCTCTACAA
>BEIB01000081.1 GCA_002898615.1 bacterium HR25 | reverse complement strand
CTGCCGGGACTGCGGACAGTACATCTTCTATCCGCGGCGCTTCTGCCCGGACTGCCTGTCCGATAGCCTGGAGTGGGTGCGGGCCAGCGGCCGGGGCCGCATCTACACCTACACCATCGTCCGGCGGCCGGGCCAGTCCTCCTTCCGCGAGGACGCCCCCTACATCCTGGCCATCGTGGAGCTGGAGGAGGGGCCGCGACTCACCACCAACATCGTCGAAGCGGGGCTGGACGAGGTCCACATCGGCATGCCGGTGGAGGCCGTCTTCGACGATGTGACGCCCGAGGCGACTATAGTCAAGTTCAGGCCCATCAGGCGATAATATCCAGAGAGGGAGGTAGAGCCGGCCTTAATGGGCTCCGTAATCAAGTGGCGTCGCCGCAAGATACGGCGACACAAGTACAAGAAGCTACGGAAGAGGACCCGCTGGCAGCGTCGGCACAAGTAGCGGACTTTCGGCCGCAGCCAGGAGGCTTCGTTCCGTGTTGTTCGGCCTTCGGCAGGCCCGCCGTCTGCTCAAGCCTCGTCGCCAAGACGACCCGCTGGTAAAGGTGGCAGGCGCCCCGACGCGGGAGCAGGCGGAGTTCTGCGTGCAGACCCTGCGGAAGCAGGGCATTCCGGCCCAGTGGCGGCGGGGCAGGACCGGGATGGAGGTCTGGGTACCGGCCAGCCAGGAGGGGCAGGCCCGCCATCTGCTGGGGCTCTCGGGCCGCAGCTTCACCAGGGTGCCCAGGCCGCGCCACTCGGCTCGCGACTAGGGGCAAGGCTGGCGGCGGCCTGTCCCGTCGTACCAGAGGGGTTGGAGACCCGATGACCGAGGTGGTCCTATGACAGCGGTAGCCCCGGAGCTGGAGACCATAGGCCGGGCCGCCCGTCAGGCGGCGCGCGCCCTGGCCCGCCTCTCCACCGAGACCAAGAACCAGGCGCTGCGCCACGTGGCCCGGCTGCTGGTGGAGAGGCAGGAAGAGGTGCTCAGGGCCAACGAGCGGGACTGTGAGGAGGCCCGCAGGGCCGGCCTCTCCCCGGCGGTGCTGGACCGGCTCCAGCTCTCGGCCCAGAAGCTGGAGGCCATCGCCGCCGACGTCCTCAACGTGGCCGCTCTTCCCGACCCGGTAGGCGAGGTGATTGAGATGCGCACCCTCCCCAACGGGATGAAGGTGGGGAGGAAGCGGGTGCCTCTGGGCGTCATCGCCGCCATCTACGAGAGCCGGCCCAACGTGACCGTGGACATCGCCTCCCTCTGTCTGAAGGCGGGGAGCGCCGCCGTCCTGCGGGGCGGCAAGGAGGCCATCAACTCCAACCGCGCCCTGGCGGCCATCCTCAGGCAGGGCATCGCCCTGGCAGGGGCGCCGGCCGATGCCGTCCAGCTCATCGAGAACACGGACCGCGCCCTGGTGGGCCAGCTCCTGCGGATGCGGGAGTATATAGACCTGGTGGTGCCGCGAGGCGGTGCGGAGCTGATCCGCTTCGTGGCCGAGAACGCCACCATGCCCGTCCTCACGGGAGGCATCGGCGTCTGCCACACCTACGTGGACCGCGCCGCCGACCTGGAGAAGGCGGTGCGGGTGGTCTTCAACGCCAAGTGCCGCAAGTGGAGCATCTGCAACGCCCTGGACACCCTCCTGGTGCACCGGGAGATCGCCCCTCTCTTCCTGCCCCGCATCGCCCGGGAGTGGGCGAGAGCGGGCATCGAGATGCGCTGCGACGCTCCCTCGCTGGCCATCCTGGAGGGGGCGGCGGTGGAGGGTCTGGCCCTGCGTCCCGCCAGCCCGGACGATTTCGGCAGGGAGTTCCTGGCCCCCGTGGCGGCGGTGCGTGTGGTGGACTCGCTGGAGGAGGCGCTGGAGCACATAGAGCGCTACGGCAGCGGCCACTCCGACGCCATCGTCACCGAGGACTACTCGGCGGCCATGCGTTTCCTGGACGAGGTGGACACCGCGGTGGTCTACGTGAACGCCAGCACCCAGTTCACGGACGGGGCGCAGTTCGGCCTGGGGGCGGAGATCATAGACTCCACCCAGAAGACCATCGCCCGTGGCCCCGTGGGGTTGCGGGAGATCACCACCTACAAGTGGTTCGTCCTGGGCGACGGCCACGTGCGCCCCTAGGCGGCACCCCGGCACGACTGCGAGGTCTCGACCGTTATTAATCTAAGGAGGGTCTCCATGGGCGGTTTTCACTTCGAGAGAGAGTGTCGCACACCCTACTCCGAGTGCTACACGGTGGAGCTGGACGAGGACGAGGTGGGCCGGGTGGACATCCACTACAGTCCTACCGTGGTCTACGCTACCCTCTGCGTCACCGAGCGCCTCACCCAGGACGAGATACGTCAGCTCATCGGCGAGATCGACGAGCGGCTCGTCCTCACCACCGACCCCATGCGGGAGGACTTCGTGGTGACCGTCTGGGTGGGTCGTGAGGAGGGCGTCTACTCGGAGGAGGAAGAAGAGGAGGAAGAGGAGGAGTTCGAGGGTAACGGCCACATGGGTAACTAGGCCCCGCCCTGGCGTTGCTCTCCGCCCCCTCCCGGCGAGGGGGCGTGCTTTTTCTCCGGAACGCCTAGGCCGGCTTGCGGGCCATGGCCTCCCTGGCCGCCCGGGCCACTCGCTCAGGCGTCAGGTCGAAGTGGCGCAGCAGTTCGTCCCAGCGGCCGCTGGTGCCGAAGCGCTCCATACCCACGAAGGAGATGGGCACGGGGTGGGTGCGGGCCGTCACCTGGGCTACCAGGCTGCCCAGGCCGCCGTGCAGGTTATGGTCCTCACAGGTGACGATGGCCCCCGTCTCCCGGGCGGCGGCCAGGATCGCCTCCTCGTCCAGGGGGCGCAGGGAGGCCATGTTGAGGACACGGGCCTCTATCCCCTCCTGGGCCAGGAGCTGCGCCGCCTCCAGGGCTACCTGGACCATGACTCCCGTCGCCATCAGGGTGACGTCGTTGCCCGGGCGCAGGAGGTGGGCCTTCCCCAGCTCGAAGCGATAGGAGTCGTCGTAGATGACGGGGATCTTGGGCCGGACGGTGCGGATGTAGAAGGGGCCGTAGCGACGGGCGGCCACCTCTATGGCCTGGGCCGCCTCCACCACATCGGCCGGGACGATGACGCGGAAGGTGGGGAGGGCCAGCATGAGGGCCAGGTCCTCCAGGGCCTGGGCGGAGGCGCCGTCCTCACCGGTGATGATGCCGCCATG
>BEIB01000080.1 GCA_002898615.1 bacterium HR25 | reverse complement strand
CGGGGACCACGGGCGGCCCCTCCAGGGGCGAGCCTGGCTTACGGTCCTCTGCGACGGTGTTCACGGTGCGCTCCCTCGGATGGCCGCCGGGGCGGCCATGATATCGACCCTACTATTCTAGCCTACCGGGGGGTTTGTTCCTATAGGCACTAGCGTAGGAGTTCTACCTCGGCGCCAGCGCCGTCCACCACCACCCGGCCGTCCCCGGCCTCCACCCGCAGGGAGCAACGGATGAGGCTGCATCCCTCCCTCTCCTCCCGGGCGGCGACCCAGCCGCGGCAGCGGGCCGTCTCGCCGCAGAACAGGAGGGAGCGGTAGCGCAGCCAGAGCCGCCGCAACCAGGCGTCCCGGCCGGCCCAGGCCAGCACCAGGCGGGCCAGCAGACCGCCCCACATCTGGCCGTCCACGAAGGGCCCGGGGAGGCCGACCTCCCGGGCCAACTGCTGGTCGTAGTGATAGGGGTGCCAGTCCCAAGTGGCGCCGGCGTAGGCCACCAGCACGGGAAGGGTGATGGCGACCTCCAAGGGCGGCAGCTCCTCTCCCCCGGCCGTCGTCGCTTCCTCCTCCCGCTCGCCGGCCGCCGGGGCCTCTACCGGCACCGGCTCCACGGGCTGGTAGATGACGGTTTCCCGGTTGACGGCCAGCGGCTCCCCCCGCTGGTTGCGGTAACGGGCCTCCGATACCACCAGGAGCACCAGCCCCCGGGAGCGGGTGGGCTGCTCTCGCAGCTCCAGAAGGCGCCAGGTCACGCTGGGACGGTCGTCGGGGCGGACGGGCTGGAGGAACTCGTACTGGTTGCCGCCGCGCAGGAGGCGACAGGGGACGGGGAGGGGCAGCTCCCACAGGTGGCCGATGTAGCCCTGACCCACGGCCCGCGCCGGGTAGAGCTGGTTCGTCTCGCAGATGAGGGTGGGCGGCGCCACGATGCCGCCGAAGCGGCTGCCCCTGGCGTATTCCTCGTCCCGGTAGAGAGGGTTCTCGTCGCCCAGGGCCAGGGCGTAGTAGCGGATGCTGGCCCGCCCCAGCTCCTCGGGAGCGGTGTAGACCGCCTCCCGCCCCACCCAGGCCCGCAGCTCATCGGTGAGGAGACGTGGTCCCGCGGTCATGGCAGAAGGGCCACCGCGTCCACCTCGATGAGGACGTCGGGGCGCAGGAGGGACTCGCAGACCACGCCGGTGGCGGCCGGGAAGGGGGGCGGCAGGAGCTGACGGCGCACCTCCGCCGTGGCGGCGTAGCCGGGAAGGGCGGCCGGGGCCACGTATTCTACCGTGCGCAGGAGCGCCTCCAGGCCCACGCCGGCCGCCCGCAGGACGGGGCCGATGAGGGACTGATAGACATAGCCCGCCTGGCCGGCCACATCGCCCGGGTGCTGGACCTCGCCGGTCAGGGGGTCGGCCGCCCACATGCCGGAGACGAAGAGGAGACGCCCCGTCCGCACGCCGGGGGAGAAGGTGAGGCGCTGGTAGTGGGGCCAGCCGGGGTCTACCACCTCCTTGGGGCCGTAGCTGGCGATGAACTCCACCTGCAGGAGGGCGTCCTGGTGCTCCAGGCGGGGCATGACGATGCCGGTGGCGGCCGGATAGTGGGGAGCCAGGTAGCGACGCCGCACCGCCGCCGTCTCCCGGTAGCGGGGGAGGCCGGCTGGCGTCAGATACTCAACCGTCTTGACCACGCTCTCCCAGCCCAGGCCCGCCGCCGCCAGCAGGCGGCCGGCGTTCTCGTATATCTGCTCCGCCTGGGCCACGATGTCGCCTGGGTGGGCCACCTCTCGCGTGCCGGGGCGAAAGGGGAGCTGGCCAGCGATGAACAGCAGGTCGCCCAGGCGACGGGCCTGGGCGCGGTGCAGGCCGTCCACCTCGCCCGGGGCGGCGGCGTCGGGGCCGGGGGAGGCTATCGCCTCCACCTCGATGAGGGCAGTGGGGCGCAGGAGCTGTCGCACCACTACTGTGGTGGTGGCAGGCGGCCGGGGGCCGAAGAGCTGACGCCGCAAGGCGGCCAGCCCCTCATACTCCCGCAGGCCCTCGGGGGTGACATAGTCCACGGAGCGGACCACCTGCTCCAGCGTCAGCCCGGCCTCCTTCAGCAAGAGGGCTATCTTTTCATAGGCGGTGCGGGCCTGCTCCAGCAGGTCTCCCCGGGCCACCACCCTCCCCTCCTCGGGCGAGTAGCGGGAGGCGGCGTGCCCGGAGAGCCAGACGCCGGCTGGCGTCTCCAGTCCCAGGGAGAAGGTGTAGCGGCGGTAGTCCAGGTATGGGAAGTGGGCCGGCTCCAGGGGGCGCTTGCCTCGCTCCGTCATCTCTCACCTCTCATAGGGCGGCATCCCCACCATCTGGATGGGAGGGTAGTAGGGGCGGTCGCCCAGGGCCTCCACGGCGGCCCAGAATTCCGGTCCGGCCGCCTTGCCGGGCTCCTCCAGCTCCCAGGCCTGGCGCTTGTAGGCCCAGCTCTCCGGGTGGAGACGGGCCGCCTCCCACAGGTGGCGCAGCCCCTCCTCCCGCCGGCCCTGGCGATAGAGATGGAGGCCCAGGCGGAAGTGGGCGGCTGCCTGGGACTGCTCCCGGCCGGGGCCGGCCAGACGGCGCCGCACCTCCTCGGGAGGGAGGACGTGGACGGAGGCCTCGCCCCTGGCCGCCCAGTCGCGCACGGCGTCCATGTATATCTGGCGGCGGAGCCTTCGCTCCTCGGCGGCGTCCTCCGGGAGGCGGCCGGTGGCCCGGTCCATCCGCCGAAAGGTATCGCTGGCGCCGGCCGGCTCCGGGGGGCGGACGATGCGCCCCGCCTCGTCGATCCATACGGCCGTGGGGACGTTGACGATGCCGTAGAGCCGGGCCACCAGGTGCTCGGTGTCGATGAGGCAGGGGTAGGAGGGGCTGGCCCGCTCCACCCAGGGACGGACGGCCTCCGGGCCGCCGCTGTCCAGGGCCACGGCCAGCACCACCAGCCCCTTGTCCTTGCTGTCCTCGTAGACGGCCTGCCACCCGGGCAGGTCGAAGCGGCAGCCTCACCAGGAGGCCCAAGTAAAGAGGAGCACCTTGCGGCCCCGGTAGTCGGAGAGGGAGTGGGGCCGGCCCTCCAGGTCGGGCAGGGTGAAGTTCGGGGCCATGAGGGACTCCAGGCGGCCGCGCAGGGCGTCTGTCGCCTCGCCGAAGCACCAGACGCTGCCGGCCTCGTCCCGCGCCACGGGCTGGCCCAGGAGACGGGCGAGGGCCGCCAGGTTGAAC
>BEIB01000079.1 GCA_002898615.1 bacterium HR25 | reverse complement strand
GCCAGGGTGAAGACGGTGGGCAACTGGGCGGCGAAGCGGTGGTTGACGAGCTGATAGAGCTTCTCCTCCGCCCAGGGGGTGCCGGAGTGGCTGCCCAGGTCGTCCAGGACCAGGAGGGGGACGCTGCGGAGCTGCTCGAACAGGTCGTCGTAGGGGGTATCGGCCTCCGGGCGGTAGGCGGCCCGCAGGTGGTCCAGGAGGTCGGGGACGGCCATGAAGAGGGTGAGGGTGCCCCGCTCTATGCAGCGGTTGGCGATGGCGGCGGCCAGGTGGGTCTTGCCGCTGCCGCTGGGGCCGCTCAGGACGAAGAACCCCTGGGGGGACTCGGCGAAGCGGCGCGCTTCCTCCACGGCCTGGGCGTAGGCCTGCTGGGCCAGGGGGCCCAGGCTGCGGCCGGCGGGCTCCAGGTTGTCGAAGGTGAGGCGGAGGTAGAAGCGGAGGTTGCTGAAGCGCTGGAGGCGCGCCCGGCGGGCTGCCTCGTCCTCGGAGAGGGTGCAGCGGCAGGGGAAGGCCTTGCCGAAGTCGGGGTGGCCCAGGGGGACGGCCCGCCGGACGAGGCCGGCGCCGCCGCAGTGCGGGCAGACAGGGGTCTCCGCCTCCGCCTCAGGGGGCGGCGCCGCCCTTTCCTCGCCGGTAGCGCTCGGCAAGCCACTCTGCTTCAGGATCTCGTCTAGCCTTTTCATGGGGTGGCCCCTCCACTTCCCACCGTCTCAGGATGGCCTTGATGTAGCGCCAGTTGCGCCGGTTGAGCTCGGCCGCCTCGCGGAAGGCGGCCTCTATCCAGGCCCAGGGGTAGCGCTCCTCCGCCTCCTGCAACTCTTCGGCGATGAGGGGGGTTATGGTGCCGATGTTGTCCTCATAGAGGCGGAAGATGTTGGGCAGGGCCAGGGCAGGGACGGGCGCTCCGCTCCCCTCCGGGGGGGCCAGGGCGCGACGGTTGGCCGAGGTGTTCAGGGCGTAGTGGGGGCGGCCCTGCCCGTCCAGCAGGCGGAGGAGGGTGCCCCGGCGGGCGGCCAGCTCCAGCCCCTCGCGGACGCCGCGGGCGGGGTCCGGGCAGTGACGGGAGAGGGCCTGGAGGAGGGCCGGGTCGGCCAGGAGCTCTGCCTGGCTGAGGCAGCGGGGCTGCCGACGCTTGCGCGCCTGGGCGAAGAAGAAGTAGACGGAGACCAGCAGCTCCTCCGGCCGCTCTATCTGGGGGAGGACGGCAGTGAAGAAGCTGTAGGGGACGGGGGCAGCCCTGTCGCCCGGGGGGAAGCCGGGGAAGGCCGGCGTCGTCTCTTCTGCCTGCAAGCCCTCGCTCCTTTCCGGGCCTGGGGCCGTCAGCCCTGGGGCTCCCAGGCCTCCGCCTCCTGGACCAGCAGGTCCTCGAAGCGGGCTATCTTCTGGCGGAAGCGCAGGTGGATGGTGGAGGTGGGGCCGTTGCGGTGCTTGGCGACGATGATCTGGGCGTCCTCCGCCGGGTAGGCCTGGGAGGGCTTGTCCTTGTGCATCTCCTCCCACTCCTCCTTGCGGATGTAGGCGGCCTCCCGGTAGACGAACATGACCACGTCGGCGTCCTGCTCGATGGAGCCGGACTCTCTCAGGTCGGAGAGCTGAGGTATGTGGCTGGCCCGGGTGTCGGCGGCACGGGAGAGCTGGGCGGCGGCCACCACCGGCACGTCCAGGTCGCGGGCCAGCGCTTTGAGAGAGCGGGATATGTAGCTCACCTCCTGGACGCGGTTCTCCAGCCGCAGGTCGGGCCGCACCAGTTGCAGGTAGTCCACCAGCACCAGGTCCAGCCCCCGCTCCACCTGGAGGCGGCGGGCCTTGGCCCTTATCTCCGCCATGGTGAGGACGGGGGAGTCGTCTATGTAGATGGAGGCGTCGGCCAGGCGGCCGATGGCGCGTGAGATGAGTCGCTCCTCGCGGTCGTTGAGGACGCCGGTGCCGATGCGGGCGGAGTCCACGCCGGACTCCATGGCCAGGAGGCGTTGGGCCAGCTGCTCCGCCGCCATCTCCAGGCTGAAGATGGCCACGGTGGCCTTCTGTCGCAGGGCGGCGTTGCGGGCGAAGTTGAGGAGGAGGGAGGTCTTGCCCAGGCCGGTGCGGGCAGCGACGATGATGAGCTCGGCCCGCTTCAGGCCCCCCAGGAGGAGGGTGTCCAGGTCCATATAGCCGGTAGTGATGGCACGGGCCTCCGCCGCTACGGGACTGGTGAGGGCGGCCTGACTGCGCTGGTACTCCTCCAGCACCTCACGCAGGTGCTGGAAGTCCCGCACCTCCTGCGTCTGGCGGACGGCGGCGATGAGGGCCTCGGCGCGGGCCAGCACCCGCCCTACGTCCGGGTCCTCCGCCCGGTAGGCGAACTGGGCTATCTCTTGGGCGGCCTGGAGGAGGCTACGGTAGATGGCGTCCCGCTGGACGATGCGGGCGTAGTGCTCGGCCACCAGGGGGGTGGGCAGCTCGGCCACGAGCTGGGAGAGATAGGCGACCCCCCCCGTCTGCTCCAGGAGGCCGCGGCGGGCCAGCTCGTGGGCTACGGTGACCTGGTTTATGGCCTCGCCCCGCTGCCAGAGCTCCCGGCAGGCTTCGTAGATCCAGCGGTGCTCCTCCCGGAAGAAGTCCTCGCCCTTCAGGAGGGGAGCGACCTTGTAGATGGCCTCCGGGTCCACCAGGAGGGAGGCCACCACCGCCTTCTCTGCCTCTATGTCATGGGGCGGCAGCTTCTCGGTTACGATCAACGGCCCCACCCCCCACGCGGGTTCAACCCTCCGTCTCGGGCCCGGCCTCCTCGGCCGGGGCCTCCTCCGCCGGGGCGGCCGGCTCGCCGCCCAGCGGCACCACCTGCACCTCTATCTGGGCGTGGACGTTGCGGGTGAGGCGCAGCGTCACCGTGTAGGTGCCGGTCTCCCGGATGGGCTCCCCCAGGGCCACCTGACGGTGGTCCAGCTCCACGCCGGTCTCCTGGCGCACCACCTCGGCGATGTCCTGGCTGGTGACGGCGCCGAACATGCGCCCCTGCTGCCCTACCCGCACCTGAACGGTGAAGCTTTTGCCCGCCAGCCGCGGCAGGAGCCGCTCCTGGGCCTCCTGGTCCAGCCTGGCCTGGCGCCGCGCCTCCTTCTCCGCCTTGGCCCGGGCGATGCTCAGGTAGTGAGGGGTGGCCGGGGCGGCCAGCCGGCGGGGGAAGAGGTAGTTGCGGGCGTAACCGTCGGCCACCTCTTTGACATCGCCCACGCGGGCCTTGCCCTCCACGTCCTCCAGGAAGAC
>BEIB01000078.1 GCA_002898615.1 bacterium HR25 | reverse complement strand
GTGACCTGGCTCATCTACGGCGTCTACCTGCACCTGCGCTCGATGCGGGGCTGGCGGGGGAGGCGCTCGGCGCTGGCCCTGGTGGTGGCCTACATGGCCGTCCTCTTCACCTACTTCGGCGTCAACCTGGCCATATCGGGGCTGCACAGCTACGCTGGGGTGTGAGGGGGCCATGGCGGTGGGTGGTCTCTACAAGGGGCGCAAGGCCCTGAGACAGGGCGTGCTCCTGGGCGTCGTCCTCCTGGCGACGGCCGGCTTCCTCCTGTGGTGGTTCCAGTTCCGGACGACGGAGCAGGCGCCGCCCCCGGCGGGCGGGACCGACTACGGCGCCGTGGAGCTGCCGCCGGAGCTGGTGCCGCCAGGGATGGAGGTGGGGCACCGGGCGGGGCAGCTCGCGCCGGACTTCTATCTGCCGACGTTGCAGGGGAAGGCGGTCCGCCTGAGCGAGCTGCGGGGGCGGCCCGTGGTGGTCAACTTCTGGGCCACCTGGTGCACCCCCTGCCGACGGGAGATGCCTCAGTTCAAGGCCGCCTACGACCAGTACCGCGACCGCGGCCTCCTCGTCATCGCTGTGAACGTACAGGAGCCGGAGGGGAGCGTCCGCCAGTTCGCCGAGGAGTTCGGCCTGGACTTCCCGGTGGCCCTGGACCGCAGCGGCGAGGTCTCCCGCGCCTATCGTCTGCTGGGGCTCCCGGCCACCTATTTCATCGACCGCCAGGGCGTGGTGCGGAGCGTCTTCCTGGGCCCCTTCGTGGGCCAGCAGGGGGGCCGGGGCGTCCAGGGCGCCATCGACAACGAGGAGCTGCTGCGCCGTCTCCAGGAGATCATGGGATAGGCCATGGCGACCCCTCAGGTGACCCGCGGCGCATACCTCCCCCTCCTCTGGGGGCCGGTGCGCTCCCTCTGGTGGCTCTTCACCAGTGCCCGCTGGGCCGCCTTCATGACGGGGCTGATGGCCCTTCTGAGCCTGGTGGGCGTGCTCCTCCCCCAGATGCCGGCCTGGGCCAGGGGCGACCCCTCCGCCGAGGCGGCCTGGCTGGCGGAGCAGGAGGGGAAGTTCGGCGGCGCCACCGGCTGGCTCTACCGCCTGGGGCTGCTGGACGTCTTCCACTCCCCCTGGTTCGCCGTGGGGCTGGGGTTGCTGGTGGCCTCCGTCCTGGGCTATTTGCTGGGCCGGCTGCCCGGCATATGGGCCAACGTGTTCCATCCCCGCAAGCGGGTGCCGGACGCCTACTTTGAGCTGGCGCCCCACCGCATCGCCTTCCCGGCACCGGCCGACCCCACCGCCCTGGAGCGGGCCCTTCGCCGTCGCCTCTACCGGGTGGAGCGCTTCCCGGTGGGCGACCGGACCTATCTCTTCGCCGATCGTTTCCCCTGGGCGCAGGCGGGGACGCTGCTGAGCCACGGGGCGGTGGTGCTCTTCATTCTGGCGGCGGCGGTGGGCCGCAGCAGCAGCTTCGACATGCCCCTCCTGATCCCTGAGGGGGAGAGCCGGCCGGTCTTCCCCAGCGTGGGCCATCCCCAACAGATGCACGTGCAGGTGCTGGACGCCATCGGCCGCTTCGACGTCGAGGGGCGCCCCCTGGATTACCGCTCGCAGATCGTCATCTACCGGCAGGGGGAGGAGGTGAAGCGCTGCCAGACCACCGTCAACTCCCCCTGCAGCTACGGGGGCTACCGCTTCCACCAGGCGGCCTACTTCGGCTATGGGGCGGAGCTGCAGGTGCGGGACCTCCGCACCGGCGACACCGTCTACCGCGAGACGCTGGCGCTGGAGTTCCAGCGCCCCGTCCCCCACCTGGTGGTGCGGGAGGCCGGCCAGGGTCAGACGCTGTTCGAGGGGGCGCTGGCCCTGGGGCAACCGCTGCGGGTGCAGCGCGGGGACTCCTCTCAGGGCTCGCTGGCGCTGGCCACCCTGGAGGTGGGTGGTAGGGGCTTCGGCGTGGGTCTGTGGGAGCCGGACGGCGGGGAGCCGGAGTTCGTGGTCCTGGACCCGTCCGGCGGCGGGGCGCCCATCGTATCCTTGAGGGAGGGGCAGCGGGCCGCGGCCGGGGACCTGGAGTGGGAGCTGCGGCGGGTGGAGCGGGCGCCCTCCGCCCAAGTGATGGACCTGCCCCTCCCGGCCGGCGCCGCGGGGAACGGGGCGCTGGTGGAGATGACCAACGTGGCCTACGGAACCGCCAACGCCTCCGAGGGCACGGCGGTGCCCATCGTAGGGACGGGCGGGCCTCCTACCCTGAACATCATCGGCCTGGGGGAGCGCCCCCTGGCACTGCGGCCGGGGGAGAGCGCTCAGGTGGGGGGCCTGGAATACACCTTCCTGGGGCAGCGGGAGTTCGCCGGGATCCAGGTGCGGCGGGACCGGAGCAGCAACCTGGTCTGGGCGGCCACGGGCCTCCTGCTGGCGGGGCTCATCATGAGCCTGTGGCTGCCGCGGCGACGCCTCTGGGCGCGCATCGGCCGGGGAGAGGTGGCCATAGTGGCCCAGGGGGCGCCGGAGGGGGACCTGCGGCGAGAGCTGCGCCGCATAGCGGCCCAGGCGGGGGCGCCGGTCCCCCGGGAGGAGGAGGAGGATGTCTAGCCTGCCTCTGCTGACCATCACCATGCCGCTGGACCCTGTCGCCTTCAGGGTCGGAGGGCTGGAGATCACCTGGCACGGGCTCCTGGCCGCCCTGGGGGTGGTGGTGGGGGTGGTGGTGGCGGTGCACCTGGCCACCCGCGCTGGCTTCTCCCCTGACCAGGCCAACAACGTGGCCCTGGCCCTGGTCATCGGCGGCATCATCGGCGCCCGCGCCCTCTATGTGGTGGAGCACCTGGACTTCTTCGTCGACAACCCCGGCCAGATCTTCCGCATCGATGCCGGGGGCATCTCCATCTTCGGCGCCCTGGCGGGGGGAGCGCTGGGCGCCTGGCTCTACGCCCGGCTGGCCGGCCTCACCAACAAGCTCCGCGCCGGCGATGCCGCCGCCGTGGGGGCCATGATAGGGATGGCCGTGGGGCGCGTGGGCGACATCATCAACGGCGAGCACTTCGCCAAGGCCACCAGTCTCCCCTGGGGCATCCGCTACACCGACCCACAGAGCCCCAGCTACATCCGCTTCGGGGCGGACTACGTGCAGCACCCTGCCGTGGCCTACGATATGTTGGGCGGCTTGGCCATCTTCCTCCTGCTCCTCTTCCTCTTCCACCGGGTGCCGCGGCCGGGGATCACCCTCTTCACCTGGATCTTCCTCTACGCGGGGATGCGGCTGGGGCTGGGCTT
>BEIB01000077.1 GCA_002898615.1 bacterium HR25 | reverse complement strand
GCGAAGGTCTCCTTCACCTTGTCCAGGAAGGCGCTGAAGAGCAGGAAGGCGGCCAGGCCAGCGGAGCCCATGGCGTAGCCCTTGGTGAGGGCCTTGGTGGTGTTGCCCACGGCGTCCAGGGAGTCCGTGATCTGGCGGGCCTGGGGCGGCGCCCCCGCCATCTCGATGATACCGTTGGCGTTGTCGGTGATGGGGCCGAACGTGTCCATGGAGAGGACGTAGGCGGCGGACATGAGCATACCCATGGTGGCCACCGCCGTGCCGTAGATGCCGCCGTTGGGCAGCCCCGTCTGCTCGCCCAGGATGAAGGAGGTGACCAGGGCAGCTCCGATGACCAGGGCCGTCGCCGCCGTCGTCTCGAAGCCGATGGCCGTGCCGGTCACGATGTTGGTGGCCGGGCCCGTCAGGCAGGCCCGCACGATCTCCCGCACCGGCCGCCAGCTACCGGAGGTGTAGTACTGGGTGATGTAGACGAAGGCGACGCTGGTGGCGATGCCCACCAGCCCGGCGGCGAAGAACCACCCCCAGTCCTCCCCCATCATCAGGTTCGTGACCAGGGCCAGGAAGCCGGCCGAGATGGCCACGATGAGCCAGTAGGCGTAGTTGAGGGGCGTCATGGGGTCCTGGTTCTCCCGGGTGAAGAGGGGGACGGAGGCCACTCCCACCATGGTGGCTATGAGACCGAAGGCCCGCACCACCAGGGGGAAGAGGATCCACTCCTCCTGGCCGGTGATGGCGAAGATGGCCACCCCCAGGATCATCGCGCCGATGTTCTCCGCCGCCGTGGACTCGAAGAGGTCGGCGCCACGGCCGGCGCAGTCGCCCACGTTGTCGCCCACCAGGTCGGCCACCACGGCGGCGTTGCGGGGGTCGTCCTCCGGGATGCCTGCCTCCACCTTGCCCACCAGGTCGGCCCCCATGTCGGCCGCCTTGGTGTAGATACCACCGCCCAGCTGGGCGAAGAGGGCCACGAAGCTGGCGCCGAAGCCGAAGCCTACGATGAGGAAGGGCGCCTTGTCGATGGGGTTGTCCAGCACCCGGCTGTAGAGGCCGAAGATGCCCGCCACCCCCAGGAGGCTCAGGGCCACGATCATGAACCCGGACACGGCGCCGCCCCGCAGGGAGACGGCGATGGCCTCCCTCAGGCTGCGCGTGGCCGCCGAGGCGGTGCGCACATTGGCCCGCACCGCCACGTACATCCCTATGAAGCCAGAGAGGGCCGAGCAGAAGGCGCCGATGAGGAAGGCTATGGCGGTGAGGACGCCTATCTCCACGTCCTCGTCGAAGTAGCCCACCAACAGCCCCACCACCACCGCCACCACCACGGATATCATGGCGATGGTGCCGTACTGGCGACGCATGAAGGCGTTGGCCCCCTCGAAGATCATGGAGGCTACCTCCTGCATCTGGGGCGTGCCCTGGTCACGCCGCAGCACGTCCCAGGCCAGCCAGGCGGCGAAGAGCACCCCCAGCAGCCCAGCCGCGGGGACTACCCATACAAGCTCCATCTCCGGTTACCTCCCGCTGGTTGAAGGGGCGGAAAAAGGAGGCCTGGAGGGACGGAAGCGGGCCGCCTCAGGCGGTGCCGGCCGTCGTCCGCTCCCTTTTCCGCCTCTCCTTCAACTTCTTTTGCTTTTTATGGTGCTTCCTCCGAACGACCTTCTTCGGCTTGTTCACGGCCCTCTAGGACGGAAGACACCCCGGGTATTGTCGATAAAATCCCGCGCCTTATTGTAAATGCCGGGCAGGTAAGGGCCAAGCTCTGGCGCCCCCGGCGGGATTCGAACCCGCGATTTCCACCTTGAAAGGGTGGCGTCCTGGGCCTCTAGACGACGGGGGCGTCCTCCAACATTCTAGGCCAGGGCGGGCCAGGGGGCAAACATGACGGAGATCCTGGTAGGTTGCTGTGGCTGGCCAGAGGCCCGTTCCCGCTATTTCCAGCGCTTCCGCCTAGTGGAGGTGCAGGAGAGCTTCTATGACCTGCCCTCCCTGGAGCGGGCGCGTCGCTGGCGGGAGGAGGCGCCGCCGGGCTTTCTCTTCTCCCTCAAGGCGTGGCAGGTCATCACGCATCCCGCCAATAGCCCTACCTACCGCCGCCTGCGGCGCCCGCTCTCGCCGGAGGAGTCGGCGGGCTGCGGCCTCTTCCAGCCCACGGAGGTGGTCTGGCGGGCCTGGGAGCGCACAGCGGAGCTGGCCCGCGCCCTGCGGGCCGTGGCCGTCCTCTTTCAGTGCCCGCCCAGTTTTCGGCCCACGCTGCACAACCTGGAGAACTTGCGTCGCTTCTTCCTCCGCGTCCGGCGAGAGGGCTGGCTCCTGGTATGGGAGCCCCGCGGCCCCTGGCCGGAGGAGACGGTGGCCGCCCTCTGCCGGGAGCTGGAGCTGGTGCACGCTGTGGACCCCTTCCAGGGGCGTCCAGCCTGGGGAGAGTGTGCCTACCTCCGTCTCCACGGCCGCGGTGGCTATCGCTACCGCTACAGCGATGAGGAGCTGGCTGAGCTGCTGGCCACCTGCCGGCGGGAGGTGGCGGCGGGCCGTCGGCCGGTCTATGTCCTGTTCAACAATACCAACATGCTGGAGGACGCCCAGCGCTTCAGCGCCCTGCTGGCCTCTTCCTAGGGGGTGGGGCGTGGCGTCGGCGTGGGCGTAGGGGACGGGGTGGGGGTCGGGCTGGGGGTGGGCGTAGGGGATGGGGTGGGGGTCACGGGCGAGGGCGCCGGGGTAGCCTGGGGCGGCTTCAGGACCTGGATGTACACGGCCTCCAGACCGCCGTTGTCCGGCCGGCCCCACACCTCCACCTCCGCCCCGGGGGCCGCCGTGCCGCTGACCTGGGTGGACCGGTCCAGCTCCACCCGCTGGCCGTCCACGTCCCAGCGGTCGTCGTCCATCTCACGGACGACACCGCGGATGCGGGCCAGGGAGCCGCTGTCCGAGTCGATGAGGACGACAGCCGTCCTGGCCTCCAGCCGGCCGTTGTTGCGGTTGCCGGTAACGCGCACCAGGGCTCCCTGGGGTGGCACCTTGGCCCCGGGCGGCGCCACCACGTCCACGCCACCCACCAGCCACTGCCCTCCTTCCCCCTGCTGGAAGATGCCCTGCAGGGAGACGGCCGGGCTGGGGGCCACCGCCGCCAGCACCTGTATGCGCTGGGCGATGAGGGAGTTCTCCTGCCTCTGGGCCTCCACCCGCACCAGGGCGCCCCGGCGGGGCTGGCCGGCGGTGGTATCGATGACGGTGGTGGCGGTCACCCGGAAGCTCTCGCCGCCCACCCGCCACTGG
>BEIB01000076.1 GCA_002898615.1 bacterium HR25 | reverse complement strand
CCTCCCCGCCTCCTGGCCGCTGCCTCAGGTGACGACGTGGGTCAGGCCGCCGTCCACTATCAGGATCTGGCCGGTGATGAAGCCGGCATCGTCGGAGAGGAGGAAGGCGGTGGCGGCGGCCACCTCCTCCACCAGCCCCAGCCGGCGCAGGGGCACCACCTGGGCCCTGCGGGCCGCTATCTCGGGGTCGCGCAGGTGGGCCGACATGTCGGTGGGGACGGAGCCCGGCGCCACGGCGTTGACCCGTATGCCGTAGGGGCCCAGCTCCGCCGCCATGGCCAGGGTGAGGCCCCAGATGCCGGCCTTGGCGGCGTTGTATTCCGCCCCCGTCACCGGCAGCCCCACTACCGTCCCGGCGATGGAGGTCATATTGACGATGCTCCCCTTGATCCCCTTCTCCATCATGTGCACGGCCACGTACTTGGAGCAGAGGAAGGGCCCCCGCACGTTGACGGTCATGATGTCGTCCCAGCGGGAGGTGGGCGTCTCCCAGAAGGGCTGGTGCTGCTTGGCCGGCTGCATGATGCCGGCGTTGTTGACCAGGTGGTGGATCTCGCCCAGCTCGCGGATGGCCTGCTCCACCATGCCGGCCACCTGCTCCTCGTCTCGCACGTCTACCTGGATGGCGATGGCCTGTCGGCCTATGGCCTTGATGCTGTCCGCCACCTCCTGGGCGGCATCGGCCCGGGAGGCGTAGGTAAAGGCGACGTCCGCCCCCTCCTGGGCCAGCCGCAGGGCGATGGCGCGGCCGAGGCCGCGACTGCCGCCGGTGACGAGGGCCTTCCTCCCCTGGAAACGGGCGATGGCTGCTGTCATGGGGCTGCTCTGTCCTCCTTTCCCCTCTTTTACAGGCCTATCTCTCTCAGAAAGTCCAGGATGGCCCTGTTGAACTCCTCGGGGGCGTCGATGTTGCAGGCGTGGCAGGCGCCCGGCAGTATCACCTTACGGGCGTTGGGTATGCGGCTGGCCATATATTCGGTGGCGCCCAGGAAGGGGCGGTCATGCTCGCCGCACATGACCAGTGCGGGCACCTGGATCTGGGTTAGCACCTCCAACCCCCAGGCGGTGGACATGACCCGCCGGGCGACGTTGGCCAGGCCCCGCGGGTCCAGCTTCAGCATTTCGGCGTGGGAGGTGTAGTAGTCGTCGGTGGCGAAGGCGCTGTGGGCGAAGGCATACATGCCGCCCTGTTCCAGCAGCTCGGCCCGCTCTATGCACTCCCGTTCCCACTGACGCCGCCGCTCCTCGCTGCGGTAGCCGGGCCCGGTGTCGATGAGGATGAGAGCGCGCACCATCTCGGGATGGAGGCGGTAGAAGTGGATAGCCAGGTAGCCTCCCAGAGAGAGGCCGCCCACTACTGCCTGCTCCACCCCCAGGTGCCGCAGCAGACCGTGGATGTCCTCGATGGCGATCTCCAGGGAGTAGTCCTCCGGGGAGGGGGGCGACTCGCTCTGGCCCTGGCCGCGGTAGTCGAAGAGGATCAGGCGGTAGCGCTGGGAGAGGGCCGGCACCTGGGGCCGCCACATGGCGGTGGTGCCGGCGAAGCCCTCCATGAGGAGCACGGGGAAGCCCTGGCCGTGCTCCTCGTAGTAGAGCTGGACGCCGTTGACCGTCGCCTTGGGCATCTCCTCTCCTCCCTTTCCGGGCTGGCGGCGCCAGCCCTCTCTCTAGCGACGCTGGAAGACGGGCGGCCGGCGCTCCACGAAGGCCCGCAGGGACTCCTTCATGTCCTCGGAGTCCCGCAGCAGCCGCTCGAGCTGGCGGGCCTGCTCCCGCACCTCCTGGGGCACCTGCTGCCTTCTGAGGGCGCGCACCAGGCGCAAGTTATAGTCCACGGCCAGGGGCGGCCGCTCCAGCATCTCCTGGGCGAAGGCGAGGGCCGTCTCCATGAGCTTCTCCGGCTCCGCCAGGCGGTTGACGAAGCCCACTTGGTAGGCGCGCTCGCCGCTGAGGGGCCAGCCGGCGGCCAGCTCGGCGGCGATGGCCCATGGCAGGTTCTCCCGCGTCAGCACCATGTCCCAGCCAGCGATGCCGCCCCGCACCACCTCGGTGAGCTGGAAGACGGCGTTGGGCACGGCGATGCGGAAGTCGGCCTTGCTGGCCAGGAAGAAGCCACCGCCCAGGGCGTAGCCGTTGACGGCGGCGATGGTGGGCTTCTCCAGCTCTTCGTGCCAGAAGGGGTCGCGGAGGGGGATCTGGGGCAGCTCCAGGCTGGCCGTGCCGGTCTCCAGCCGCTCCTTGATGTCCAGTCCGGCGCAGAAGCTGTTGCCAGTGCCGGTGAGGATGGCCACCCAGGCGTCGTCATCGGCAGCGAAGCGCTGCCAGGACTCGGCCAGGCCCATGAGGAGCTCGCGGCCCATGGCGTTGCGTCGTTCGGGGCGGTTCATGGTGATGATGGCGATGTGCCCCCGCTTCTCGTATAGCACGACGGACATAGCTTCTCCTCCTGCACGCCTGTTGAGAGTCGCCCTCATTATACATACCGGCCGCCGCAGCGAGGGATAGAAGGCGGCCCGGGCCTACCAGGCGCCGGCCAGTATCAGGTAGCCGGGCAGGATACAGGTCAGGAGGGCCAGGGCCACCGTGACGTAGCCCACCAGCTCACGGATGTTGTGGCGGAGCACCAGCACCAGCCAGTAGAGGAACCAGAGGACGCCCCAGGAGAGCCACAGCAGGCCGAAGCGGACGTCGCCGTCGAGGAAGGTGAGGGCGGCGGTGGGGGCGGCCAGCGCCGCCACGAAGAGGCAGTACCAGCCCAGGGCCGTTCCGTCCTCTACCCCGAAGAGGCCGTTGGCCGCCACCCACAGATAGGTGAAGGAGAAGAGCAGGACCTTGGCGGCGAAGAAGAAGGAATCGTCCCCTTCGGACCGAGTGATGGCGGCGTGAAGGGCGATGAACAGGGTCAGGATGCCCACGAACAGGTTCATGATGGCCGCCCCCTTCAGAGGGGCCCGCCCCAGGTAGGTGAGGCCGTTAATGAAGAGGACAGCCCCCACGAAGAGGAGGCCCACGCCCAGCACGGCGCCCCGACTCCTCCTGGACTGGGAAAAATTCTTAAAAACTGGCCATTTATCAGCCTGGCTGGGGACAGCTTACTCGCCGTGCGGCCGGGGAGTCAAGAGGCGCCGCCCGTGGCCTGTTGGCACAGGCCCATCGGCACTCTATACTTGCCGGAGGAAAGAAGCGAGGACGGACCCAGGGATGAGCTCATACAGACCGGGACGCAGCTTCATAAACGAGAAGGTCGATCTGCTGGAACGGGCCATCGTCCAGCTCGGTGCCCTGGTGGTCTTCTTGGGCACCATCGCCTTCGTGGTGGCCGTCATCCTGCACGAGCTCAGTTAAGGGCCGGCGGTC
>BEIB01000075.1 GCA_002898615.1 bacterium HR25 | reverse complement strand
CCACCTCCTGGAAGACCAGGGCGTCCAGGGGGAGGGCCACCATCCCCTGCTCCTGCTGGCTGGTGAGCCCCACCTGGACGTGGCGGCCCCCCTTGCGCAAGGAGAGGAGGGCGGCCTGGGCGGTGGGGGCGGAGCCCAGGGCGTCGATGGCGACGTGGGCGCCGCCATCGGTGAGGCGGCGCACCTGGGAGGCGGGGTTGCCGCCGCCAGCGTTGACGGTGGCCACCGCCCCCTCCGCCCTGGCCCGCTCCAGCTTCTCGTCGCTGATGTCCACGGCCACCACGTTGGCGCCCATGGCGGCCGCTATCTGAACGGCCGAGAGGCCCACGCCTCCCACGCCGAAGATGGCCACCCACTCGCCCGGCCGGATGCGGGCGCGGTCCATAACGGCGTGGTAGGCCGTCATGTAGCGACAGCCCAGGGCGGCGGCGGTGAGGAAGTCCACCCCGTCCGGAAGGCGCACCAGGTTGACGTCGGCGTTGGGGACGAGGGCGAGCTTGCCGTAGCCGCCGTCCCGGCTGACGCCGATGGCCCCCAGGGCGAGGCAGACGTTGGAGCGGCCGGTGTAGCAGTACTCGCAGCGGCCGCAGGCCAGGTGGAAGGGAACGGTGACGCGGTCGCCGGGGCGAAAGCCCCGCACGTCCTGTCCCACCGCCTCCACCACGCCGCCGAACTCGTGGCCCAGGATGAGGGGCAGGCGCACCCGCACGCCGGCCCAGCTCCAGTCGCCCTGCCAGACATGCCAGTCGCTGCGGCAGACGCCACAGGCCTCGACGCGTACCACGGCGTCGGCCGGGCCGGGAGCGGGGTCCGGCACCTCTTTTATCTCCAGGGGAGCCTTGAGCTGGGTCATCACCGCTGCTTTCATCGCTGCCTTCCCTCCGTGCAGGTGTCGGACGGTCCTCAGAACAGGTAACGGGCCTGCCCCAGGCCCAGGGAGCGGTGGAGCTGGATGCGCCGCTCGGCGAAGCGCCAGGCGCCGTCGCCGCCGCGGCGGAAGCGGTCGTGGTAGCTGGCGGCGATGAGGGTCAGCCGGTCCTTGGCATCGATGCCCAGGGCCAGGACGTCGCTCACCGATTCCGCCTCGTCGCCCCGCAGGGTGATGATGGAGTTGCAGGTGTAGTGGTAGGTCTCCTTGTTGGTGGTCCAGATGCCCTCTATGGCCCTCTCTATCTCCTGAAGGCCGCTGGCGGAGAGGGACTGGAAGGGCTCGCTGAAGGTCCACCTGGCGTCCGGCTCCCACAGGGAGAGGAAGAGGGCCTTGTCCTTCATATCCACACCGCGGCAGTAGTTGGCGATGACAGCGCGAATGGCCTCCCGGTCCCGCATGGCCTGTAGCTCTTCGTCCACCGTCTGACGCTGCATGGTCCGCCTCCTGAGGCTGTTGATGGCCCCATTATAGCCGGTCGTCAGTGGCCGGGGGGCGAACCGCTGGGGCGGATGCGCTCCCCGTCCCAGGTGTAGACGATGGTGACCGGCGGGAGGGTGGGGCAGCAGAGCTCGTCGCTGGGGCCGTAGTTGGCGTAAGTGACGGCGATCTGGGCAGGGTCGGGGCGGGGGGCCACCACCAGGATGAGCTGGGAGGGGCGCAGGGTATCGGTGCCCAGGTAGGTGGCGTCCAGGAAGAAGTGGACTATCTGGCAGTAGGTCTCCATGCCCGCCTGGCAGTAACCGTGGATGGCCATGAAGTGGTGGCCGTCCGCGGTCTGGCTCACAGCCACCTTGGCGGAAGGCCGGTAGCCCTTCTGGAGCACCGTCACGTAGTTGTAGACCAGGAGCGCCTCCACGCTGTCCAGGGAGGGAGGCGGGGCGGGGGCCTGGAGCAACCGCTCCGCCACCGGACGGGCGGAGACGAGGGAGACGGAGAGGCTGGGGGCCTCCTCCGTCCGGACGCGGGCCACGTTGATCCCCACCAGGCGGCCGCACAGGTCCACCAGGGGGCCGCCAGAGTTGCCGGGGTTGAGGGGAGCATCGGTGCGGATATAGCGCACGCCGTCCAGCTCCAGGGGGCGGACCACGCTGCCCCGGCTGACGATGGGCTCTCCCCCCAGGCCGTAGACGCCGGGCAACGGATAGCCCAGGGCGACCACGTTGCTCCCGGGGAGGGGCTCATCGGGCGCCCACTCCAGGGCGGGCAGGCCGGCGCCATCGGGCAGGCGCAGGAGGGCCAGGTCGGCCTGAGCGTCCACGGCCACCACGGAGGCTATGAAGTGGCGGTCACCGGCCAGGACGGAGGCGAAACTGCTCCCCTGGACGACATGCCCCGCCGTGAGCACCTTCCCCTCAGCGGCGATGACGACGCCGCTGCCGGCCACGTTGCCCGCCACCACCTGCACGGTGGAGGGACGGGCCCGCGCCACCGTCGCCTCCTCGTCGCTGCAAGGGGCGGGGGTGGGAGATGGGACCGGGGTGGCGGTGGGGACGGGGGTGGGCGTCGGCGTGGGGGAGGGAGGACGTGGCGTCTCCACCCTCACCAGCACGGAGACGTCCGGCCTGGCACAGGCCAGCGCCAGCGCTGGCAGCACCAGCCCCAGAATGAGGACGAGGGATATCCTGCCAGGGAACGGCCGGCCCGGCCCCAATTCTGCCACCTCTCTTCGCCTGGAGACCTTGATGAAGAAGATTATAGGGCCGGCCCGCCCCTGCGTCCCTCTCGCCGGCGTGAAGAGAAGGCCAGGGGCGCCCCGAGTGACCCGGGGCGCCCCTTCTGGCACGACCGTTACTTATCAGCCCAGGAAACGCTCCAGCTCTCGGAGGACGGCGTCCGGCTCCTCCAGGTGGGGATAATGGGCGGAGCCGGACAGCAGAACCACGTCGGCCCCTGGCACCTTCTGGGCGTAGAGCTGGGCATAAATGGGCGCCGTCAGCCTGTCCTTCTCGCCGCCGATGACGAGGGTGGGGCTCTTCACCCGATGGAGGCGGCGGAGGAGGCGCAGATTGACGGGCAGCCCCCACAGCACCTTGCCGGCGGCGGCGTAGCGCTGCCAGAAGGCGGACTCCGCCTCCTCGTTGGGCATGCGGTCGGGGAGGGCCTCCCGGGCCACCTCGCTCTCCGGGTCGGCGAAGCAGTAATGGCGCTGCTCCCGCCGGGGGATGACGTAGAAGTCCGGTATGGGGGCCTCCTCCTGCCACATGCCCAGCGGAGAGATGAGCACCAGACGGTCCACGTAGTGGGGGTCCAGGCTGGCTATCTCGGCCGCCACCATCGCCCCCAGGGAGTGGCCCACCAGGTGGGCCCTGGGGATCCCCAGGGCGTCCAGCAGGTCCAGGTAGAAGAAGGCCAGGTCCTCCGATTCCTCCAGGTGGACGGTGTCGTCATAGTTGTAGAAGGCGGGGTGGACCGCGGTCACCACCTGGAAGCGCTGGCCCAGC
>BEIB01000074.1 GCA_002898615.1 bacterium HR25 | reverse complement strand
GGCCGGCGCACCCGCCGCTTGGCCAGCCGCAGGCCATCGAAGGCCTGGGGGGAGGTCACCTCGTGCACCAGGTGCAGGTCCACGTAGAGGATGGCCTGCCCGTTCTCCTGGTGGACGACGTGGGCGTCCCAGATCTTCTCGAACATCGTCTTAGGCGCCATCTGCACCACCTCCGTCGCTAGGGCGTGGACCAGAGCTGCTGTCGCTCCTTGGGGGCCCGGGTGAGGGCGCGGTTGAGGGCGTCCATGAGGGCCTTGGCGGAGGCCACCACGATGTCGGTATCGCTGCCCCAGCCCACGTAGGTGTTGCCGTCCACCTCTATGCGCACCGTCACCTCGCCCTGGGCGTCTATCCCCTCGGTGACGTTCTTGACCTGGTACTCCACCAGGCGGTTGGGGAGGCCCACCAGCATATCGATGGCCCGGAAGGAGGCGTCCACCGGCCCGGTGCCGGTGGCGGTGGTCTGACGCACCTCGCCGTTGGGGCCGATGAGCCGCACCGTGGCCGTGGGCACCAGCTGGTTGCCGCAGGAGACCTGCAGCAGGTCCAGCTTGTAGACCTCCACCGCCGTGCGCCGCTCCTCGGAGACCAGGGCCTCCAGGTCGCGGTCGTCCACCTCGCCCTTCTTGTCGGCCAGCTCCTTGAAGGCCTGGAAGACGCGGTCCAGCTCCTCGTTGCTCAGCTCGTAGCCCAGCTCCTGCAGGCGGGCCTTGAGGCCGTGGCGGCCGGAGTTCTTGTTGAGGACGATGATGCCGCCCCGGGGGAGGCCGATGTCGCGGGGGTCGATTATCTCGTAGGTCTCCCGCAGTTTGACGATGCCGTGCTGGTGGATGCCGGACTGGTGGCGGAAGGCGTTGGCCCCCACTATGGCCTTGTTGGGCTGGACGGGGATACCCGTGAGCTGGGAGACGAGGCGGCTCACCCGGTATATCTGGGTCGTGTCCACGCCTATCTCGGTGCCGAAGAAGTCCCGCCGGGTCTTGAGGGCCATCACCACCTCCTCCAGGGAGGCGTTGCCGCCCCGCTCGCCGATGCCGTTGACGCAGACCTCCACCTGACGGGCGCCGGCCCGTATGGCGGCCAGGCTATTGGCCACCGCCAGGCCCAGGTCATTGTGGCAGTGGACGGAGATGGTGGCCTTGTGGATGTTGGGCACCCGCTCCTGGATGTTGCGGATGAACTGGGCGAACTCCTCCGGTATGGCGTAGCCCACCGTGTCCGGGATGTTGACGGTGGTGGCCCCCGCCTCGATACACTCCGTCAGCATACGGTAGATGTATTCGGGGTCGGAGCGAGTGGCATCCTGGGGGGAGAACTCCACGTCCGGGCAATACTTTTTGGCCCGGGCCACCATGGTGCGGGCCATCTCCAGGACGTGCTCCCGGTCCCGCTCCAGCATGTGCATGATATGGATGTCCGAGCTGGAGATGAAGACGTGGATACGGGGGTGCTCGGCGTGCTTGATGGCCTCCCAGCAGGCGTCCACGTCCCCGGGGACGGCCCTTGCCAGCCCGGCGATGGCGCAACCCCGCACCTCCTGAGCGATGAGCTTCACCGCCTCGAAGTCGCCGGGGGAGGAGGCGGGGAAGCCGGCCTCAATGATGTCCACCCGCAGCCGCTCCAAGGCGCGGGCGATCTCCAGCTTCTCCTCGGCGTTGAGGCCCACGCCGGGGGTCTGCTCGCCGTCCCGCAGCGTCGTATCGAATATCAGCACTCGCTGAGCCGAAGTCATGGCAACTCAACCTCCCTCATGAGATAAAGGTCTGGGGGTAGCGCTGGGCTAGCCCTCTCCCGGGCTAACCGCCCGGGGAGGGCTATGGAAGGTTGAGGTCACGACGCTTGCCCACCGTACCGCCTCCCTCACTGGCCCAGGATGCTCTGCAGGTCCCGGGCGTGCTCCTCGGTGTCCTTGAGGATCTCCTCCAGGATGCGACGGGTGACGTAGTCCTCTTCCTTTTCCGCCTGCTTGATGAGGCGGCGGTACAGGTCTATGGTCTCGTACTCCAGCTCCAGGTTGTCCCTCAGCATCTGGCGCAGGTCACCGCCGATCTTGATCTCTCCTATCTGGGTGGTGGGGAGCCCGCCCAGCAGATCTATGCGCTCCGCCAGCATGTAGGCGTGGCGCATCTCCGTCATGGCCAGCTCCTTGAACTTTTCAGCGATGGCGGGGCTCTCCATCCCCCGCGCCAGGATGTGGTCCCACATGTACTGGAAGATGGAGGCCATCTCCTCCGCCAGGGCCTCGTTCAGCATGTCGATGAACTCTTCGCTGGCCTTGGGCATTCCCATCGCTGTTTCTCCTCTCGCTACTTGCGGGACTTGAGCCAGGGCATCATGGAGCGCAGACGACGCCCCACCTCTTCGATGGGGTGACGGGCGTCCCGCTCCCGCAGCGCCTGGAAGACGGGCCGCCCAGCCTGGTTCTCCAGGATCCACTCCCGGGCGAAGACGCCGGTCTGGATCTCCCGCAGCACCTCCTGCATCGTCTGGCGCACCCGCTCGTCGATGACGCGAGGGCCGCGGGTGTAATCGCCGTACTCGGCGGTGTCGGAGATGGAGTAGCGCATGTAGGACATGCCGCCCTCGTGCATCAGGTCGACGATGAGCTTCAGCTCGTGCAGGCACTCGAAGTAGGCCACCTCCGGCTGGTAGCCGGCGTTGACCAGGGTCTCGAAGGCGGCCTTGATGAGGGAGGTGACGCCACCGCAGAGGACCACCTGCTCACCGAACAGGTCCGTCTCCGTCTCCTCGGCGAAGGTGGTCTCGATGACGCCGGCCCTGGTGCAGCCCACCCCCTTGGCGTAGGCCAGGGCCAGGGCGCGGGCGTTCTCGGTGGCGTCCTGGTGGACGGCCAGCAGGGCGGGCACCCCCAGCCCCTGGGTGAAGATCTCCCGCATGCGGTGGCCCGGCGCCTTGGGGGCGATCATGGTTACGTCCACGTCCGGCGGCGGCACGATCTGCTTGAAGTGGATGTTGAAGCCATGGGCGAACATGAGCATCTGCCCCGGCCGCAGGTGGGGAGCGATGCTCTCCTCGTAGATCTGGCGCTGCACCTGGTCCGGCGCCAGCATCATGACGATATCGGCCTCCTGGGCGGCCTCGGCCACAGTGGTGACCCGGAGCCCCGCCTCCTGGGCCGCCTGCCAGGACTTGGAGCCGGGGTAGAGGCCCACGATGACGTCCACGCCGGAGTCCTTGAGGTTCAGGGCGTGGGCATGCCCCTGGGAGCCGAAGCCGACGATGGCTACCTTCTTCCCCCTGAGTAGCTCCAGGTCTGCGTCCTGGTCGTAGTAGACCTTGGCCATCGCCTACCCTCCTCAAGCGTTCTGGGCGGTGGCCGGCGGCCGCGGCCCTCCTCGCAGGGCGCTGGCCAGGGCGATGACACCGCCGTAGGTCAAC
>BEIB01000073.1 GCA_002898615.1 bacterium HR25 | reverse complement strand
AGGAGGCCCAGGGCGTAGCGGTCCGGGTGGTTCAGGGGCAGGCCGTGGGCCACCAGGCAGATATGGGCCTGCTCCGTCTCCTTGTAGCGCAGACGGACGCGCGGCCCGGCGCCGTTGCGGGCCGGTATCCAGCGCCCCGGCTGCCCGGCCGGCCACCTGCCAGCCCACTGCCAGACGGCGTCCACCACCTCCTGGTGGTCTATGCGGCCCGCCACCGCCACCACCATGTTGCTGGCCACGTACTGCCGGCGCAGGTAGGCCAGGGCCTGCTCCCGGGTGATGGCCTCCACGCTCTCTCTGGTGCCGGCCACGTCCCGGCCCAGGGGGTTGTCGGGCCAGAGGGCGGAATCGGCCAAGAGGAAGGCGAGCTGGGGCGGCGAGTCCTCCACCGAGGCCAGCTCCTCCAGGATGACCCGTCGCTCCTTCTCCATCTCCCGCGGGTCGAACAGGGGGCAGGAGACCAGGTCCAGCAGGAGGCGCAGGGCCATGGAGAAGTGGTTGCTGGCCACCTTGGCGTAGAACACCGTCAGCTCACGGTCGGTGCCGCCGTTGAGGTGGCCGCCTATGGCGTCCACCACCTCGGCGATGTCCAGAGCGGTAGGGAGCGTCTCCGTCCCCTTGAAGCACATGTGCTCCACGAAGTGGGAGATGCCGGCCTCCGCGTCCTCCTCGTAGCGGGAACCAGCGCCTATGTAAACGCTCACTGCCACCGAGTAGGCGTAGGGCACCGTGGCAGTGACGATCCGCAGTCCGTTGGGCAGGACTGTCTTCTGGTAGGCGTGTACCAACTCTCTACCTTGCTCCCCCGCTTCGCTGGCCCGCTGCAGCAGTCCCCGGCGAGGCGAGACGGCCTCCTCCGCCCTCCTCCCCGCCTCCCCGGCCCCGGGAGGGGCGGCGGCCAGGCCGCGCCCTCCGCCCCGTTATTATTGTCAGGCCTGGTGGGCCGCCGGTCAATGAAGGGCGCCATCTGCCAGGGCAAGGGGGTTAGAAGAAGACGGGCCGGCGCTCCCTGAAGGCGTAGAGCTGGGCGGGACGGTGGGCGCCCCGCAGGGCCCGCCGCCCCGTGGGGACGACGATGCCCAGCGAGAGCATGCGCCGCCGGAAGTTGCGCTTGTCCAGGCGGCGTCCCAGGATCGCCTCGTAGACGTCCTGGAGCTGGGACATGGTGAAGCTGTCCGGCAGCAGGGAGTAGGCCACGTTGCTGTACTCCAGCTTGGCCCGCAGACGCCGCAGGGCGTAGTCCACCACCACCTCGTTGCGGAAGGCCAGGGGCGGCAGCCCCGCCACGGGGAACCAGGCCGGCTGCCACTCCTGCCGCCGGGCCAGGTGGGCCCGCCGGCTGTCCACCAGGGCGAAGTAGGCCACCGCCACGCCGCCCTGGCCGTCCAGGTCATGGAAGGTGTAGAGCTGCTCCAGGTAGACGTCCTGGACGCCCGTCTCCTCCCGCAGCTTGCGGACGGCCGCCTCGTCCAGCCCTTCGTCCGGGGCCAGGAGGCCGCCCGGGAGAGACCACCAGTCCTGGAAGGGGGGAGCGCTGCGGCGGACCAGCAGAAGGCGCAGGCTCCCCTCCGCCACGGTGAAGATGACCACCAAGACGGCCACCGGCCTGGTCAGGCCCCCGGTCGATGCCTGCGGGACGTCCTCCACGTGGTGGACGGTCATTTCTAGCTGCCGGCCGGGGCGGCCGCGGCCACCAGCTCCCCCTGCAGGGACCAGGCGCTGGCGCGGGTGACCCGCACCTGGACCAGCTCGCCCGGGCGGGCCTCCCCCGGGAAGTGGACCAGCTTGTTGCTACGCGTGCGACCGAAGGGCTTGCCGCCCCGCTCCCCCTCCACCAGCACCTCCTGGACGGTGCCCACCAGGGCGGCGTTGATCTCACTGGCGATGCGCTCCTGGACGGCCTCCACGGCGTGGAGACGGCGCATCTTCTCGTGGTGCGGGACGTCGTCCTCCATCTGCCGCCAGGCGATGGTGCCCGGCCGGGGCGAGTAGGCAGCCACGTGCACCTTATCGAAGCGCACCCGCTCCAGGAGGTCCAGGGTGTGCTGGAACTGCTTCTCCGTCTCGCCACAGAAGCCGACGATGACGTCGGTGGTGATGGCGCAGCCGGGCACCAGCTCCCGTATGCGGTCCACCCACTCCAGGTACTCCTCCACGGTGTAGCCGCGCCGCATGCGGGCCAGCACCTCGTTGTCACCGGCCTGGACGGGGATGTTGAAGTACTCGCAGACCTTGGGCAGCTCAGCCACGGAGCGGACGATGTGCTCCGTCATGTCCTTGGGGTAAGAGGTCAGGAAACGGATGCGCAGGAGGCCCGGTGTGTCGTGGATGGCGGCCATCAGGTCGCCCAGGTCGGGGCGGTCGGGCAGGTCTTTGCCGTAGGCCTCCACCGTCTGGCCCAGGAGCGTGACCTCCCGCACGCCGCGGCCGCAGAGGTAGGCCACCTCCCGCCGCACGTCCTCAATGGTGCGGGAGCGCTCGCGGCCCCGGCGGTAGGGGACTATGCAGTAGGTGCAGAACTTGTTGCAACCATGGACCACCGGGACGTAGGCGGTGGGGCCTCTGGGCTCGGGGAAGGTCTCCGGCCAGAACTCGCCGCCCAGGTCGTTCTCCGGCACCAGCTCCCGCAGGATGGCATCGAAGTCCTGGGGACGGGCCCAGATGTCGACGAAGGGGAGACGGGCCTTGAGGTCGTCCACCCGCGGGCCCACCAGGCAGCCCATGACGGCGATGCGCATCCCCGGGTTTCGCTTCTCCTTGAGGTGGCGCAGGTAGCCCAGGTAGCTTATGGCGCGGTCTTCCGCCTTCTGGCGGACCACACAGGTGTTGACGACGGCCAGGTCGGCCTCCTCGGGGCGACTGGCCTCCTGGTAGCCCAGGCGGGCCAGGCCGGCCGCCAGTTTGGCCGAATCGGCCTCGTTCATCTGACAGCCTTCGGTCCAGATGTGGTAGCGCATGGCCATCAGCAAATTTTAGCACCCTCCGGCCCTCTGGGGGCAGAGGGGGCGCCGTTGGCATATACTGAAATGCGATATGTCAACGCCCAGGGACGGCATCGACGCGCCCCGCCACAGCGCTGCCCTGGCTACGGTGGTGGGCCCCTGGCAGCGCCTGTGGGAGCGGGCGCGCGAGCTGCCCACGCCCCTGCTGCTGGCCGCCGTGGGGGGCCTCGTCCTCGTCCTGTCGGTGGGGCTGGCCCTCCTCCCCGTCCTCCTGGGGGTGGACCAGTCAGACCTAGAGGCGCTGGGCTACATCGGCGTCTTTCTGGCCAACTTCCTGGGCACCGCTTCCCTCTTCGTGCCCGTGCCCGGCCTGACGGCGGCCGGCCAGGTGCTCATCGTCACCCTGGCGGACCGCTCCAACCCCGCCCTGGTGGCCATCGTGGGAGGCCTGGGGATGGCCACGGCCGAGACCAC
>BEIB01000072.1 GCA_002898615.1 bacterium HR25 | reverse complement strand
ACCGTGCCTTTGCTGTCGCTCATGCCGATCTCCTTCGCCGTGGCCTTCATGCGCTATCAGGTGATGGGGATCAGGCGGCTGGTCCACCGCAGCGCCATCTACGCCCTTTCCTGGGCAGCGGTGCTGGGGGTCATCGGCCTCTTCATCCAGATGGTGGACCGCCTGACCGGCCTGGCCCAGTGGGGCGCCGCCGGTGTGGTCGCCATCGTCCTCGGCGTGGCTGCGGGGGTGGTCGCCTTCCCCCACCTGGAGCGGGTGGCCAAGCAACTGGTGGACCGTCTCCTCTACCAGGACTTCTACGATTACGAGGAGGCGATGCAACGCCTCCTCCGCGAGGTGGCGCAGTGCCACTCCCTGCGGGAGCTGGGCGCCACCATCACCGGCCGACTGCGCCATCTGCTGAACCTGGACTACGCGGCCTTCCTCGTCTTCAGCAGAGCGTCGGCCCTGGAGGCAGTGGCCGTCTCCTATCGCCATGACACGTCAGGGCCGCAACCCTTACCGGAGATCTGGTCAGCCCTGGTATCGCTGCCGGAGGCCGGGCCGGGGACGCAGGTACTGCGGCGGGAGGGGACGGAGCCCGCCCTGGCGGTGCCCCTGCTGGCCACCGGGCGGGTGCTGGGGTGGCTCCTCCTCGGCCCAAAGCCCACGGGTGAGCTGCCACCGGCCAGCGACCAGCAGTTCCTGCAGGCGGTGGCCACCGCCGTCGCCCCGACCGTGGAGAACCTCCTCCTTCTGGACGAGCTGGCCGAGAAGGTAGCCGCCCTGGAGGAGACCACCTCCCTCCTGGAGCGCAGCCGTGAAGAGCTCCGCCTCCTGAACCAGCGGCTGGTGGAGGCCCAGGAGCAGGAGAGGACGCGCCTGGCCCACGACCTGCACGACGGTCCCCTGCAGAGGGTCCTCATGCTCATCCGCGAGTGCGATACCGCCGGCCAGGGCGAGGGCTTTCGCCAGCGGCTCAAGCAGCTCGCTGCGGAGCTGCGCAGCGTCAGCACGCGGCTGCGCCCCCCTATGCTGGACGACCTGGGCCTGGGCCCCGCCCTGGAGTGGCTGGCCGGCGAGGTCTCCGCCCTCTCCGGCGGCGGCACCAGGATAAGCGTCCGCATCCCGGACGAGGAGATACGCCTGGCCCCCGAGGCGGAGACCGCCCTCTTCCGCATCGCCCAGGAGGCGCTGAACAACGCCCTGAAGCACGCGCAGGCCCAGAACATCCATCTGTCCCTCGCCCAGGAAGGGGAGGAGGTGGTCCTCAAGGTGGAGGACAATGGCCAGGGGTTCGACCCTCAACGGGTGTCGTCGCAGCTCACCGATCCTCACCTGGGGCTGCTGGGCATGAAGGAGAGGGCGCGCGCCGTGGGCGCTGAGCTCACCATCGCGTCCCGACCCGGGGAGGGGACTACCGTGCGCGTGGCACTGCCTGCTCCGCACCGATCAACCACCGAAACGGAGGGGAGCCTTAGCGATGCCAAGAGGGGCTGACAACGGCCCGGGAGAGCGCAGGATCAGGGTGCTGCTGGTGGAAGACCACGCTGTCGTCAGGGAGGGCACCAAGGCCCTCATGGCACAGGAGCATGACATAGAGGTGGTGGGAGAGGCAGACTCGGTGGAAGGCGCCGTGGCAGCCGCCATGGCCCTTCAGCCCGATGTCATAGTCCTGGACGTGCGCCTGAGGGGCGGTAGCGGCGTGGAGGTGGCCAGGCGGGTACGCGAGGTGGCGCCGGACACCGGCATCCTCGTCCTCACGGCCTACGATAACGACCAGTACATCCGCTCCTTCATGCGGGTAGGGGTGCAGGGATACCTCCTCAAGAGCGCCTCCGCCTCCGAGGTGAACAACGCCATCCGTATCATCCACCAGGGAGGGACTGTGCTGGCACCGGAGATCGCCACCAAGGTGGTGGCCGTGCTCTCCAGCGGCGGCAAGCAGCGGACCGCTGTGGGAGAGGAGCTGACGGAGCGGGAGCTCGAGATCTTGGAGCTCCTCCTCACCGGGGCCCGCAACGCCGAGATAGCCTCCCACCTCGGCATCTCGGTGAAGACGGTGGAGAGCCATATCACCTCCATTCTGAACAAGCTGGGGGTGGAGACCCGCACGCAGGCGGTGCTGCGGGCCGTCCAGGAAGGGCTCATCCAGCTACCGGAGTGAAGGCCGTCCCCCCTGCTCCGGCAGCGTCTCGTGTTGTAGGACCCGCTCTCCGTCCATTACAATGCGAGACACTAGCGACCGCTCGCAGCCTGCGCGACGTACCGAGGGGAGGGGACCCGACACCCTGTATAGTCTCGGGGCAGCGACAGCCCACATCTGGAAAAACTGTCGAAACTTGTATAGAATGGGCTGCGCTGTCCTTCTATAAGCTGTAGACTGGTCGTGTCCCGGCGGCGAATGGACAGCATTCTCGACGAGGTGAGGGGACAGTGGCGATGGAGTCCCAGGAAGGAAGCTTAAGAAGGCTCTACGTGGCGGCGGCCCGCTGGCTCACGGTGCCCTTCCTCCTGATGGTGGGCCTGACCTGCTTCGCCGTAACGCGTTTCCTGTTCGATGGCCCCCTCTTCGCCTCCGCCCTCTACGGCCTCCTCTCCTTCCTGGCAGCGGCCGCCATCCTCTTCAGCCTCGGCCTCCTCTACCGCCACGCTGAGGCCGACCTCCTCCTGAGGCAGTCGCCCGTCCTCGACCCCGAAGAGAGGCGGGCTCGCTCTCGGGAGACCCTGAAGGAGATGAAGCGCCAGAGTGTCCTGGCGCAGACCTGGAAGAACCGCAAGCTCTTCTACCAGAATGCCCTACTGGTGGCCGCCTACCTCGTGGTGGTGGCCGTCATCACCAGGCACTTCTTCGGCCTCTACCCGCGGGACGTCTTCCTCCTGCCCTTCCCGGCCCTGGTGGGGGTGTGGTTCCTGCTCCTCCTCTTCCTGCCCCGCTTCCTGATAATCATCGTCCTGGCCCTCCTCACCGCCGCTCTCATGATCTCCCTCTCCCTGGGGCCGGAGTTCGTCCTCTTCCTGCTGCCCTACCTCTTCCTCTTCCCGCTGCTGATGCTCCTGAACTTCCTGATCCTCTTCGGTCCCCTGGCCATATTCAACATCATGCAGATAAAGGTCATCCGGCCGGGGGAGGCGACCTGGGGCGTGGCCCTGGACGACGTCCGCGGCCAGGAGGAGGCCAAGAAGCAGATCCTGACCGCCCTCCGCATCTTCTCCTCCGCCGAGGGGAAGAAGCTCATAGAGCTGGGAGGGCGGCCGGAACGGGGGCTCCTGATGGTGGGGCCGCCCGGCACGGGCAAGACCCTCATCGCCAAGGCAATAGCCAGCACCCTGAACGCCCCCATCATCATCACCAACGGCTCCGCCTTCATGGCCACCTTCCTGGCCATCGATGTCCTGGTGATGCTCTACATGCGCTTCCGGGCGGAGGCGCTGGCGCG
>BEIB01000071.1 GCA_002898615.1 bacterium HR25 | reverse complement strand
GTCAGGACGGGGCAGGGGGTCAGGGCGGGGCGGAAGTAGCCCACCTCCAGCGGCTCCAGGGAGCGGCCGGTGGCCATGAGTCGGAGGCGGCGCCGCGTGTCCAGGCTGCCGTCCACTACCCGGACATAGGCTACCACCCCCTTGTAGGGGTCATACTTGGAGTCGAAGACCAGGGCGCGCAGGGGGGCCTCGGGGTCTCCAGAGGGAGGGGGGACCCGCTGGACCACCGCCTCCAGGAGCTCCCGGACGCCCGTCCCCTCCTTGGCCGAGACGAAGAGTATCTCCTCGGGCCGGAAGCCGAAGGCGTCCTGTAGCTCCCGGGCCACTCGCTCCGGCTCGGCGTTGGGGAGGTCTATCTTGTTGACGGCCGGGATGATGGTCAGCCCCTGCTCCAGGGCCAGGAAGAAGTTGGCCATGGTCTGGGCCTCCACCCCCTGGGAGGCGTCCACCAGGAGGATGGCGCCCTCGCAGGCGGCCAGGGCCCGGGAGACCTCGTAGGTGAAGTCCACATGGCCGGGGGTATCGATGAGGTCCAGCTCGTAGGTCTGGCCGTCGGCGGCGGTGTAGAGCATGCGCACGGCGGAGGCCTTGATGGTGATGCCCCGCTCCCGCTCCAGGTCCATCTCGTCCAGCACCTGCTCCGCCATCTCGCGGGGCGAGATGGTGCCCGTGAGCTCCAGCATGCGGTCGGCCAGGGTGGACTTGCCGTGGTCTATATGGGCGATGATGCAGAAGTTGCGGATGAACCGCTGCTCCATATCATCGCCTATGGTAGCAGAGGGCAGGCTGTGGGGCGAAAGGCAGGCCCCGCCAGGGGCCGGGCGGGGACGGCCTAGCCGGGAGGGCCGCCACCCAAATTGACATAAGCGGGGCCGTGCTGGTGGATGCCGTCGGGCTCTATGGTCACCAGCAGGCGGCCGCCGGGGCCGTAGATGCGGCCCTCCACCATGATGTTGCCGTTGGGGAGCCGCTCCAGGGTCAGCAGGATCTCTCCGTTGGAGTCGGATATCTCGACGCGCCGGTACTGCTCGCTGCCGATCTCGATCAAGGCATCACCTCCGCGTCTCTTCAGATCATGACTAGGTCTTCGCCGCCGTCCACGTGGATGACGTTCCCCGTGACCCAGGGGGAGTCGTCCTTGGAGAGGAGGAGGATGGTGCGGGCCACATCCCCGGGCTCGGTGATGCGGCCGCCCGGGTTGTGGGCCCTGGCGAACTCCAGCATCCGCTCGTGGCCGGGGATCTTGCGCAGGGCGGGGGTATCGGTGACGCCGGCCTGGATGGCGTTGACGGCGACGCCCCGTCCCGCCAGCTCCACTGCCAAGTGCTTGACGTGGTACTCCAGGGCTGCCTTGGCCGCTCCCACCGGGCCATAGGCCGGGAAGACGCGGTGGGAGCCGGCGCTGGTCATGGCGAAGACCTTGCTCCCCGGGCCTAACAGACGCCGGTAGACCATGTCCTGCACCCAGTAGACCAGGCTGTGGGCCATGACGTCCAGAGTCATCTCCATCTGGGCCCGCGTCACCGCCTGGCCGGGATCTTCCGGGACATAGGGGCGCAGGGTGCCGAAGGCCAGGGAGTGGAGGAGGACGCGGACATACTCCCCCTCCGGGAGGCGCTCCCGTATGGCGTCCAGCACCTGCCGGCGCTTGGCGTCGTCGGCGGCGTTGGTGTTGAAGAAGACAGCCTCGCTCCCCAAGTCCTGGATCTGGTGGATGACCCGCTGAGCGTTGGGCAGAGTGGCCCGCAGGTCCAGGTGCACGCCGAAGATGTTCATCCCCTCCCGCGCCAGCTCCAGGGCGACGGCGGCACCGTGGCCGCTGGAGGCCCCCAGAATGAGGGCCCATTTGCCTCTCAGGGGTCTCATAGACGTTCCTCCTGCTGGCTGGGACCTATAAAAATGCGCTGAGGAAAGGATAATGGTAGGTGAAGGTAGAGGGAAGGGGGTCAGGAGGGGGGCGTCTCCAGGAGACGCTCCAGATAGGGCCGCAGCTCCCCGGACGTCCGGGGGTCCCGCATGGCCAGGGAGAGGGAGGCCTTGAGGAGCCCCAGAGGGTTCCCAGTGTCCAGCCATTCCCCTTCCAGGCAGCGGGCGTAGACGGCACCGCGACCGCACAGCGTGGCCAGGGCGTCCGTGAGCCAGACCTCTCCCCCCTTCCCCACCGGGGTGGCTTCCAGGACGGGGAAGACCTCCGGCGTCAGCACCAGCCGCCCCACGATGGCCAGGGCGGAGGGCGCCTCCTCCGGGGCGGGCTTCTCCACGGTGCGGCGGACGCGGAAGACGCCATCGCCCAGGGGCTCCGGGTCTATGACGCCGTAGCGGTGGACCTCCTCCCGGGGGACCTCGGCCACCCCCAGCACGTGACCGCCCCAGCGGGCCTGCGCCTCGATGAGCTGGCCGATGGCCGGCCGGTCGCTCACCACGATGTCGTCCGGATAGAAGAGGGCGAAGGGGCCGTCCGCCAGGAGCCAGCGGGCCTGCAGGAGGGCGTGGCCGGTGCCCAGCCGCTCCTTCTGGTAGACGAAGGCCAGGGAGCCCAGGCTGGCCAGGCGGCGCACCGTCTCCAGGCGGTCCTCGTCCCCCTTGGCGGCCAGGGCCTCCTCCAGCTCCCACGCCCTGGCGAAGTGACTGGCCATCACCTCCTTGCCCAGGGAGGTGACGATGACCAGCTCCTGGATACCGGCCGCCACCGCCTCCTCCACGATGTGCTGGATGACCGGCCGGTCCAGGAGCGGTAGCATCTCTTTGGGGACCGCCTTGCTGGCCGGCAGGAACCGGGTGCCGAAGCCAGCGGCCAGGATAATCCCCTTGCGGACCGTCATAGCCTCCCTACCCCGCGTGAAGTCCCGTCGCTCATTCTACCTGTGACGGAAGGCCGGCGACAAGCTGAAATGGGACTTGACGAATAGCGTTATATGGTTAAGGTGTAGAGAGGGGCCGTGCTAGGCGGGGAGCTGGCGGTGCCCTGGACCCGCAATCCGCCATAGCGGGGCTGAATTCCCGCTCGAGGTCCGGCGCCGTGGTCACTGCCGCCGCTGTACGGCGATGATGGCTGGGTCCTGCGCGGCGGGGCGCTATGAACCCCGTCAGGCCTGGAAGGGAGCAGCGGTAAGTAGTAGCCCCGGGCGCCGCAGGTAGGCCTGGTCGGAGCTGGTTAACGGCGGTAAGCCCGTGGTGACGGGTCGACAGCGGGTGCACGGCCCCTTAAGGCCAGGCATCGCCCCGGCCTGACCAGATACAAAAGGGGGGGACTTGACGGGCTTAGCGAGGCGGGCCTGTCCCTGGGTGGCCCGCTGCCGCGAAGCTATCGCCAGACCTTTCATAGAGTGGTTGGCCAGACGCCAGCCCAGCGCCAGGCACCACCTGCCCATGGGCCTGGTCGGTGGGCTGGCGGCCTTGGTTATACTGGCCATCCCCCAGCTCTCCAGCGAGAGCGGGGAGCGGCCGCA
>BEIB01000070.1 GCA_002898615.1 bacterium HR25 | reverse complement strand
GCCCGGGAGCCGGAGGCGGTGCTGCGGGGCCGGGTGGGGCTGAGCGCCGGCCACAAGCTGGCCCTGGCTGGCCGTGAGCTGATACGGAGCGTGGTGCTGCCATGAGGGGGACGGTGCTGATAGTGGGCGGGGGGCTGGCCGGGCTGGCCGCCGCCTGCGACCTGGCGGACGCCGGGTATCGCGTCACCTTGCTGGAGAAGCGCCCCTTCCTGGGGGGCCGCGCCTACTCCTACGTGGACGGCCGTAGCGGTCAGGAGGTGGACAACGGACAGCACGTCTTCCTCCGCTGCTGCACGGAGTACATCGCTTTCCTGAAGCGGCTGGGAGTGCGGGAGCGCACACATCTGCAACGACGCCTCTACCTCCGCCTCCTGGACAAGCTGACGGGGAAGAGCGTCCTGCAGGCCGACCGCCTGCCGGCCCCCTTCCACCTGCTCCGCTCCTTCCTGCGCTACCGGCCCCTCTCCCTGGGGGAGAAGCTGCTGGCGGCCTACGCCCTGTTCCGCCTGCACTCCCTGGACCGGGCACGTCACCCGGAGCTGGACAGCATCAGCTTCCGGGAGTGGCTGAGGGCCCACGGCCAGACGGAGCACATCATCCGCAGCTTCTGGGAAGTCATCGTCCGTCCTACCCTGAACGAGGAGAGCTCCCAGGCCAGCGCCGACCTGGCGGCCATGGTCTTCCAGGAGGGGCTTCTGCGCGACCGGGACGCCGGCGCCATCGGCTATGCCAGGGTGGGTCTCTCCACCCTCCTAGAGGATGCCGCCCGCCGCTACCTGGAGGCCCGCGGGGCCACGGTGCGCCTGGGCTGTGGCGTGAGAGAGCTTCTCTTGCGGGACGGCGTCATGGCCGGGGTGGCCCTGGAGAACGGCGAGGCCCTCCAGGGCGACTGGGTGGTGGTCGCCCTGCCGCCGGGGAACCTTCTCTCCCTCCTGCCCCCGGCGCTGCGGGAGGAGCCCTTCTTCGCTCGCTTCGGTCGCTTCCAGGGCTCCCCCATCGTCAACGTGCACCTCTGGTTCGATCGCCCGGTGATGAGCATCCCCTTCGCCGCCTTTCTCAACTCGCCCCTGCAGTGGGCCTTCAACAAGACCCGTCTGTGGGGGACGCCCGGGGAAGAGCAGCACCTGGATATCTCCCTCAGCGCTGCCTACTTCTGGGAGGACTGGCCGGGACGTGACCTGATAGAGGTCATGCACAAGGAGGTGATGGCCTTCTTCCCGGCCGCCCGCACGGCGGCCCTCCGCTGGTCCCTGGTGGTGAAGCAGCCCTGGGCCACCTTCGCCCCCAGGCCCGGCGTCCGGGCGCTGCGGCCGGGGCCCGTCACCCCCGTGGCGAACCTGCTCCTGGCCGGGGATTGGACTGATACGGGCTGGCCTGCGACCATGGAATCGGCGGTGCGGAGCGGCCGGCAGGCCGCGCGCGCCCTCGTCCGTCGTGCCGGAGAGAGGGGTGAGAGTGCATTCGCAGCAGAGAAGGCGTTGGAGCTATCGCTGGGGGAGAGGCCCTGAGATGGAGGCCAGGTATCATTTTGTGTCGTCGGTCTGGTAGACGAAGGGGTTGAGCCCGTGAAGATCAAGAAGGCGAAGGTACTGGGCTTCTGCTTCGGTGTCCGCCGGGCCATCGAGATGGTGGAGGAGGGTGCCCGGGAGGGGCCCATCGACAGCCTGGGCTCGGTGGTGCACAACCCGGTGGTGGTGGAGCGACTGAAGGAGAGCGGGGTGCGGGTGGTGGGCTCCATCGATGAGGTAGAGGCGGGGGCCATAGCGGTCACCGCCCACGGGCGAGGGCCGGAGATAGCCGAGGAGGCGGCGAGGCGGGGCCTGCGCCTGGTGGACGCCACCTGCCCCATCGTCCGCAAGTCCCAGAAGGCGGCCCGCAAGCTGGTGGACGAGGGTTACCGCCTCATCATCTACGGAGAGGCGGACCATCCGGAGGTGAAGGGCGTCCTGGCCTGGACGCGGGGCCAGGGGACGGCCATCCTGGACCCCGACCAGGAGGTGGACATCCCGCGGCGCAAGGTGGCCCTCCTCTCCCAGACCACCAAGAGCGAGGAGTCCTTCGCCCAGTTCGTGGCCCGTTTCGTGGCCCGCAACATCGGTCGCATCAACGAGCTGCGGGTCATCAACACCACCTGCCCGGAGACGGATGAACGCTATCACGCCGCCCGGGAGCTGGCGGCGGAATGCGACCTCATCATCGTGGTAGGAGGACGCAACAGCGCCAATACCCGCAAACTGGCCCAGACCTGCCGGGAGGCGGGCGTGGAGACCTACCACATCGAGACGGCAGCGGAGATAGACCCTGCCTGGCTGGAAGGCAAGGAGGTGGTAGGGGTCACGGCGGGCGCCTCCACCCCTGACGAGTCCATAGACGAGGTGATAGGACGCCTGCGCGAGCTGGACCGCCAGCGGAGCTGCGGGGAGCGCCGCCGGGCGAAGAGCCTGAGACAGGGAGGGTGATGCGATGAAGTTCCGTACGGAGACCTTCAAGATCCGCACCGAACGCGGCCCCCAGTTCATCGACATAACGGAACGGGTCGCCGAGGTGGTGGAGAAGGCGGCCATCCGCAACGGCTGCGTGGTGGTCTTCTCCCGTCACACGACGGCGGCGGTGCGCATCAACGAGAACTGTCCCCACCTGATCCAGGACATGGAGGACATGCTGCGCCGCATCGCCCCGCCGGACGGCGAGTACCGCCACAACGTCTACGCCCACGCCGTGTCCAACAACGGGGAGCGGCCCAACGGCCACTCCCACTGTCAGCACCTCCTCCTGGGGGCCAGCGAGATGGTCCCCATCGTCGACGGGAGGCTGCTGATGGGACAGTGGCAGCGCATCTTCCTCATAGAGCTGGACCACGAGCGAGACCGAGAAGTGGTCGTCCAGCTCATGGGAGAGTGAGATGTCCGTGCCGCCCCCCCTGCGGCGCTACCGTCAGGAGCTGGAGGAGGAGCTCCGCTCGCTCCTGGAGCGCCCGGGCCCCCCTCTCCTCTACCGCATGGCCCGCTACCACCTGGGCTGGGAGGACGCGGAGGGGAAGCCATTGGCCCAGGGAGGGGGGAAGGCGCTGCGGCCCGCCCTCTGCCTGCTGGCCGCCGAGGCGCTGGGAGGCGACTGGCGTCAGGCCCTCCCGGCCGCCACCGCCCTGGAGCTGGTCCACAACTTCTCCCTGGTCCACGACGATATTCAGGACCAGGACAGGGAGCGCCGACACCGGCCCACGGTGTGGGCAGTGTGGGGGCAGGCCCAGGCCATCAACGCCGGCGACGCCCTCCTGGCCCTGGCCCAGGCGGCCCTCGCCCGCCTGAAGGAGCGGGGCGTCCCGGCGGAGAAAGTCGTCAGCGCCAGTCGCATCCTGGCGGAGGCGACCCTGGAGATGGTGGAGGGGCAGGTGCTGGACCTCCAGTTCGAGGCGGAGGGCACCGTGGGGCTGGAGCTCTATCTGGACATGATCTCCCGCAAGACGGG
>BEIB01000069.1 GCA_002898615.1 bacterium HR25 | reverse complement strand
TAGGCGCTGGGCGCCTGCAGGGTGGTGAGCCCCATGCGACGCGCCAGCGACACCACCTGCTCCAGCCCGGCGTACTGGAGCGCCTGCACCGCCGGCGGGTTCAGGGAGTTGGCCAGCGCCTGCCGTATGGAGACCTGGCCGTGGTAACGACCGTCGGCGTTGGTGATGGTGAGGGTGCGGCTGCCATCCCTCACGGCGATGGGCCGGTCCTGGAGGAGGGTGGCGGGCTGCCAGCCCTTGAGGAAGGCGGCCAGGTAGGTGATGGGCTTGATGCTGGAGCCCGGCTGGTTGAGGGCGGTGGCGCCGTTGACCTGTCCCTGGATCGCCTCGTCGAAGTAGTTTCGGCTCCCCACCATGGCCAGGATCTCGCCGCTGCGGGGGTCTATGGCCACCAGGGCGCCGTTGCGGGCGCCCACTTGCTCCTCCAGGCGGTCCAGGTGCGAGCGCAGTATCTCCTCCGCCCTGGTCTGGAGGGAGAGGTCCAGGGTGGTAGTGACGCGCAGCCCGCCCTTCATGGCCTCCTGGCCCACCAGGCGAGGCAGGAGGTCGCGCACATACATGACGAAGTGGGGCGCCTGGATGGGCGGGCTGCCGGGGCGGAGGGTCAGTGGGGCCGCCTTGGCCGCCTCCGCCTCCTGTGGGCTCAGGTAGCCGTGGCGGACCATCAGGTCCAGCACCTCCGCCTGGCGTGCCTTGGCCGCCTCCAGGTCGCGCAGGGGGTCGTAGATAGCCGGCGCCTTGGGGAGCCCCGCCAGCAGGGCCGCCTCGGCCAGGGTCAGCTCCCGGGCCGGCTTGTCGAAGTAGCGCCAGCTCGCCGCCTCTATGCCGTAGGCCAGGTTGCCGTAGTAGACGGTGTTGAGGTACCACTCCAGGATCTGCTCCTTGGTGTAGCGTCGCTCCAGCTCCAGGGCGTAGATGGTCTCCCGCAGCTTGCGGGTGAGGCTGCGCTCCGTCCGCTCCTCCGGCGGTATGTAGAGGTTCTTGGCCAGTTGCTGGGTGATGGAGCTGCCGCCGGTGCCGCGGAAGAAGCCTCCCATCTGCCAGAAGGCCAGGTTCTCGTAGAGGGCGCGGGCCAGCCCCCGGAAGTTCACGCCCGGGTTGTTCCAGAAGTCGGCGTCCTCCGCCGCCACCGTGGCGTTGATGACGTGCGGAGAGACCTGGTCCAGAGAGACCGGCAGCCGGAAGCCCTCACCCTGGTCCAGGAACTCGAAGAGCACCTGGCCGTTGCGGTCCAGGACCTGGATGCCGCTGCCGTCGCCGGCCAGCACCTGCTCCGGGGGGACGAGGGCGCTGGCGATGCGCCCGTAGAGGATGGAGGAGGCTACGAGGGCCACCAGCAACCCCGCCGTCCCTATCTTCACTACCCGCAGCGCCTGACGTCTCACTCTGCCACCCTCACCCGTTGCCGTGTGCCCTCCCTTTTCGTAAAACGTCCACGAGGCGGGCGCGGTTGTGCTGTCTCCCGCCGGTGGCTGCGCCGCGGCCACGGTCCGGTTACTATTTCGACAGAACGCGACAGGCAGCGGGAGGGGCCATGACGGATTACGAGGCCATAGACGTCCACGTGCACACCTACCGCACCAGGGAGATGGGCCGCCAGGCCATGATGGGCCGCGGCCACGCGGACTACGGCGGCACCGTGGAGGAGCTGCTAGAGATCATGCGCAGCGCCGGCATCCGCCGCGCCGTGCAGGTGAACATGACCCCGGTGGCCGACATGCGGGATGCCGCCCTGCAGCGCCTCCCCGCCGGCCTGGCGGAGGAGGAGCGGGAGGAGGCCCTGGCCCGTATCAACCAGGAGCTGAAGGGCCGCCTCATCCGCCGCAACGAGTGGACCTGCCAGGTCTCCCGTGAACACCCCGAGCTGGTGGCCTTCATCGGCCTGGACCCTACGGTGATGACCAGCGAGGAGATGCTGGCGGAGCTGGAGCGCTGTCTCTCCCTGGGGGCCCGCGGCATCAAGCTCCATCCGGCCGCCCAGCGCTTCTTCCCCACCGACCGCCGCCTCTTCCCCGTCTACGAACGGGCCCAGGAGCTGGGGCTGCCCATCACCTTCCACAGCGGCCCCTTCACCCTGGGCCCCAACGAGGGGGACTACGCTCACCCCCGCAACTTCGCCGGGCTGCTGACGGCCTTCCCCCGCCTGCGGGTGGTGCTGGCCCACCTGGGCTTCGGCGCCTACCGCGATGCCGAGGCGCTGGCCCGCCAGTTCCCCGGCCTCTGGTTCGACTGCTGCGGCCTCATCAACGGCACCGAGCCCCGCCCGCCCCTGGACGATGAGGAGGCGGCGGCCCTCATCCGCAGCGTGGGCGTGGAGCGGGTCATGTTCGGCTCCGACTACCCCTGGTTCGACCCGGCGCGGGACGCCGAGCGCATCGCCCGGCTGCCCCTGACGGAGGCAGAGAAGCGGGCCGTCCTGCACGACAACGCCGCCCGCCTGCTGGGGCTCTAGCCCAGAGGGAAGGTGACGCTCTCGCCGCGTCGCAGGCGGCGCCCCTCGCCTCCCACCCAGACGGTGAGGGGACGCCCCCTCTCCAGGGTGACGGTGACGGAGGCGGGCCTGGCCTGCACGCGCGCCCGCAGACGCCTCCCTCCCCAGTAGAAGGGGAAGGTCATGGTCTGCCAGCCCGGGGGCAGGCGGGGCTGCAGGCAGGGGCCCCGCGGGGTGATGGTGAGGCCGCCGAAGCCGAAGACGGTAGCCTGCCAGACCCCTCCCAGAGCACCGATGTGGACGCCCTCGGCGGTGTTGCCCATGGTGTCGTCCAGGTCTATGGCCGTCGCCCGCTGGAAGTACCTGAGGGCCAGGCCCAGTTCACCCAGCCGGGCGGCCACCAGGGCATGGATGGCCGGGCTCAGCGAGCTCCCGTGGCTGCAACGAGGCTCGTAGTAGCGGAAGTTGGCCTCCCGCACCTGCGGCGGGAAGCGCTCCCACAGGAGAGCCAGCAACATCACCACGTCCGCCTGCTTGATCACCTGGGAACGCTGGGTGGCGTCCCGTCCCAGGATGACGTCCATGGGCAGGGTGCGCCGCTCGTAGCGGGAGAGGTCTACGGCCTCCAGCTTGAAGTAGCCGGCAAACTGCTCGAAGAGGCCGCTCACCGGGTCGAACCCGGTGACCAGGCGCTCCGCTACTTCCCGCCAGGCCTGGAGCTCCTCTTCGGTCAGCTCCAGCCTCTTCCTGAGCTGTCGCCAGACAGCGGGCCAGCGCCGGCGGAGCAGCGCTGCCACCTCCAGCCCCCGCTCCAGGTTCCACTGGGCCATGACGTTGGTGTAGGCGTTGTCGTCCACCGTCTCGTGGTACTCGTCAGGGCCGACGACGCCGCGGATGTGGTAGAGGCCGTCCTCCTCCAGGCGGGCGCGGCTGGCCCAGAAACGGGCGGTCTCCAGGATGATCTCCGCTCCCGCCCTGAGCAGGAAATCGCTGTCGCCGGTGGCCAGCCAGTACTGCCAGACGGCGTAAGCGACGTCGGCGCTGATGTGGTGCTCCTGGAGGCC
>BEIB01000068.1 GCA_002898615.1 bacterium HR25 | reverse complement strand
TCCACGGCGGCCGTCCCCAGCACGCAGCGGTCCACCCCCAGCGTCAGGTAGTCCCGGACGGTCTCCAGCTCCCGTATGCCGCCGCCCACCTGGACGGGCAGAGAGACGGCCCCCAGGATGGAGATGATGGCCTCCCGGTTCAGCGGGCGGCCCTCGCGGGCGCCGTCCAGATCCACCACGTGGAGGCGGGACGCCCCCTGCTCCTGGAAGCGCTGCGCAACGGCGGCGGGGTCGTCGTCGTATACCGTCTCCTGGGCGTAATCGCCGCGGGTGAGGCGGACGCAGCGGCCGCCGCGGATGTCTATGGCCGGGATGATCTCCATGGGGGGCGACGGTAGCTCACAGGATTGCTCGCATCGCTCTAGGGCTGGGGAAGGCCCTAGGCGGCGCGATAGGCCGCCTCTAGCCTCTCAAGATCGAATTTCACCTGCCCGAGCATCTCCTCGGCCACCCGCTTGGCCCTGGCCTGGTCAGGGTCTTCCAGCATCTCGTGCAGGCGCCTGGGAGCGATCTGCCACCTGAGGCCGTAGCGGTCCACTATCCAGCCACAGGCCTGGGGCTGGCCGCCGTGCTCGACGATGGCGTCCCAGTAGCGGTCCAGCTCCTCCTGGGAGTCGCAGAGCACCAGGAAAGAGATGGCATCATTGAAGGGGTGGTGGGGGCCGCCGCTGATGGCCATGAAGGGCTGGCCGAACAGCGTGAACCGGACGATGGCCACGGAGCCGGCGGGGCCGCTGGGCGAGTCGGCGGGCAGGTAGTGCACCTCGTCCACTCGCGAGTCGGGGAAGAGCGAGGCGTAGAAGCGGGCGGCCTCCTCCGCCTCGGCCGTATACCAGAGGTGCGGCACGAGCTTGGGCTGTCGTCCCTCTCCCATTACGGACACGACCTCCTCTCCATCTGACCGGACGGCTCGCCAGGGTGCGGGGCCGGCTCCCTAGGCATGGACGCGGGCCGCCAAGCGCAGGAAGTTGCGGTAGAGGAGCAGGCCCGCCTCTCCACTCTTTTCGGGATGGAACTGGGTGGCCACTAGGGCGCCCCGGGCGACGATGGCCGGGAACTCCACCCCGTACCAGGCGGTGGCAACCACCACCTCCGGCTCCGCTGGCTCCGGGTAGTAGCTGTGGACGAAGTAGAAGTAGGTGCCGTCCGTTATACCCTCCAGCACCGGGTGGGGCCGCCGGATGCGCAGGCGGTTCCAGCCCATATGGGGCACCTTCAGCCCCTGAGGGAGACGGACGACGCGCCCCGGCAGGACGCCCAGGCAGGGATGTCGGCCCCCCTCCTCGGAATAGTCGAACAGGGCTTGCTGGCCCATGCAGACGCCCAGGAAGGGCCTCCCCTGGCCTATGTACTCCCTGAGGGGCCCCACCAGGCCACGGGCCTCCAGGTTGCGCATCGTATCGGCGGCGGCGCCCACCCCGGGCATGACCACGGCCTCCGCCTCCATGAGGTCTTCCGGCCGGGAGGAGACGACCGGCTGGCCACCGGCGTGGGCCACCGCCCTGGCCACGCTGCGCAGGTTGCCGGCCCCGTAGTCCACTATGACCACGCGCATGGAACAAACTCAGTATACCGCCCGCCGGCCCTGCCGGCCACTTTACGGAATACCCCCTTGTAGCCCCGCCGGCGCCTTCCGGTAAACTGGTATTGCTATGGGCTGCGGGTTCGCAAACGTCTACGAGGCGAAGCTGGCCGCCGAGGAGCTCCGCTCCGAGATAAACCGCCACGATTACCTCTACTACGTCCTCAACCAGCCCGAGATCAGCGACGCCGAGTACGACGAGCTGATGCGTCGCCTGCGCGCCATAGAGGAGCACTACCCGGAGCTGGTGACGCCGGACTCCCCCACCCAACGGGTGCCCGGCCAGCCGGTGGAGGCCTTCGGGGTGGTGGAACACCGCCTCCCTCTCCTCTCTCTGGCCAACGCCTTCAACCTGGAGGAGCTGAGGGCCTGGCACCGCCGTGTCCAGACGCTGGGGGAGGTGGACCAGTTCCAGATGGTGGTGGAGCACAAGATTGACGGCCTCTCCGTGGCCCTGGTCTACGAGGACGGTCGCTTCGTCCAGGGGGCCACCCGCGGCGATGGCTTCCGGGGCGAGAACGTCACCGAGAACCTGAAGACCATCCGCAGTATCCCCATGCGGCTGCGCAAGGACAACGTCCCCCCCCGCTTCGAGGTGCGGGGCGAGGTCTACATGCCCAAGGACGCCTTCGAGCGGCTGAACGAGGAGCTGGCCGCCCGGGGCCAGAAGCTCTTCATGAACCCCCGCAACGCCGCCGCCGGCTCCGTCCGCCAGAAGGACCCCCGTGTGACGGCCTCTCGCAAGCTGGACATCTTCGTCTATCAGCTCGGCTGGTGCGAGGGCCCCCACCCCCGCCGCCACTGGGAGGTCCTGGAGTGGCTCAAGGAGCTGGGCTTCCGCGTCAACCCCTACAACGTCCTCTGCGATACCCTGGACCAGGTCCAGCAGCAGTGGGAGGAGTGGGTGGAGCGGCGCTACAGCCTCCCCTATGAGATAGACGGCCTGGTGGTGAAGGCCAACGATCTGGACCTCTGGGACCGCCTGGGGGTGGTGGGACGGGAGCCCCGCTGGGCCATCGCCTACAAGTTCCCGCCGGTAGAGGCCACGACGCGTCTCCTTGACATAAGACACAACGTGGGCCGCACCGGCAGCATCAACCCCTATGCCGTGCTGGAGCCGGTCCAGGTGGGGGGCGTCATCGTCAAGCAGGCGACCCTCCACAACGAGGACATTATCAGGAGCCGTGACATCCGCATCGGCGACTGGGTGGTGGTGCACCGAGCGGGTGAGGTGATACCGCAGGTGGTGGGCCCCGTGGTGGCCCGCCGGACCGGGCAGGAGCGTCCCTACGAGCCGCCCACCGCCTGTCCCGCCTGCGGCGGCGAGGTGGTCCGACCCCCGGGCGAGGCGATGCGCTACTGCATCAACCCCTCCTGCCCGGCCCAGACCTTCCGCTGGCTCACCCACTTCGTCCAGCGGGCGGCCATGGACATAGATGGCCTGGGGGAGAAGTGGTGCGAGGCCCTGCTGGCCGCCGGGCTGGTGGAAGACCCTGCCGACCTCTACTACCTGCAGCGGGAGCAGCTCCTCAAGCTGGAGCGCATGGGCCCCGTCCTGGCCGACAAGATCCTGCGCAACATCGAGGCCAGCAAGCACCGCCCCCTGGGGCGCCTCATCTTCGCTCTGGGCATCCGGCACGTAGGGAGCGAGATCGCCCAGCTCCTGGCCCAGGAGTTCCGCAGCATCGACAGGCTATCCCAGGCCAGCCTGGAGGAGCTCTCCCGGGTGCCGGGCATCGGCCCCAAGATCGCCGAGAGCGTCTATCAATGGTTCCGCAACGAGCGCAACCAGCGAGTGCTGGAGAAGCTGCGCCGCGCCGGCGTGGAGATGGGCAAGCTGGAGGGGGAGGCGCAGGAAGGCCCCCTGAAGGGGAAGGTCTTCGTCTTCACGGGCAGCCTCGCCTCCCTCACCCGTGGCCAGGCCCAGGAGCTGGTGCGCCGCCT
>BEIB01000067.1 GCA_002898615.1 bacterium HR25 | reverse complement strand
CCTCTGCCGGAGGTGCTGCGAGTCCGCCTCCGCTTCACGCCGCCAGACCCCTCGCTGGGGCCATCGGAGGCGGTGGCGGAGCCGGCCGGGCCCAGCACCTACCGGGCCGTGGGCCCCTTCTTCGCTGTCCCTGGCGGGTGGGAGGTGGTAGTGGACATCCGCCGGCGCGGGCTGGAGGACGTCGCAGCTACCTTCCAGGTGCCCGTGGCCGGCACCCCGGGAGCCGCCGGCTCCCCCTTCGATTTCCCCCTCACGGCAGGGGACTGGGCAGCGGTGGCCGCCGCGGGGGTGCTGACGCTGGGGCTGCTGCTGTGGGCCGGAGTCAGCCAGTGGCCCGGCCTGCCCTCCAGCGGCGCTCGCGCCGTGCGCGGCCTCCGCATCGCCGCCACCATGGTAGGCGTCTTCCTGGTGGCAGCCGCCACCCTGGGCTATCTGGAGCTGACGCGGGGGGCCGCTGGCAACCCCATCGCCCCCAGCGCCCAGTCTATCAGCCGCGGCCGGGCGCTCTACCTCCAGAACTGCGCCGTCTGCCACGGGGAGAGCGGACGGGGTGATGGCCCGGCCGCCGCCACCCTGTCGGTGCGCCCCGCCGACCTCACCGCCCACGTCCCCTTCCACTCCGACGAGTTCTTCTTCTATGTCATCACCAACGGGTTTGGCCAGGTGATGCCCGCCTTCGGAGGCACCCTGAGCGAGGAAGACCGCTGGCACATCATCAACTACCTGAGGAGCCAGTTCGGCCAGCCGCCGACACCACAGGGATGAGGAGGGACATGAGGGCTGAGCATGGACGCCTGCGCATCGGTGACGTCATCTGGGGCAGCGTGCTGGGGCTCATCGGCATCAGCATCGCTCTCTTGGTAGTGATGCTCATCAGGGGCAGCCCGGCAGGGCAAAGCGATCCCTGCGCCAGCACTCTGGCCCCCCTGGGGACCGTGACGGTGGACCAGGCGGAGATGGAGTTCGCCATCGCCGGGCTGGAGAGGACGTCCCAGATGGCGATGGCAGGGAACGTCCAGGGGGCGGAGCAGGCCTTCTTCGGCCGGGTACACAACCTGACCCACAACCTGGACACGGTGTTGCGCCCCCGGGATGAGGTGCTGGGCCGCCAGCTCTGCCAAGCCACGCTGGCCCTGGAGACGGAGTTCTCGGGCGCTCGGAGGCCGCAGGAGATAGCGCGGCTCTCCCAGGAGCTGGTCCGGATCATCCGCCAGGCGATGCCCCTGGTCCCTTCGGGATAAGAGCACGACTTCACGGTCCCCGGGCGAGGGGGAGACATCCTGGCGGCGCCCGGCCAGGAGTGGCGCCCGCGCCCGGCAGTCTGGCTCAGGAGTCGTTGGCTGCCCGCATGGCGGCCCGGGCCGCTACCTCTGACATACCCACGAAGCGATAGCCATGTCTCGGGCAGGTCTGGAGGCACCAGTCGAGGCCGCCGGCCTGCCTCAGTTTGCGCCTCAGGTTGCGGATGTGGGCCCGCACCGTCTCGGTGGAGCCGGCGGCAGCGGGAACTCCCCATACCTCCTCCAGCAGAGTGGAGGCCGGCACCGGCGAGCCCTCCTGCTCCATGAGGCGGCGCAGGAGCTGATATTCCAGGGGCGTCAGCGGCACGTGCAGGTTACCGTAACGCAGCGAGCGAGTGGTATGGCTGAGGTGGAACGGCCCCGACCGACGCCGGACTGCGCCGGCCTCCACCCTGGTCAGGACCGCCTCCTCCAGGAGGGAGAGATCGACCGGCCTGGCGAAGGAGAGGACGAGGGCGCCGTTCAGCCCGGCCAGCCGAGCGATGGCGGCCTCCCCCGCGTCTCCTGCATCGGGCAGGACGATTGCCACCGGCGGGTAGGAGTCGACGAGCCCTCGCGGCAGGTCGCCGTTCAGGCTCTCGCCGTCGAGGAGGAGGAAATCCACGCTCACCGAGCGGAGGGCCTGCTGCAGCTCGCAGCCGGAACGGCACACCAGCACGGTATGGCCCTTGCCGGTGAACCGCTGTCCCACAGCTGCGGTGAGAAACGGGTCGTCCGAGAGCAGAGCTAGGACAGCCACCTTTGATCCCCCCTTAGCGGTCTTGCCTCCGGTCCACCCCTCACTTCTGTCCCTCCCTACATAGAGACGCCTCGGGAGGTGCGCGTGACACAGTTCCTAAGTATCCGATATTGGAAGCTGAGGGCATCCGTGATAACCCTGGCTCTCCCCGGCAAAGGGACGACCGCCAGCGCCTGCGCATCCTCAGGGAAAACCCTGAGTTATAGAGGGAAAACCCCTTTCACAATTTTCATGATTTTCACGGATGTCGCCGGGCCTCTGGTGTACGAAGCTTGGAATGAGGGCGAGCGCCCCAGGGCAGTCTTTTGTCCGGGGGAAAGTAGCCAAAGGAGGTATAGTATGTACGAGAAGCTGGCCAGCTTGGTCGAGCAGATAGCGGTGGACGAGGGGCTGCGGGCCCGCCTGGTAGAGGGTGGCGCTCTGCAGGGCCTCCGCCTGGGCGACGTCGAGGCGGCGGCCTTCGGCGAGTGGCTGTCGGAGATCGCCAAGGCCGGGCGTCTCTCCGCCCCCAGCGCCGACGAACTGACGCCATTCCTGGGCTCTTGGATATAGGGCTAGCCCGCTAGGCACTCTATCGCTTTTGTAATGACATGTAGCCCTGTCTGTCGGCAGCAGGCCCAGGCAGCGGTGAGGCGACATATTCTGTCTGCCTTGTCGGAGAGCCTGGGAGAGGGCCTTCTGGCCCGAAGGACCTGCGCCCTGTTGAGCGGACGGGGGGGCGTCCTCAGCGATCAACCGAAGCTGCACTGGGCGATGCTCGCCCTCGCCTCGTGCGCCTCGGCCTCGGGCGGGGACTGGCAGCCAGCCGTCCCCCTGGCCGCCTCGGCCGAATGCCTGGCCCGGGCCATGGACGTCATCGACGACCTGGAGGAGGACGACGCCGCCCTGTGGCCAAGCTTCCCGAACCGGGAGGCGCTGCTGAACGCCGCCATCGCTCTCCTCACCTTCAGCTTCGTCTGTCTCAAGGACGACCGCTCCGGGTTCGCCAAGACGGCAGACCACCTGCCGCTCGCCTTGCTGAGGGCCGGAGCAGGCCAGCAGACGGAGGTAGAGGCGGGACAGGAGCTGGACCTGAGAGGAGCGGTGGGCGTAGCCCGCCAGAAGTCGGGGGGCTTCACCGCTGCCATCTGTTCCGCCGGGGCGAGGCTGGGCGGCGCCGACGACCGCCTGGCCAGGCTCTATTACGTCTATGGCTTCCACGTGGGGATGATGTGCCAGTTGATCGATGACGTGGTAGACTTCCCGGAGGACCTGGCCCGCGGGCGCTCCAGCGTACCCGTCGCCTATTACCGGGAGCGGGCGCGGCTTCACGCGTCCGTAACCGGGTCAGGGACTGGACCGTCCGGTAAAATGGCAGACGAGACGTGGCGAGAGGCGGCAAGAAGCTACGCCTGGCTTCTAGCTCTGGTACACCGACGTCGGGCGTTGCGGGCGCTGCGGTGGATAGAGCGCCACCGGCCCGCGGCCGCCTACCTCAGCGGCTGCCTCTCCCTGGACAAGCGCCCCGCCTGACCAG
>BEIB01000066.1 GCA_002898615.1 bacterium HR25 | reverse complement strand
CCCTCTCGCCAGAGGGCCTCCTCCTCGGCGCAGGTAGGGAGGGCCACCATGGGCAGCTCTAATGGTAACATGAGAGGTACCGGAGCGTTCTAACTAAGGTGTGGAGGTGACAGCATGCCCATCGTTCGTATCGAGATGTGGGCGGGCCGCACCCACGCCCAGAAGCAGGAGCTGGCGCGGGTCATCACCGAAGCGATGGTCAACATCGCCCACACTACGCCGGAGGCGACCATCATCATCTTCGAGGACATACCGAAGGAGAACTGGGCCCAGGGCGGGGTGCTGGCGTCCGATTAGGGACAGCGCCGCCCCGGGGAGTCCATGCATGACGTTTTATAAGTGTGGTATAGTAGACTGAGATGAATGCTCGTTGGCTGGGGCGTGGCCTGGTCTACCTGCTGATCCTGGCAGCCGTCATCGCCATTATCTACTCGCTGCTGCCGTCGCGCAACTCCCAGGTGCAGAGCGTCCCCCTCTCCGCCCTGGTGGAGGACGTCAGGGCGCGCCAGGTGCAGGAGATCATCGTCGATGGCAGCACCGTCACCTGGAAGGTGATGGCCAGCGACCAGCAGTTCCGCACGGAGCTGGAGCCCGGGGACTCCGTCCGCAAGGTGTTGCAGGACAACGGCATCCCCGTGACGGAGCAGCCGCCCATCAGGACCAAGGAGGGGAACCCCTGGGGTGGCGTCCTGAGCATCGTCGTCAACCTGTTGCCCCTGCTGCTCATCATGGGCATCCTCTTCTTCTTCCTCAGACAGGCCCAGGGGAGCAGCAGTCAGGCCCTCAACTTCGGCAAGAGCCGCGCCCGCCTCATATCGGGTAGCCGTCCCACCGTCACCTTCGCCGACGTGGCCGGGGTGGACGAGGCCAAGGAGGAGCTCAAGGAGGTAGTGGAGTTCCTCAAGTACCCGGAGCGCTTCGCCAGCCTGGGGGCCCGCATACCCAAGGGTGTGCTCCTGGTGGGGCCGCCAGGGACGGGGAAGACGCTCCTGGCCAAGGCGGTGGCCGGCGAGGCCGGCGTCCCCTTCTTCTCCATAAGCGGCTCCGAGTTCGTGGAGATGTTCGTGGGCGTGGGTGCCTCCCGCGTGCGCGACCTGTTCGACCAGGCCAAGCGCAACTCGCCCTGCATCGTATTCATCGACGAGATCGACGCCGTGGGCCGCCACCGGGGCGCCGGCCTGGGCGGCAGCCATGACGAGCGGGAGCAGACGCTGAACCAGATCCTGGTGGAGATGGACGGCTTCGACACCAGCACCAACGTCATCGTCATCGCCGCCACCAACCGCCCGGACATCCTCGACCCCGCCCTGCTGCGGCCGGGCCGCTTCGACCGCCAGGTGGTCCTGGACCGCCCGGACGTGAAGGGTCGCCGGGCCATCCTGGAGGTCCACTGCCGCGGGAAGCCGCTGGAGGGGGACGTGGACCTGGACGTGCTGGCCCGCCAGACGCCGGGCTTCTCCGGGGCGGACCTGGCCAACCTGGTGAACGAGGCCGCCCTCCTGGCCGCCCGCCGCGGCAAGCGGCGTATCTCCATGCGGGAGTTCAACGAGGCGATAGACCGCGTCATCGCCGGGCCAGAGCGCAAGAGCCGCGTCATCAGCCAGCGGGAGCGGGAGATCATCGCCTACCATGAGGCAGGGCATGCCCTGGTAGCCCATGCCCTCCCCAACGCCGACCCGCCTTACAAGATAAGCATCGTCTCCCGCGGGATGGCTGGCGGCTTCACCCGCTTCCTGCCGGAGGAGGACCGCCACCTGTACACCAAGTCCCAGTTCAAGGACCTGCTGGCGGCCATGCTGGGCGGGCTGGTGGCGGAGGAGATGGTCTTCGGGGAGTTCACCACCGGGCCGCAGGACGACCTGGAGCGGGCCACCCGCCTGGCGCGGCAGATGGTGACCCAGTTCGGCATGAGCGAGCGCCTGGGCCCCCGCACCTTCGGCCGCAAGGAGGAGCTGGTCTTCCTGGGCAAGGAGATCGCCGAGCAGCGTAACTACTCGGAGAAGATCGCCGAGGAGATAGACGAAGAAGTGCGGCAGATCATCGACCACGCCTACCAGACGGCGCGGAAGGTGCTGCACGACAACCGGGCCAAGCTGGACCAGCTGGTGCGGGTGCTCCTGGAGCGGGAGACGCTGGAGGGCGAGGAGCTCATCGCCGTCCTCAACGCCTCCCCGGAGGAGGAGCCGCTGCCGCCCACGCCGCCGGCGCCGCCCAGGCAGGCGCGGGAGCCGGGGCAGGTGGAGGCGCCGCCGCAGCCCAAGCCCATCATGCAGCCCAAGCCGGGCCTGGCCTTCGAAGGGGGCGGGCCGGTAGCCTCCCAACTGGACGATATCTCCCTTTAACACCCCTTTACCTAAAGGGCGGTCAGGTAATAAAATCGTCTTTGCGTTGCCTTTGAGAAGGAGGCCCCGCCATTTACGCCATCATCCGAGCCGGCGGCAAGCAATACCGGGTGGAGCCCAACCAGCTCATAGACGTGGAGCTGATCCCGGCGGAGGTGGGCTCCACGGTGGAGCTCACTGACGTCCTCATGGTGGCCAACGACAGCGGCGTCCGCGTGGGCACGCCGCTGGTGGAGGGGGCCAGGGTCATCGCCCAGGTGGTGGAGCACGGCAAGGCGGGCAAGGTGGTGGTCTTCAAGTACCACGCCAAGACCCGCTACCGGCGCAAGAAGGGGCACCGACAGCCCTACACGCGCCTGGCCATCCAGCAGATACTGCTGGCGGGCCAGGCCCCGGAGTCCTCCACCGAGGAGGAGCGGCCCCAGAGGCGGCGCAGCGGGCGGGCCCGGGCCTCCGCCGGCGCCGAGGAGGCAGGGGCCGGGGAAGAGACGACGAGGGCTGAGCAGAGTTAGGCAGGTGATGGGCCATGGCCCACAAGAAGAGCAGCGGTTCTGCCAAGAACGGACGCGACAGCAACGCCAAGCGGCTGGGCGTGAAGCGGTACGACGGCCAGTACGTCTGGCCGGGTTGCATCATCGTCCGGCAGCGGGGTACCAGGATACATCCCGGCCGCAACGTGGGCCTGGGGCGGGATTATACCATCTACTCCCTCATCGAGGGTCGGGTAAAGTTCGAGCCCTACGACAAGTACGGCCGCAAGCGGGTGAGCGTCTATCCCCACGAAGAGGCGGCCGCCCAGCGGGCCTAGACGGCCAGGGGCGATTACGAGCGAGGTGAACCAGAGACCGTGAAGCAGGGTATTCACCCCCAGTACGTAGAGGCGACGGTGGTCTGCTCCTGCGGCAACACCTGGAAGACGCGGGCCACCAAGCCCGTTCTGCGCATAGAGGTGTGCAGCCGCTGCCACCCCTTCTTCACCGGGGAGCAGCGCATCGTGGACACGGCGGGCCGTGTGGAGCGCTTCCGCCGTCGCTACGGCATGGAAGAGAAGAAGTAGACGGCCCCTGGGCTGACGGTGGCGAGGGCGCCCGCCGCGGGCGCCCTCGCTCCTCGTTCGGGGGACCTAGGCGTCGCTCAGGGATGGCGCGGCGTCAGGGCGCGGAAGAAGCAGGAGCGCTCGCCGGTGTGGCAGGCGGGGCCGGCCGGCTCCACCTTGAGGAGGAGGGTGTCGGCGTCGCAGTCCGTCCAGACCTCGCGCACGCGCAGGACGTTGCCGGAGGT
>BEIB01000065.1 GCA_002898615.1 bacterium HR25 | reverse complement strand
ACCTGCCCGAAGAGCTGTTCTGGCGCAGCGAGGGCCGAGAGGTGCTCAGGGCCTGGAAAAGGTGCAAAGACCTGGGCGAACTGCGCCAGGCTCTGCCGGAGGAGCTCCATGATTATGTAGAGTACCTCCTGTCCCTTTGGACGCGCTTCGACCCTATGTGGGATAATGATGATGGAGGTAATGCACTCTGGAGCCTCCGGCAGCGACTGGAGCAGCGGCAGCTCCAGGCCGAGAAGATGGCCCGAACTGCCTCATTGGCCGCGCAGGAGGAGAAGACCCCTAACAAGCTGAAGGTCCTGGAACGGGCGGCCCGCGTCTGGCGGGAGCGCCCGCTGCGTGTGGCGGAGAGGGAGGAGGAGCTGGAACCCCTGGACGCCCTGCTCCTAGAGGACCTGGAGCTGGGGCTCAAGCTCCACGGCCGGGGTAAAGAGCGCCCATCCGAGGGCGGGGGTCCAGAGAGCAGCTAGGTTTGAGGTGAACAGACATGGCCGAGCACCTGGAAGACATGGAGAGGCGCAGACACCCCAGAGAGGGCGACCTGACGGAGGAAGAGGAGATCCTGGACGAGCCCGAGGAGCTGGAGGGCCCGGCCCCCACCCTGGAGTACCTGGAGGAGCCCGAGGCCCAGGAGGCCCCGCCCGTCCTCGCCGCCCCTGACGTGGTGGAGGAAGAGGAGTGGGTGGAGGAGGAAGAGGAGCACCCTGAGGATGTCGAGCGAGAGCTGGAGGAGCTGGAAGAGGGGGTGGATGACCCCGTCCGCATGTACCTGCGGGAGATCGGCAAGGTCAGCCTCCTCACCGCCGCCGATGAGAAGTTCCTCGCTCGCCAGATGGAGGAGGCCAAGTTCATAAAGCGCCTCGAGGAGGCCCTCAAGGAGAAGAACGGACGCGCCCCCTCCGCCGCCCAGACGGTGGTCGCCATGCTCCAGGAGCTGCACCGCCTGCGGCGCGTCATGGACGTGGTGGCCGACGAGCTGGACCTGCGAGGCCTCTTCCTACCGGAGCTGCTGGAGAACGAGGCCTTCCGCTCCTGCGTGGACGGCGAGATAGACACCGCCATGGCGGAGAAGGTGGCCCAGAGGCTGGGCATGGACCAGCGGGAGGCCGAACAGGCCCTGGTTCAGCTCTCGGTGGTGACCCACGTCCTGATCCAGGGGCTGCTTCCCATCGTCCTGGAGGCCACGGGCGGCGACCTGACCTCCCTCCTGCCGCCGGCGGAGGGGCTAGTGGAGCGCCTCTCCCCCTACGAGGAGCAGCTAGGCGCCCGCCTGCGCCAGCTCAAGGAGGACGGCCGGAAGGCGGAAAAGCGCCTCACCGAGGCCAACCTGCGGCTGGTGGTCAGCGTGGCCAAGAAGTACATCGGCCGCGGCATGTCCCTGCTGGACCTCATCCAGGAGGGGAACATCGGCCTCATACGGGCGGTGGAGAAGTTCGACTACCGCAAGGGCTACAAGTTCAGCACCTACGCCACCTGGTGGATACGGCAGGCCATCACCAGGGCCATCGCCGATCAGGCCCGCACCATCCGCATCCCCGTCCACATGGTGGAGACCATCAACAAGCTGATGCGGGTCAGCCGCCGCCTCGTCCAGGAGTACGGCCGCGAGCCCACCAGCGAGGAGATCGGCCGCCAGATGGACGTGGGGCCGGAGAAGGTGCGGGAGATCGTCCGCGTCTCCCAGGAGCCCGTCTCCCTGGAGACGCCCATAGGCGAGGAGGAGGACTCCCACCTGGGCGACTTCATCGAGGACCAGGGGACCATCTCGCCCGTGGAGGCGGCCTCCCAGCAGCTCATGCGAGAGCAGGTGCAGGAGGTGCTCTCCACCCTCACACCCCGGGAGCAGAAGGTGCTCATCCTCCGCTTCGGGCTGGAGGACGGGCGCAGTCGCACCCTGGAGGAGGTGGGCCGGGAGTTCAACGTGACGCGTGAGCGCATCCGCCAGATAGAGGCGAAGGCGCTGCGTAAGCTGCGCCACCCCAGCCGCAGCAAGAAGCTGCGGGACTTCCTGGAGTGACGGGCGGGCCTTGACGCAAGGGCCCGGTGACACCTAGCATCGGGGCACGGAGGCGGTAGGATGCCCCTGTACGAGTACTACTGCAGCCAGTGCGACGCCCGCTTCGAGCTGTTGCGGCCCATGTCCCGCCGGGACGAGCCTGCCACCTGCCCCGCCGGCCATCAGGGAGGAGAGCGGGTACTCTCCCTCTTCGCCGCCTTCAGCAGCGGTGAGGGCGGGCAGATGGGTAGCCTGGGCGGCGGCTGCGGCTCCTGCGCCGGAGGTCACTGCGCCGGCTGCGCCTGTGGGGCCTGAGGCGCCGCCTCAGCCGCGGGGCGCGCCAGGACGGGCCCGCCAGGGACGCGGCAGTGGCCTCGCCCGGGTGGCCAGGTTGAAGACATAGCGCTGCCGTGCTGGCGCTCCCTCGGGGCGTGACCACCAGAGATATCCTCCGGCCAGGAGCGCCAGGAGCGTCGCTTCCGCCAAGGTCACCAGACCCAGCAGCAGGACCATCTCCAACCAGAACTCCTCAGGGAACATCTGGATCAGGTGATGTTCCCGCGGGTCCAGGAGCCAGAAGTCGTTGGGGAAGACCAGGACGTGGAGCTGTTCCCACAGCCTGTCGAAGCCGGCCGCCGCTGCCACCCCCACGCCCACCACTATCCCCACCGTCAGGACGGCCGCCTGCAGGGCCGCCCGCGCCAGGTCGCGCAGGCTGCCCTCCCTCGCCCAGACGTAGACGGCCACTATGAAGACCAGCACATAGGCCAGGGCCGCCTCCTGGACACGGAAGAGCTTCCACAGGAGGGACTTGACATCGGCCATGTGGGCCGTCTCCCGGGGAGTGAAAAGGGAGACCCTGGCGCCCGTGCGGTCCGTCACCACGATGCGCAGCGTCTCCCGGTCGTCGTTGAAGTAGCGCACTATCTCGCGGTTGGCTCGCAGCAGCTCCTCCTGGGGAATGCCGCTCCTGTCGGCGGCATCGTACTGGCGGACGCTGTAGTCATAGAGCTGTGGCAGATTGAAGGCGATGCGGATGTTCGTCGTCAGGAGCAGGACAGGCACCGCTAGGACGAAGAGCAGTGTCGCCACAAAGCGCAACGGCCCGGCGCCCGTCGTCTGACGGGCGCCTCCTGGGGAGAGCGGCACGCGCGCTCCTGCCGCCACGGGGGGTCAAAAACCTCTCTGGGACAATCGTATGGAGGGCTGACGCCCCCTGTCAACGACCTCCGGCCCCGTTTTCGCGCTCCGCGTGGTAACTTGGCCGGGAGGATACGGCCTCGCGCTCCTGGCCTATAGAAGGCGGTGCTTGCCGGCACCGGACGGGGCCCAGGGCTGACGTCCCCAGGCGCCCGTCCAGTACTGACCTTGTCCATGAAGCTGCCCGGCCGCGCAGGACAGACCGTCTCGTCTCACTCCTCCACCGAGAAGAGGCCGATCATCCCGGCGTCGGCGTGTTGCACCACGTGGCAGTGGAAGAGCCAGAGGCCGGGCTCCGTGAAGGTGATGCGCAAGGTCTCGGCCTGACCGGGAACGAGCGGCACTACGTTGGCCGGCCAGGGGCGCCCCTGGAGAGTAGTCTCCGAGATGTGGCTGGCGTGGTGCACATGGAAGGAGTGGATCTGGTCGCCGATGTTGATGACGTGCACCCGGAGAGGCTGGCCCACTTTGGCCTTGATGGTGGGGACGGTCTTCCCCAGCTGAGCGGCCACCGCAGGCATGCCGCCCTGGTGATAGATCTCCTCCAGTTTGTGCTCCCC
>BEIB01000064.1 GCA_002898615.1 bacterium HR25 | reverse complement strand
CTCCTGCGGGTGAGCGACCTGTCCGTGGCCTACGGGCAGATAGAGGCGGTGAAGGGGATCACCCTGGAGGTGCCGGAGGGACGCGTCACCTGCCTGCTGGGGCCCAACGGGGCCGGCAAGACCACCACCCTCTATGCCCTGGCGGGCATCCTCAGGCCCAGGCGGGGCCATGTAGAGTTCATGGGCCGTGACATCACCGGCGCCTCCCCGGAGAGGATCGTGCGGGCGGGGATCGTGTTGGTGCCGGAGAACCGCCTCCTCTTCCCGGAGATGACCGTCCTGGAGAACCTGCTGGCGGGGGCCCACCTCCGCAAAGGTGGGGTCAAGGAGGACCTCGCCTGGGTCATGGAGCTCTTCCCTGTCCTCAGGGAACGGCTCCGTCAGGTGGCAGGGACGTTGAGCGGCGGTGAGCAGCAGATGCTGGCCATCGGCCGCGCCCTGATGGCCCGCCCCCGGCTGCTCATGCTGGACGAGCCCTCGCTGGGGCTGGCGCCTCTGGTCATCGAGGAGATCTACCACGTCCTGCGCCGCCTGAGCAGCGAGGGGACGACCATCCTCCTGGTAGAGCAGACGCTGCACCTGGCGCGCGAGCTGGGCCACCGTTTCTACGTGATGGTGACGGGGCGTATCGTCCACGAAGGCGGGCAGGCGGAGCTGTCGCAGGAAGACGTGATCCGTCGTGCTTATCTGGGGGCCGCTTCGGGCCAGTGACCGGCCACCGGTGCCGAGAGTGGGGCGGGGAAGGGCCAGGAGCCGGGTGGCGCTCCTGGGATGGCTGGCCGTCCTCCTCGTCCTCCTCGCGGGGAGCCCGGCCACCGTCCGCGCCCATGCCCAGCTAGTCCGCGCCGACCCGGCGCCCGGTGCCTCCCTGTCCCAGCCGCCGCCCCGCGTCACCGTCTGGCTCTCGGAGCCTATCATCGCTCAGGGCAGCCGGCTGGAGGTCTATGACGTGTCCGGCCGGCGGGTGGACCGGGGCACCACTTACTACCACGGTAGCCCGCCCACGGCCATGAGCGTCGACCTGGGGCCGCTGCCCCAGGGCAACTACCGGGTGCGCTGGGTGACCCTCTCGCCGGTGGACGGCCATTACCTGGTGGGGACGTTCCCCTTCGCCGTGGGGGTGGCGGCGACCACTCCCGGCGTGGAGGAGGCGGCCAGTGCCGGCGCTGGCCTGCCGGTGCCGCGGTGGCTGCCGGTGCTGCTGCGCTACATCACCCTGGCAGGGGCGCTGGCGTGGGGAGGCATCGCCTTCGCCCACGCCTTCGTGGCCGGCCCCTGGCTGGCGAGGGGAGCGGGCAGGCTGGCCTTCCTCGCCGTGGGCGTAAGTCAACGTTACAGGCGGGCCGTCCTCCTGGCTGTCCTCTGCCTGCTGGCGGGACGCGCCCTGGAGGTGGCCTGGCCCATGGTGGCTACGGCTGGCCTGGCCCGGGTCTCCAGCGGCTGGGGCGCCACTGTGGCCCTCCTCACCAGCCGCTTCTCCCTGGTCTCCTGGGGGATCGTGGCCCTGGCTGCCCTGGCGGTGCTGGTGGCCCGGCGCACCGGCCCTCTGCTCTTGGTGGCTGGCGGGGCCGAGGTGGCGACCGCTCGTCCTGCCCCTCGGCACGGCCTGCCGGCCGAGGTCCAGGCCGCCCGTGGCCATGTAGCCCTGGCGGCGCTGGCCATGTTGGGGTTGGCAGCCACCGGCCACGCCGCGGTGGTCTCCGGCCCCTACTACTCGTCCCTGGCCGCTGCCTGGCTGCACTACCTGGCGGCGGCCGTGTGGGTGGGCGGGGTGTTCTACTTCGCCGCCGTCCTTCTGCCCGCCACCGCCAGGTGGGAGGTAGGGGAGCGGGCCCAAGTGCGGGTGGCCCTTCTGGGGAGGTTCACCCCTTATGCCCTTCTCTCCGGGCTGGTGCTGGCGGCCACCGGCCTCCTGCGGGCGGAGACCCACCTGCCCGCCCTCTCCCTGTCAGCCCTGAAGGCCGTCGCGGGGACGGCCTACGGTCAGGCCCTGCTGGCCAAGCTCTGTCTGGTAGCCCTCATGGCGGGCGTGGGCGCTATCCATTCCTTCAGGCATCGTCGGCGGGTGCGTGACCTGCTGGCCGGGGGCGCCGACCGTGAGGAGCTGGCGACGCCCCTCCGCATCTGGCAGAGGCTGGTGCAGTGGGAGGCGGGTCTGGGCCTCCTCCTGCTGCTCTCCGTGGCCCTGCTCGTCACCACGCCGGCCCTTCGCTACGGCTTCGACCGCTCCGCCGCCCTCTCGCCGGGCGAGATGGGCCAGGGGGCGGCCCTGGCCCGCGCCTTCCTGGAGAAGGCCGAGCAGAGTATGAACGCACTGAAGTCAGCCCGGGCCAGGGAGCGGCCGGGCGGCTCCAATTCGGCCGGTTGGACAGACTACGTCCTAGTGGCGCCCTCCAGCATGCGCATCCAGACCAGCGCCGGCGACGAAACGGTCGTCTGGTGGAACCTGATGTTCACCCGCAAGAGCGGCCAGACGGCTTGGCAGACGGGCTTCTGGAGCCCCGTCTACCGCTTTACCTGGCCCAACTACGTCTGGTCCGACGTGGCCTACCAGCCGACCGTCCTGGGACACGAAGAGGTGAACGGTGTCCGCTGCGTCGTCGTCACCTTCACCGACAGCGCCGGGAGCACTCGCCAGACCCTGTGGATCGGCGAAGGGGACGGCCTGGTGCGACGGGAAGAAGTGATATCCGTGGGCTACCACACCGTCAGGGAATACTTCGACTTCAATGCCCCCCTGGAGGTCAGCCTTCCCGAAGACATCCCCCATGACTGACCGTTGTGCCAGGGGACGGGCCCCCCGCCTCCTCCTCTGGGCCACCATAGCTCTGGCCCTGCTGGGGGCGGGCCACCTCCTGTCCGATGCTGCCCGGGCCCACGAGCGCCGGGTAGTGGGAGGCTACGCCATCGAGGTGGGCTTCCGGGACGAGCCGGCCATCGCTCGCTATCCCAATGCCCTGGAGATGACGGTGACCCGCGCCGACAGCGGCGAGCCGGTGACGGGCCTGGAGGGGACGCTGCGCATGGAGCTGCTCAGCGTCGACGGCTCCCAGCGGAGAGAGCTGGTCCTCCTCCCCGCCGTCGATGGGCCTGGGCGCTACACCAGCGAGCTCTTTATCCTCAGCCGGCCCGGCGAGTATGTCTTCCGTCTCGTCGGGCAGGTCAGGGGGCAGCCAGTGGAGGCGCTGTTCCCCACCGAGGCGGTCCAGGACCCCTCGGCGCTCCAGTTCCCCCCGGGCGCCAGCGCCTCCGGCGCCAGCGATGGCGAGGGCCTGGCCCTGCCCCTGAGTGCGGCGGCCCTGGCCCTGGGCCTGGCGGGCGCCGTCTGTGGCCTCTACGCCCTTCTTCGCACCAGGGGACGGGCCGCCTAGGCGGGGTGATGTCCTCTGGGAGCGAGCGGCGCGTCCCCCTCGGCGCCTGGCCGCTCGTTGGCCCGGCAGCGGGCGTCGCCACAGATGGCATCCGGAGGCGCAGGTGGCCTCCCTCTGCTCGTCTCCCAGAGCGGACGGCCCGGGGCTGTGGCGCCGCCGTCGAGCTGGACGTGCATGGGGACGGAGTGGAGTGGCCGGCCCGTTGCTGCCGTTGTGAAGCCACCGGCAGGCTGGACCCTCTCGCTGAGGGGGCTCCTTGGTGGGCTGGGCTCGCCCATATGCTGCGTCTATAGTGTAGGGATGTGCCGGAGAAAGTGGGGGGCCTCGGGGGCTGGTCTGGAGGGCCCGGTGGGATTCGAACCCACGGCCGTGGGATTAAAAGTCCCCCGCTCTGCCG
>BEIB01000063.1 GCA_002898615.1 bacterium HR25 | reverse complement strand
TGCGTCCACATCTTGGGGATGACCCGGACGCACTCGTCCCACATCTCCTTGGTCATGTCGGGGTCCACACCGAAGCCGCCCAGCTCCGTCCAGGTGGCGGAGCGCCCGGTGCCGAACTCCAGCCGGCCGCCGGAGACGATGTCCAGGGCCGCGGCCCGCTCGGCGATGCGGATGGGGTGGTTGAAGGGAGGCAAGCAGAGCACCACACCGTGGCCGATGCGCGCCCGCTTCGTCCGCATAGCCACGGCGGTGAGGAAGACCTCCGGCGCCGAGCAGTGGGAGTACTCCTCCAGGAAATGGTGCTCCACCGCCCATATCTGGTCGAAGCCCAGCTCATCGGCCAGTTGGGCCTGCTCCAGGGCGTTCATATAGACCTGGTACTCGCTGTCAGGACGCCAGGGCTTGGGTGTGGACAGCTCGAAGAAGATCCCGAACTTCATGGCTTCACCCCCGCTTTGCGCTGACTGTAGCAGAGGCTTACCGGGGGTGTCAATATCCGGCGAGGGCCCGTCGCAGCTCCGTCAGGAGCCTCTGGCGGACCGTCTCCCTCTCCTCGCGGGCCAGGGTGAGCAGGCGGACATCGGGGCGGGCCTTGACGGCGTCGGCGAAGGGGTGCCGTGCCAGCATGATGGTGCCGAGCACGGGCCTCCCGCTCTCCAGAGCGGCCAGGACGGCCTCACGGAAGCGCTCGGAGAGGAGCTCCATCTTCCCTATCTCGTCGATGACGACCAGGGCAGCACCCTCGATGGCCTGGTAGATGGCAGGGACGCCCACCGTCTCCAGCCCCGTCAGCTCCACGCCGTAGCGGGCCACCCGCAGCGGCGATACGCTCTCCACGGAGGCCAGGAGGGCGCGACGACCGTCCAGGGTGACAAGCCGGAAGCCCGTGCGCCGCCCTCCTTCCCTCACCTCCTCGGTGACGAAGCCGCCAGCGGGCACCCCCAGTTCCCGCACCAGCTCCAGCACCAGCGTCGTTTTGCCCGAGCCGGGCGGCCCGGTGAGGAGAAAGGCCGTCATGACCTGCCCGCCCCTCCGGCCCTCAGCGGGAGAGGGCGAAGAGGGTAGCCTGCATGGCCACCACCACCGCCCAGTGAAAGGAGACGGGCGCCGCCAGCCCGCCCGTGCGCAGCCTCAGGACGCTCATGAGCAGCGAGCCCACCGCCAGGCCGACCAGCGACGCCACCTGGGCAGCGACTGCCAGCGACGGCACCTCCCCCACTGCCGTCTCCTGGACTGTCCGGTGGTTGATGATCAGATGGCTCACGGCGAAAGCCCCCGCCACGAAGAGGAGCCCTCGCGACAGCCCCCAGGCCCGCACCGCCAGCCCCTGCAGGAGGCCGCGGTACATCGCCTCCTCGAAGAGGGCCGTCCCCAGGGGCTGCTGCACCAGCGCCCACAGCAGGAAGCCTCCCAGCGTCATGCCCGCCACTCCCTCGTAATCGATCTCGCCCCGCGGCACCCCCAGCGGGAAGAGGAAGTAGATGACCACGGGACAGATGACCAGGGCGCCCAGCCCCGCCCCCAGCAGGGCGTTGGGCATGGGCCGTCGCTCGGCCAGGCCCGCCTCGGCCCGGCCCAGGCCCGCCCAGCGCAGCGCCCACACCACCGCCGCCGCCAGGGCCGCCATCTCCCCCAGGACCAGCGCCCAGGCGTAGCGCTCCTGCGCCTGGGCCGGGAGCAGGGAGACGAGGTTGTTGTAGAGGACGAGGAGGATGCCCAGCCCCAGCGCTGGCCACCACGATGCCCGGGCGGCCTCCCGAGGAGCGCCCCGTGCCGGACCCGCCCAGCTTGGCGTCCTCCTCACTTCGCCTTATTATAATGGGCACGATAAAGAAAGGAGGTCACGACAGAATATAAGACCATATCCTGAATGGAGAGGAAGGTGCCTATGGCCGCGAGGGCTCTCGAAGGCGTACGGGTCATCGAGTGTGGGCACATGGTGGCGGCGTCCTACGCCGCCAAGCTCATGGCTGACATGGGGGCCGATGTAATAAAGGTAGAGGAGCCCGGGGGGGACATTGCCCGCACCCGCGGCCCCTTTCCCGACCATCAGCCCCACCCGGAGAAGAGCGGACTCTTCCTCTATCTGAACTGCAACAAGCGGGGCGTCACCCTGGACCTGACCAGGCCCAAGGGGCAGGAGCTCCTCCGGCGCCTGGTGGCCCAGGCCGACGTGCTGGTCCACAACTACCCGCCTCCCCTCATGGGGCCACGCGGCCTGGACTATGAGGCCCTCTCTAGGGAGAACCCCGGCCTCGTCATGACCTCCATATCCCCCTTCGGGCAGACGGGGCCCTACCGGGACTACAAGGCCTACGACATCACCACCATGGCGGCCGGCGGCTGGGCCTGGATCAACGGCTGGCCCGGCCACCCCGAGGAGCCGCCCCTGAAGGCCTACGGTCAGCAGACGGAGTACCAGACGGGGGCCACCGCCGCCGTCGCCACCATGTCCGCCCTCTTCCATCGCCTGCGCACCGGGCAGGGTCAGCACATAGACGTCTCCGCCCAGGAGGTGGTGGCAGCCCTCATCGAGATGAACTTCACCTACTGGCCCTACATGGGGGTCATCGCCGTCCGCTGGGGGCAGCGGCCCATACAGCCCCTGGACTTCTTCCGCTGCAAGGACGGCTGGATCTTCGTCATCTGCGTGGAGGAGCACCAGTGGCGGGCCCTGGTGGAGATGATGGGCAACCCGGAGTGGGCGGAGTGGGAGGTCTTCGGCGACCGTCTCAAGCGGGCGCAGAACTACGACGCCCTCCGCCCCTTCCTGGAGGAGTGGGTGGCCCAGTGGACGGTGGAGGAGCTGTATCACGCCGCCCAGCAGCGCCGCATCCCCCTCGCCCCCGCCTCCACCATGGGCGACCTTCTGAACTCGGAGCATCTGCGGGCCCGCGGCTTCTTCGTCACGGTGGCCCACCCGGTGGCCGGCACCTACGAGTATCCCGGTGCTCCCTACAAGCACACGGAGACGCCCTGGGATCTGAGGTTGCCGGCGCCCACCCTGGGACAGCACAACCAGGAGGTCTACGGCGGGCTGCTGGGCCTCTCCCAGGACGAGATAGCCTCCCTGCGGGAGGAAGGCGTCATCTAGGAGGTAGGAGATATGGCGGAGCACGGGAAGGGACCCCTGGCTGGCATAAGGGTCGCTGATTTCACCTGGGTCTGGGCGGGGCCTTTCTGCACCATGCAGCTAGCCCACCTGGGGGCGGAGGTCATCCGTATCGAGACCAGCAAACGCACCTGCGTCACCCGCCTCCTCCCTCCCTTCGCCGGTGGCCAGCTCAACCCCTCTGCCTCCGGTTATTTCAACCAGTACAACCAGGGAAAGCGCAGCATCCAGCTCGACCTCAGCCGGCCGGAGGCGGTGGAGCTGGCCAAGCGTCTGGTGGCCATCAGCGACATCGTGACAGAGAACTTCGCCGCCGGCGTCATGGAGAAGCTGGGCCTCGGCTACGAGGTCCTGAGGCAGATCAAGCCGGACATCATCATGATCAGCATGTCCGGCTACGGCCAGACAGGCCCCCTCAGGCACTACATCTCCTACGGCCCGGCCCAGGTCCCCATGGCCGGCTTCTCCACCCTCACCGGCTACCGGCACTGGGAGCAGCCCATGCACCTGGGGATCTCCTACGGCGACCCCAACGCCGGCATCCACGCCGCCTTCGCCGTCCTGGCCGCCCTCTACTACCGTGAGCGCACCGGCAGGGGCCAGTACATAGACATGTCCCAGTGGGAGTCCACCATAGTCCTCCTGGGGGACGCCGTGCTGGCCCAGTCCATGAACGG
>BEIB01000062.1 GCA_002898615.1 bacterium HR25 | reverse complement strand
TTCAGGTCCAGGGTGAGGGACTTCTTGTTGCGGTTCAGGAAGAGGGCGGCCGCCCGCTGCTCCTCCCCCGGCGGGGGCGAGTTGGCGGTGCCGGGCTCCCGTCCGGCGCTGGGGGGCTCTATCTTCAGCACCTCGGCCCCCATATCGGCCAGCATCATGGTGGCGAAGGCGGCCGGCCCCACCCGCGTCAGCTCCAGCACCCGGATCCCGTCCAGCGGCCTCATGACTCCCTCCCGGCGTCCCCGGCGCGGCCGGGGCATCGCCCACGCAAATCTGGCTAGATGTTATAGACCGGCCCTCCCCCGGGTCAAGCCGGCGGACGCCCTCTCCCTACGTTGACGTGAAGGGTTGACCGCCACAGCCAGGAGTGATAGAAAGGTCTCATAAGGGAGGCGCCCGGCCGCGGCCAGCGGGCACAGTGGCGCACAGGTGCGGGCACCCGGACCGGGGCCCGACACTCAAAGAAAGGGAGGAGAACTCAACCATGCACGTAGGGATGGCCGTCATCTTCCAGAACCCCTACAACCGCCGCAGCGACACGGAGGTCTACCAGGACGACCTGAAGCTGGCCGACCTGGCCGAGCCCCTGGGCTTCCAGTCCATCTGGAGCGTGGAGCACCACTTCACCGACTACACCATGGTGCCCGACGTCCTCCTCTTCCTGGCCTATGCGGCCGGGCGGACGCAGCGGGTACAGCTTGGCTCCATGGTGGTGGTGCTCCCCTGGCACGATCCCCTGCGGGTGGCGGAGCAGGTGGCCATGCTGGACCAGCTCTCCGGCGGCCGCGTCATCCTGGGCATCGGCCGCGGCGCTGGCCGGGTGGAGTTCGAGGGCTTCCGCGTCCCCATGGGCGAGTCCCGCGACCGCTTCCTGGAGTACGCCGAGATGATCCTGCAGGGGCTGGAGCAGGGCTACTGCGAGTACCAGGGCCAGTTCGTCCAGCAGCCCCGCAAGGACATCCGCCCGCGCCCCGTGCGGAGCTTCCGCGGCCGCACCTACGGCGCCGCCGTCTCTCCGGAGTCGGCGGAGATCATGGCCCGGCTGGGGCTAGGCATCCTCATGATCCCCCAGAAGCCCTGGGACGCCGTCGCCCAGGAGCTGGAGGTCTACCGCAAGGCGTACCGCGAGTACCACGGCGTGGAGGCGCCGGCCCCCATCGCCGGCGGCTGGGTCTACTGCCATGAAGACCCGGTCAAGGCCCAGGAGGGGGCGCACCGCTGGATCGGCGCCTACTGGGACAGCGTCATCCGGCACTACGAGTTCGGCAGCGAGCACTTCGCCCAGACCCGCGGCTACGAGTACTACGGCAAGATGTCGGAGAAGGTCCAGCGCTACGGCGCTGACAGGGCCACCGAGTTCTTCCTGAGCCTCCAGGTCTGGGGCACGCCGGAGCAGTGCCTGGAGAAGATCCTGGACATCCGTAGCAAGACCGGCGCCGAGTCCTTCGTCGGCGTCTTCAGCTACGGTGGCATGCCCCACGAGGAGGCGGGGCGGAGCATGCGCCTCTTCGCCGAGAGGGTGATGCCCCAGCTCCAGCGGCTGGGCGAGGCCACCCCCGCCCGCAGCTAAGACCGTACGCCCTCGGGTGCGGGCCAGCAGGCCACAGCACAGGTCTGCTGGCCCGCTCGCGTCCGCGGCAGGGCAGGTGAAAAAGGACGGTCCCCCTGCGTATACTGGTGTCACCGTGACCGGGCCGCCGTCCGGCGGCGAGACCTCGCCAGGAAGGAGGGACACCACCATGACGTGGGAGACGATCCAGTACGAGAAGCGGGACCGGGTGGCCATCATCACCCTCAACCGCCCCCAGGTGCTCAACGCCTTCAACGAGACCATGGGCCAGGAGGTCTCCCGGGCCCTGGCGGAGGCCCAGGAGGACCGCGGCGTGGGCTGCGTCGTCCTGACGGGGGCCGGGCGCGCCTTCTGCTCCGGCGCCGACGTGCGCGTCTTCCGCCAGCGGATCGAGGAGTCACGGCGGGGCGGCATCGTGGGCGAGGCGCTGATGCGGCAGATCTATGACCTGCCCAAGCCGGTCATCGCCGCCATCAACGGCCCCGCCGTGGGACTGGGGGCCACCATAACCCTCCCCTGCGACATCCGTCTCGCCTCGGACCAGGCCCGTATCGGCTTCATCTTCGCCCGCGTGGGACTCATCCTGGAGTTCGGCAGTACCTTCCTGCTGCCCCGCATCGTCGGCATGGCCAAGGCGCTGGAGCTGGGGATGACGGCCCGCATCATCGACGCCCAGGAGGCCCTGGGGATCGGCCTGGTGAGCCGGGTCATTCCCCATGAGCGTTTCCTGGACGAGGTGATGGCCCTGGCCAGCGAGATAGCCAACGGCCCCACCCGCGTCCTGGGCTGGCTGAAGGAGGCGGTCCACAAGGGCGTCCAGTCCGACCTGGAGGCGGCCCTGCGCACGGAGAACGAGATCCTGGACCGCTGCCGTCGCTCGCCGGAGCACCGGGAGGGGGTCATGGCCTTCCTGGAGAAGCGACAGCCCCGCTGGGCGGAGATAGCCCAGGAAGGCTGAGCGTCCCCACACCCTGGGCAGGGAGGGAGGCCCATGTTCAAACAGAAGCCGCGCCGCAGCATCTGGATGTATGGCTTCCAGCACGAGGAGCCCACGGAGGAGCAGCGCCGGGAGTACGCCGCCCGTCTCTCCGCCCGCTGGGGCGTCACCATAGAGCCGCCCCCCATCCCGCGGGCGGAGGAGCTGCAGCTACGGCCGCCCCGCATCCGCCCCCCCGACGCCATCGCCGAGTTCTGCTTCACCGATAACTACGAGCGGGCCCTCCATTCCTACGGGGCGGAGCGCTCCCGCGCTGTCTGGGAGGGCTTCCCCAACCCGCCCGATGTAGTCGCCCACCCCCGCAATGAGCAGGAACTGGAGGCGGTGCTGGAGTGGTGTATCAACAGGGGCTACGCCGTCATCCCCTACGGCGGCGGCACCTCGGTGGTGGAGGGTGTGACGCCTCCGGAGGGCTGGGATGGTGTGGTCACCATCGACCTGGACCAGTTCGATCAGGTTCTGGAGGTAGACCCCGTCTCCCGGGCGGCCCGTATCCAGGCGGGGGCGCTGGGGCCGGAGCTGGAGGCGCAGCTACGGCCCCACGGCCTCACCCTGCGCCACTTCCCTCAGAGCTTCACCTGCTCCACGCTGGGGGGCTGGATCGCCACCCGCTCCGGGGGCCACTACGCCACCAAGGATACCCACATCGATGACTTCGTGGAGTCGGTGCGGATGCTCACCCCCAAGGGATGGTGGGAGAGCCGTCGGCTGCCCGGGAGCGGCGCCGGTCCCAGCCCGGACCGCCTGGTGCTGGGGAGCGAGGGCATCCTGGGGATCATCACCGAGGCCTGGATGCGCGTCCAGGCGCGGCCCCGCTACCGGGCCACTGCAGGCGTCACCTTCCCCTCCTGGGAACGGGGCTACGAGGCGACGCGCCAGATAGTCCAGGCCAAGCTGTGGCCGGCCAACCTCCGCCTCCTCGACCCGGAGCTGGCCCAGGAGGCGGCCGGCCTGGACGGGACGCGGGCCCTCCTCATCATCGGCTTCGAGTCGGCAGAGCTGCCCCAGGAGTGGCCCATGCGCATGGCGCTGGACATCGCCCGCTCCTGCGGCGGCGAGGTGGACGAGGAGTCCGTCCTCATCTCGGACTCGGGCGAGCCCACCGGCCGCCAGGGCGCCGTGGGTGCCTGGCGCAACGCCTTCATCAACGTATCGGAGGGACTGACGGCCGGCCTGGGGCTCCTCATGGACACGGTGGAGAGCGCCATCACCTGGGACCGCTGGCCGGAGTTCGATCACCAGGTGCGGGAGGCCATAGGCCGCGCCCTGCGGGAGGTCTGCAGGGGGGGCAGCCTCAACTGCCGCTTCACCCATGTGTACACGGACGGCCCCGCTCCTTACTACACCTACAAGGGCTTCGTGGCCAGGGGCGGCCTGCGGGAGGCCTACCAGGTCCTGAAGCAGGCCGCCTCCGACGCCATCATGAAGGCCGGTGGCACCATCACCCACCACCACGCCGTGGGGCGGCTGCACCGCCCCTGGTACGATCAGGAGCGTCCGGAGCCCTTCGCCATCGCCCTCAGGGCAGCCAAGCGGGCCCTGGACCCCCAGGGCCTCCTCAA
>BEIB01000061.1 GCA_002898615.1 bacterium HR25 | reverse complement strand
CGGCTCAGGGCGGCGTCCAGCCCGAGACCCGCCTCCACCATAGTGGTCACCAGGTCGAAGGCGTCGGGCAGGCTCTTCCAGATGATAGTCTGCCGCTTGCGGACTCGCAGGTGAAGGACCAAGTAAGGCACTGCCGCGCCCACGCCAGCCAGGATCAGCAAGAGCAGGAACTGCTGGGGGCCGAAATTGAATCCGCTGAGGAGGAGCAGGAAGAAGTAGAGGGCCGGCGGCGTGACGGTGACCAGGGCCCACACCACCAGGAAGGTGTTGAGGGTCAGGGTGCCCCCGGCCATTACCAGCTTGCGGCGGACGGAGTCCAGCAGCCGGTTGGGCAGGATGGAGGAGATCATGTCGGCCAGGTTGGTGAGGATGGGGATCAGGACGCGCTGGGCGAAGGGCGCCGTCCTCTCTATGCGGCCTGACTGGCCGCGGTAACGGGCCAGAGAGCGGACCCGTTCCCCTACCGGGTCTTCGCTGCGCCACGTCAGGGCCAGCAGCCCCAGCGATACCGTCAGGAAGACCATGAGGGCCGTGAGCACCACTAACATCCTGCTTGACCTCCTCCCCGGCCTAGATATCTATGTCCACTATCCGCCTAGTGATGAGGAACCCCACGAACTGCCAGGCAGCGGCTATCCCCAGCAGCACCCGGCCCATAGGCTCCGTGAACATCACGCCCATGTAGTCTCGGTTGAGGGCCATGAGGAGCAGCGCCAGAAGGGCGGGGACGGCCATGGCTATGTAGCCCTCCCAGCGTTGCATGGTTGTGAGGGTCTTCACCTCGCGCCGTATCCGCTCCCGCTCACGGATGGTGTGGGCCACGTTGTCCAGCACCTCGCTCAGGTTGCCGCCCACCTCCCGCTGGATCAGCACGGCGGTGATGACCATGTCCAGGTCGTAGCTGCCCACGCGGGCCACCATGGCCCTCAGGGCGTCCTCTATGCTGGCGCCCAGGTTGGCGTCCCGCAGCGCCTGCTCGAACTCGCTGGCGATGGGCGGCTGCAACTGGCGAGCGGCCGCCTCCATGGCCTGCAGGAAGCCGAAGCCGGCCTTGAGGGAGTTGGAGATGGCGGTGAGGGCCTCCGGGAGCTGCTTCTCCAGGCGGTTCAGCCGCCGCGCCTGGAGAAAGCGGACGTAGAACCGCGGCACCATGTAGCCTACCACTCCCAGCAGCAGGGCGACGATGAAGCCGGGGAAGGAGCCTCGCAGGAACAGCAGCGCCACCAGGAAGAAGAGGAACATGAAGAGGACGCGCAGCGCCAGGTACTCGCTGGGGCGCAGTTGCAGCCCCGCCTTTTCCAGTTGCTGCTCGATCTCGCTGATGCGCTGCCCGCGGGCGAAGAGCATGTCCAGAAGAGGGAAGGAGCTGAGGCGACGTCTGAGCAGGGGAACGGTGGCCACCGAGGCCTGGGCCCGGCCGCCCTCCTTGATGGCCCGCAGCCGCCGCACCGCCGGGTCTTCGCCCTGGGTGAAGCGGAAGACGGCCAGGACCAGGAGGGCGAGGGTGAGCCCGGTAGCCAGGGAGGCCGCCAGGACGAGGGCGCTCATACCTACCACCTCTCTCCCACGAACAGCTCCGTGGGCACGTAGATCCCCATCACCTCGAAGCGGTCAGCGAAGCGAGGTCGGATGCCGGTGGAGACGAAGTCTCCCATGACCATCCCGTCGGAGCTGACGCCACGCTGCTCGAAGCGGAACAGCTCCTGCATGGTGACGGTGCGTCCCTCCATGCCGGTGATTTCGCTGATGGAGACGATGCGCCGACGGCCATCGGAGAGGCGGGCCATCTGGACCACCACGTGCAGAGCCGAGGCGATCTGCTCCCGTATCGCCTGGACCGGCAGGTCAAACCCGGCCATGAGGACCATGTTCTCCACACGGGCCAGGGCGTCCCGGGGGGAGTTAGCGTGGATGGTGGTGAGGGAGCCCTCGTGGCCCGTGTTCATGGCCTGGAGCATGTCGAAGGCCTCGGCGCCCCGCACCTCGCCCACGATGATACGGTCCGGCCGCATGCGGAGGGCGTTGCGGAAGAGGTCCCGCTGCGTCACCTCGTTCTTCCCCTCCAGGTTGGGCGGCCGCGCCTCCAGACGGATAACGTGGGCCTGCTGCAGCTTCAGCTCCACCGGGTCCTCGATGGTGATGATGCGCTCCCGTTCCGGGATGAAGGCGGAGAGGGCGTTCAGGAAGGTGGTCTTGCCTGTGCCGGTGCCGCCGGAGATGAGGATGTTCAGTCGGGCCTTGACGCAGCCCTCCAGGAAGGTCGCCCACTCCTCGGGCAGGGTGCCTCCCCGGATCAGGTCCTCCATAGTGAGCTTGTCCTGGCGGAACTTGCGGATGGTGATAATGGGGCTGTCGGGCGCCACCGGCGGGATGATGATGTTGACGCGGGAGCCGTCGGGCAGGCGGGCGTCCACCATGGGGGAGGACTCGTCCACGCGGCGGCCCAGCGGCGCCACTATCCGCTCGGCGATGCGCATGATGTGCTCGTGGTCCCGAAAGCGGACGGTGCTCAGGTGGATGATGCCATCCCGCTCGAAGTAGACCCGGTCGGGGGCGTTCACCATCACCTCGGAGACAGAGGGGTCCCGCACGAGAGGGTCAATGGGGCCGTAGCCCAGGACTTCGTTGGCCACGGCGGAGACCACCTCGTCCCGCAGCTCGCCGGCCACGGAGGGGGCCTCCTCGGCCAGGACAGCGCGGGCGGCGGCCTCTACAGCGTAGCGGGCCTGCTCGGCGTCCAGCTTCTCGATCTGCGCCGGGTCCAGCTCTCGTATGAGCCGCTGGTGGATGCGAAAGACCAGGTCTATGATCCCCTGGTGCGAGAGCTCCCCGGAGGCGCTCCTGGCGGCAATGCTGTCGCCGCCGCCCATGAAGCCGGAGGTAGGCTTGAAGAAGAAGGGACGCTGCCACTGGTTCATAGTTCGGCCAGTCCTCCTTTCGGGCCCTCCTGAGTGCGCTCTGTCAGTCTCATAGCCAGCCGCGCCGCCGGTTATCGGAGCTGAGGATGGGGATGCGCAGCTTGGCGGTAGGGCGCTGGACACCCATCCCGCTCACCGCCAGTGCCAGCCCCTTGATGCTCTGGGCGATCTTGGACTCTGGCTGGGCCACCGCCACGGGCTGACCGATCTGGGCGCAGGTGGGCGCCACCGGGTCGAAGGGTATGCTCCAGAAGACATCCCGCTCCAAGAGGGACTTGATGTCGTCCTCCCGCACACTGACGTGGGCGCTGGTGTGGTTCAGCACTACCTTGATACGGTCATCGTCGAAGCCCCAGGAGCGCAGCATGTTGAGGGCCAGCACCGCGTTCTTCAGGCTGGCGATGTCTGGCGTGGTCACCAGGAGGACGATGGCTGCCGCCTCCAGGGCGGTGGCCGTGATCTCGTTCAGGCCGGCCGGCGTGTCGAGGACGACGAAGTCCTGCGTCTGGGCGATGAGGTGGACCACCTTCTCCACGTCCGATGGCTGCACCTGCTGCCATACCTCAAGTTGGGTGGCGGTGGGCAGGACCAGGACGCCGCTGGAGTGGGGAAGCAGGTAGTCCAGCATGGTGTTGCGGTCCAGTTGCTCCGCCCGCCTGGCCACGTGGGTGATGCTCTGGGCCAGGGGGACGTTGTCCATGTTCAGGAGGATGGCCACGTCACCGTAGTTGGGCTCCGTGTCCACCAGAGCCACCGACTGTCCGGTCTCCCGCCGGAGGGTGATGGCCAGGTTGACGGCCAGGGTGCTCTTGCCCACGCCCCCCTTGAGGCTGGCCACGGCGATGATGGTGCCCTCGGCGGGGATGTTCTCCGTCTGGCGGGCGTGGCGCATCCGCCGCTTCTCCTCCGCCTCCAGGACGGCGTAGATGGAGCGGGAGAGCTCCACATTGCCCACCGGCTTGGGCAGGTAGTCCCGGGCGCCCACCTTCATCGCCTTGCGGACGATGTCTATGGTGGAGCGGGAGGAATAGGCGATGACCGGCGTCTCTGGCAGGGCGTTGGCCAGGAATTCTATGGTCTGCAGACAGGGGACCACCGGCTCCTCTATGCTCACGAGGATGACGTCCGGCGCCACGCTGCGGGCCAGTGTGATGGCGTCGATCCCCAGCCCCGACTCCCCGGCCAGGGTGAAGTGGGCCTTGTTGAGGGCCTTCTTCACATCGGCGCGGCTGTTAGGGTCAGGGTCGACTACCAGGACCGCTGGCATCTTGGCCATGACTCAGGAAACCCCCTATCCATCCCCTAGCGGTAGTTGTTGATGTTGACCTCGCCCAGTGGCCGGGTCTGCGAGTCGCCGAAGGAGCGCAGGGCGAGGCGGATCTCTCCCGTCTGCTCGGCCAGGAAGAGGGCCTGGGCCTCCTCCGGGGTTACGGCCAGGGTCACCGTCTTGGCCTCGGGGTTGGGGTCGGCCGTCTCGTTGCG
>BEIB01000060.1 GCA_002898615.1 bacterium HR25 | reverse complement strand
GGCCACATGGCCGTTGTGGCCCTCCGCCATGACGACTGGCCCCGCTTCTGTCAGGTCATAGGCCGGCCCGACCTGGTGGAGGACCCTCGCTTCGCCACCCTCCGGGACCGCGTCCGCAACCGCAAGGAGCTGTGGCGGGTGCTGGACGAGCACTTCAGCCAGCGGCCGACGGCGGAGTGGATGGCCGTTCTGGAGGAGGCGGACTTCCTCTGCGCCCCCGCCTACGACTACACGCAGGTGATGGAGGAGCCCCACTTCTACGAGGCCGGCTATCTGGTGGAGTACCCCCACCCGCGTCTGGGGCCACTGACCATGGTCAACTTCCCCATCAAGTTCAGCGAGTCGCCGGCCGCCATCCAGGGCCCCGAGCCTGAGATGGGAGAGCACACGGAGGAGGTCCTGACCAGCCTGGGCTACTCGCCCCAGGAGATAGAGGCCCTCAGAGAGGAAGGGGTAGTCTAGGTCTCCCCTTCGCCCGCCCTGCTTTCCTCCAGCCGTCCCCGGTGGAGAAGGGGTACGGGGCTGGGTAGAGGGCCGGCCACCACGCCAGCCGCCCGCAGCTCGGCGATCTCCTCGGCGGTGAGGCCCAGCAGCTCCCGTAGCACGGCGTCCGTGTCCTGGCCGGCTGCCGGGGGCGGCCCCTTCACCCCGCCGGGGGTGCGGGAGAGCTTCACTGGCGTATTGGGTACCTTCAGTCTGAAGCCCTTGGGATGCTCCACCTCCACCAGCATCTCCCGCGCCTTCACCTGGGGCATCTCCGCCGCCTGGGCGATGTTGTTCAGAGGGCCGCAGGGCACGCCGATGGCCTCCAGCTCTCGCAGCCACTCCTCCGTCGTCCGGCGCCTCAGCGCCTCGGTGAGGATGGGCTCTAGCTCAGCGTGGTGCTGGGTGCGCAGGGCCGGCGTCTCGAAGCGGGGGTCGTCGATGAGCTCCAGGAGGCCCAGGGTGGCGCAGAACAGCTCCCACTGGTTCTCCACGCCCCAGCTCAGGGCGATGACGATCCATCCGTCCTTGGTGGGGAAGGCCTGGAAGGGCGTGACGGAGGGATGACGAGTCCCCAGGGGGCCCGGCACCTCGCCGGTGGCGAAGTAGCGGACGAAGGCGTTCTCCAGGATGGCTATCTGGCAGTCCAGCATGCTTATGTCGATGAACTGCCCTTTGCCGCTGCGCTCCCGCTCGTGTAGGGCGGCCAGGACGCCGATGGCGGTGTAGAGTCCGGCGACGATATCGCCCAGGGAGACGCCGGGCCGTACCGGGGGGCCGCCGGGCTCCCCGGTGATGCTCATGATGCCACCCATCCCCTGGACGATGACGTCCAGGGCCGGCTTGTCTCGCCACGGCCCCGTCTGGCCGAAGCCCGAGGTGGCGGCGTAGATGAGCCGTGGATTGCGCTGGCTTAAGACTTCGTAGCCCAGGCCCAGTCGCTCCATGGTGCCCGGGGTGAAGTTCTCCATCACCACGTCCACCTTCTCCACCAGGCGCAGGAAGAGCTGGCGGCCCCGCTCCTGGCGCAGGTCGATGACGATGCTCCGCTTGCCACGATTGATGGAGAAGAAGTAGGCGCTCTCGTCGCCCACGTAAGGCGAGGTGGTGCGGGCTACATCCCCATAGGGGGGACGCTCCACCTTTATGACGTCGGCCCCCAGGTCGCACAGGGTCATGCTGGCATAAGGGCCGGAGAGGACCCAGGTGAGGTCCAGTACCCGTACGCCCGCCAAGGGGCCGCCGGAGGACGGGCGCTCCCCTGTCATGACAGCACCAATATTAGGCTATCAGGCAGAGGAGCGCTAGGAGTCTTCGGTTAGGGGCTGGGCGCGCCGGCGCCGCCCTATTCAGAGGTGGACAGAGTGAGGCGCGGGCCCTGGTCCGTCTCTTCGACGTCGATGGTAGCGTTGGCCAGCAGGTCTGCCACGCTGGGCGATACCAGCAGCACGGGTATCCCCTCGCTGTGGTAGACCTGGTCCCCCTCGCGAGCCTCGTCAAACGCCAGCTCGAAGGAGCCCTCGCGCTGGACGAGGCGCAGCGTCTGGTCCGGTGCCTCCGCCAGCTCCTCCTTTATCTCTCTGAGCAGCTCGGCGGCCTTGTCCGTAACCTTTAAAGTCATAGTACCACTCTCCCCTTTTCTTTCTTCCCCTGGGAATGCCTGTCCCCCGTTTTCCGGGCTAGTAAGTGCGGCGGGCGGGCCGGACCTGCCGGAAGCAGTTGCTGCAGTAGACTGGCCTGTCCTGCCTGGGCAGGAACGGGACCTGGGTCTGGGCTCCGCAGCGAGCGCACACGGCGTCATACATGGGGCGAGAGTAGCTCACGCCCTGACTCTGGCGCCGTGCTTGCCGGCACGCCGGACAGCGCTTGGGGTCCTGGTATCCCCGGCTGACGTGGAACTCCTGGTCCTCAGCGGAGAATACGAAGGACTCCCCGCACTCGATGCACACGAGGGTCTTGTCTTGATAAGCCACCCGATGACCTCCCTATGTTCCTTGGTTCCTTTGTCACCAGCGGGCCTGTCCATCGGGCGGCCTGGGGGACATGAGCGACCCGATCGACCAGACGTGCTGGCTCCCCTACAGGGTAACACGTTTGCCTGGCCATTGGAACACCTTACTCCCCGGGACGCCAGTTTTGTGGAAGATCGGTGCGGGCTACACGGCCCGTGGCTGCAGAGGCGCTCAGCCAGGACGGAAGGGCGGGCGCCCGTCGTCCGCCGGGGCGACGAGGGCCGGCTCCACCCCCACCTCCCGGGCGACGAGCCCGGCCAGCTCGTTCAGGTCGTCCTTGCTGAAGCCGTGGCTGTGATAGAGGACGCGTCCGTCCTGCCCCACCAGGACGAGGGTCGGCGTCGCTGGCGGGTCGTACTGGCGGGAAGCCTGGAAGCCCTCGGCGTCTAGGAGGACGGGGAAGGGCAGCCGGAAGCGCTCGGCATAGGGGCCGCTCTTGGCCGCCGGGTGTTGCGATATGGCCAGCGTCTGCAGCCCGCGCCCGCCGTAGAGCTCGGCCAGCCTTACCAGGTAGGGGAAGGCCAGGTCACAGGCAGGGCAGCCCGTCTTGAAGAAGACCAGCAGGACCGGCCCCTTCTGGAGGGCCTCCCCCAGAGAATAAGAGCGGCCGTCCAGGCCGGGCAGGCGGAAATCCGGGGCGGGGTCTCCTCTTTCCAGCGCCATGGCCGTGGTACAATCGGCGACAAGACGTCCCTGCAAGTAAAATATACCTGCACGAGCGGCCAGGGGAAAGACGAGGCGAGGCGCAGATGAGCCAGGAGCCAGCAGCGATACGGGCGCCCGAGCTGAGGGGCGGCTATTGGGTGAACAGCGAGCCCCTCACCATGGAATCGCTGCGGGGGCGACCTGTGCTCATCGATTTCTGGGACTACACCTGCGTCAACTGCATCCGCACCCTGCCATACCTGGTGGAGTGGCACCGGCGCTACTCGCCCCACGGCCTCGTCATCGTCGGGGTGCACACGCCGGAGTTCAGCTTCGCCAAGCGGGTGGACGACGTCCGCCGGGCGATGGAGCAGTTCGGTATCGAGTACCCGGTGGTGCTGGACAACGACTATGCTATCTGGCGGGCCTATGCCAACCGCTACTGGCCGGCCAAGTACCTGGTGGATGCCCGCGGCTACATCCGTTACTACCACTTCGGCGAGGGCGCCTACCAGGCGACGGAGAGGGCCATCCAGCAGCTCCTGCGAGAGGTGCGGCCAGACATCGTCTTCCCGGAGCCCATGGCCCCTGTCCGGGACGAGGACCGCCCGGGCGCCGTCTGCTACCGGGTGACCCCTGAGCTCTACCTGGGCTACCTGCGGGGCAACATCGGCAACCCGGCGGGCATCGTCCCCAAGCAGGCGATGGACTACCAGGACCCGGACGTCCACGCCGAGGGCTTCTACTACCTGGAAGGGCCCTGGGTGGTGGACGAGGAGTGCGTCTATCGCCCCTGGGACGCCATCCGCCCTGGCAGGGTATCCCTTCGCTACACGGCCAAAGAGGTGAACCTGGTGATGAACCCGCTCTTCGGCCGGCCGGGGCGAGTCACGCTGCTGCAGGACGGCGCTCCTCTGGCGGCCGGACACGCCGGAGAGGACGTCCGCTTCGACGAGTCCGGGGAGAGCTACGTGGAGGTGGACACCCCCCGCATGTACCGGCTGGTGCGCAACCCGGACATAGGCAGCCATGAGCTGTCGTTGCTCACCAGCGCCCCCGGCCTGGCCCTGTACGCCTTCACCTTCGTCTCCTGCGTTATCCCGGGCTGGGAGATGCGGCTCGCCTGACGAGGGAGAGACGTGTCAGAGGCGCTGGCAGCGCGTGCCCTGGGTCTCCTCTCCCGGAGGCGCCTCACTCTGGCGGTGGCGGAAGCCTCCACTTGTGGCCTTCTGTCCCACCTGCTCACAGAGGTGCCGGGGAG
>BEIB01000059.1 GCA_002898615.1 bacterium HR25 | reverse complement strand
GAAGGTGGCGCGGCCCATATCGCGGATGGCGGTGATGCGCCCCGCCACCACCACCTGGGGGGAGTCGCCCCCCTCCCGTTCCAGCCGCTCCAGGAGGGCGATGGACTCCCGGGCGCTGTGGGTGCGGTGGAAGCGGGCGGGGTAGGGGTCCACGCCGCGGGCGCGCAGTCGCTCCACCCGGTGCCTGCGAGCGGTGACCTCGTCCATCCTGTCGCCTCGGCCGCTGCTCTGTCGAGATGAGGTGACTTGGGCGCTCGGGAGAAGGGATGAGGCGGGGATACGGCTCCCCGCCCCGCCATTTTACCCTCCGTCAGTCCCTGCTTCTAGCCAAGGGAGACGATGGTCCAGCGCTTGACGCCAGCGGGGGCCTGCACCTCCACCACCTCGCCGGCGCGGCGGCCCAGAAGGGCCCGGCCCAGGGGGGACTCGTTGCTGATGCGGCCCTGCTTGGGGTCGGCCTCGGCGCTGCCCACGATGGTGTAACGGTAGACCTTCCCCTCGTCGTCCACCAGAGTGACGGTGGAGCCCAGATCCACCACCTGAGAGTCGGGCCGCCCCTCGATGACGACGGCGTTCTGGATGATGGTCTCGAGCTGGCGGATCTCCCCCTCCACCATGGCCTGCTCGTTCTTGGCGTCCTCGTACTCGCCAGAGGTCTCGGAGCCGGCCAGCTCTCGCGCCTCCTGTATGCGCTTGGCCACCTGTGGCCGACGCACGTTGATGAGGTACTCCAGCCGCTCCTTGAAGCGGGCCAGGCCCTCACGGGTAACAGGTATCGGCTTATCGGCCATGGCCATGCAGACATCACCCCTCGTCATGCCCGAGAGCGGGCAAATAGACAAAAAGAAAACTGAGAGCCCTGGCCCTCAGTTTCCAAGGCCTTTATATTTTATCCATCGGGCCGGGGCCTGTAAAGGGGAGCCAGCGCCCGCCCGGCAGGCCGCTGGCCCCGTCCTACTCCAGGGAGGCTATGTAGGGGTAGTGGGGCTGCCCTCCGGCCACCACCTCCACCTCTAACTGGGGGAACCGCCGGCGCAGGGACTCGGCCAGGGCTTCCGCCCGCTCCGCCGTCGCCTCGGCGCCGTAGTAGACGGTCAGCAGCCCCTCCTGGACGCCCAACCCCTCCACCGCCTTCTGGAGGGCCTCTTCTGGGCCAGCAGCCGCCACCTTCAGCTCACCGTCCACGATGGCGATGGCGTCCCCTTCCCGGACCGTCAGACCGCCGGCCCTGGTGTCTCGCACCGCCCGGGTCACCTCTATGGTGCGGACAGCGGCGGCCGCCTCCTCCATGAGCCTGACGTTCTCCTCCAGGCTACGCTCCGGGCTGTAGGCCAGGAGGGCGGCGATCCCTTGGGGGACGGAGCGAGTGGGCACCACGGCCACCCGCTTCCCCGTCAATTCCGCCGCCTGGTGGGCGGCGGCCACGATATTCTTGTCATTGGGGAGGACGATGACCTCGTCACCCGGGCAACGTTGTATGGCGTCCAGGAGATCGCCGGCGCTGGGGTTCATGGTGGGGCCGCCCGGCACCACCAGGGCGCCCATGCTGCGCAGAACCGCTGCCAGCCCCCGACCCTGGGCCACCGCTACCACCGGCGCCTCCACCTCCGCCGCCGCCTCGTGCTGGTCCAGGAAGCGGTCGGCCTGGCGCTGGATATTGTCTACCTTCACCTCCAAGAGCTCGCCCACGCGGGTGCCGTGGCTGATGGCGGCCCCGGGGTCGTCAGTGTGAAGGTGGACGCGCAGCAGTCGCTCGTCGCCCACCACCAGGACGGAGTCGCCCAGCTCCTCCATGCGGGCCCGTATGGCGGTGCTGTCCAGCCCCTGTCCCTCCACCAGGAACTCGGTGCAGTAGCCGTAGCGGGACTGGCCGGTCTGGTGCAACTCCTGGGTGGTGGTCACCCACTCCCGTTGCAGGGAGGCCCGTCCCGGAGGGGCGAGGGTCTCTAGCGGCTCCCCCGTGAGGTGGCGCCTCATCGCCTCCAGGACAAGCCAGAGCCCCTGGCCCCCGGCGTCCACCACGCCGGCCTCCGCCAACACAGGGAGGAGCTGGGGCGTCCGTTCCACCGACTCTCTGGCAGCGCGGGCCGCCTCACCCAGGACGGCCACCACGTCCGTCTCGCCCCGCTCCAGGGCGGCGCGGGCGGCCTCCGCCGCCTCCCTAACCACCGTGAGAATGGTGCCCTCCCTGGGCTGGGTGATGACCTGATAGGCTAGACGGGTGGCCTCCTCCAGCCCCTGGACCAGGGCCCTGGCGTCCAGCTCCCGGGCAGGGCCGACTCCCCTGGCCAGCCCCCGCACTATTTGGGAGAGGATGACGCCGGAGTTGCCGCGCGCCCCCATGAGAGCGCCCCGGCCCAGTGCCTCCAGTAGCTGCGCCACGGAGGCGTTCTCTCGCTGCGGCACCTGGCGTTCGGCCTCCGTCAGGGTGGAGCGGAGGGTAAGGAGCATGTTGGTGCCGGTATCGCCGTCGGGGACGGGGAAGACGTTGATGGCATTCAGCGCCTCTTCCTGCGCCTCCAGGACGGACAGGGCCGCCTGGAGGGCCTGGAACAGGTCAGCGGCCGTCAGGGCAGCCATGGCGCCCCGGCCCCGGGTGCCGGGGGAAGAGCCGACGTCGGTGGCAGGCTCCTCTCTCGTCTTCCGTCACCTTGCCCGTTGGCAACGCAAATGCTAAGATGCCGATTGCGCATTCTAGCAGGGCGCCTGTTTGCGGTAAAGGTGGGGGCAGATATGGCCAAGTGTCAGTTCTGTGGCAAGGGGACCATCTACGGGCGGAATATACGGCACCAGCACTCCGGCCGCTGGGAGCGACGCGCCCCCAGGACACCGCGCACCTTCAAGGCCAACGTCCAGAAGCGCTCTCTCGTCATCGATGGCAAGCGCCAGCGGGTCAACATCTGCACCGCCTGCCTGAGCGCCCTCCTCAAGAAGACCACCACCGTATAGAGCGGGACGCGCCCCCCTATTGACCTTCCAGTCGCTGGAAGGGCTAGCCTTCCCTCCGGGGCCAGCCCCCGACGAACGACCGAAGGAGGAGGTGAGGCCATGGAGGAAGGCCAGCGTTACAGTCTCTGCCCCGCCTGCGATGCCTGCCCGGAGGTGGTGGTCTACAGTGACCACGTCCTGCTGGGGGAGCCAGGCAACCAGACCAGACTGACCAGGGAGGAATGGAACCGCCTGGTGGCGGCCATCCGTTCCGGGGAGCTGGGAGAGCTCTAGGACCAGCGGCGGGGGCTGGCCCGACCGTCGGCCGGGAGGCCGGAGGAGATGAGCATGGACGAGAAGGACAGACGGCAGACAGTGCGCGAGGCCTATGCACGGGTGGCCCGCAGTGAGGGTAGCTGCGGCGACTGCGCCCCGTCAGCCCAGCAGAGCGTCCGGCGCCTGGCGTACTCCCCGGACGAGATCGCACTCCTCCCGCTCGGCGCGGACCTGGGGCTGGGCTGTGGCAACCCCGTGGCCATAGCCGGCCTGCGGGAGGGGGAGGTAGTCCTGGACCTGGGCTCCGGTGCCGGCATCGACTGCTTCCTGGCGGCCCGCCAGGTGGGGCCCAGGGGACGGGCCATCGGCGTGGACATGACGCCAGAGATGGTGGAGCGGGCCCGCCGCCTCGCCCTCCAGGGAGGGCTCTCCAGCGTGGAGTTCCTCCTGGCCGAGATCGAAGAGCTGCCCCTGGGAGATGCCTCCGTGGACGTCATCATCAGCAATTGCGTCATCAACCTGTCCACGGACAAGCCGCGGGTCTTCCGCGAGGCCTACCGTGTCCTGAGGCCGGGCGGCCGCCTGGCCATCTCCGATATCGCCCTGCTGCAAGAGCTGCCGCCAGAGGTGCGAGAGAGCACGGAGGCCTACGCGGGCTGCCTGGCCGGCGCCGTCCTGGTGGACGACTACCGCAAGATGGTTGAGGAGGCCGGCTTCCAGGAGGTGAGGACCAGCATCGTGGGGGCCTACTCCTGCGGTGGCACGGGAGCAGCCTCCTCCCTGGGCCAGGCCGGACCGGACAGCTACGCCGTCAGCGTCTACGTGGAGGGCTACAAGAGATGACGACCCGTCCCATGCGCATCGGCGAGGCGGCCCGCCAGGCCGGCATCAGCGCCAAGACTCTCCGCTTCTACGAGGCGGTGGGGCTCCTGCCGTCGCCGCCTCGCAGCGAGGGCGGCTACCGCCTCTACAGCGAGGGCGACCTGCGTCTCCTCCGCTTCGTGCGGACCGCGCGTGCCCTGGGCCTCTCCATCAGGGAGATACGGAGCATCCTGGCCCACAGCTGCCCCTGCGACGAGCTTCGCGACCTCATGGAGGCCCGTCGGCGGACGCTGGAGGCACAGATAAGGGCACTGGAGGAGCAGCGGGCGAGGCTAGAGCGGCTCCTCGCCACCTGGGACGACCTGCCCGGCGCGCCAGCGGAGGGCTACTTCTGCCCCCGCCTGGAGCGGGCCGCCCTCTGAGACACCGAACGGACGAGGCCCTCGCCACGGGCCCCTGGAGGTTCGGTAGCACGAAAAGGGCCAGGACACCCCTCGCCCAGCCGCCGGGCCTGGCAGGCCGGGCACATAG
>BEIB01000058.1 GCA_002898615.1 bacterium HR25 | reverse complement strand
AGGGCGAAGCGCATATCGCAGGCCATGGCTAGGCCAAAGCCGCCGCCTCCCACGGCGTTGCCGTTCACCATGGCTATCGTCACCTGGGGCAGCCCGTAGAGGGACTCTATCAGTTCGTGCTGCCAGTTGAGGGAGCGCATCCCCACGAAGATGGAGTCGTCTACGGCGCCCTCCATGAAGAAGGAGGAACGAATGTCCACCCCGCTGGAGAAGGCCCGCCCCGCCCCCGTCAGCACTAGGACGTTCAGGTCATTGTCTCTCCGCACCTCGTCCAGCAGTCGTAGCAGCTCTGTGAGCATCTGCTCGTCGAGGGCGTTGAGGCGCTCGGGCCGGTTGAGGGTAAGCCGGCCCACGCGCCCGTCCTTCTGCCACAGTAGCGTCTTCCATTCGGTCATTCAGGTCTCCTCCTGTGCAGTCTCGCCTCATGATATACCATGGCGGCCCCGGTGCCCCCGGCCAGGTCTGGTATAGTTGAGCGGGAAGGGACGCATGGCCAGGCCGCCCGTGGTGAGCGTCGTCGGGCCATCGGGGGTGGGAAAGACCGCCTTCCTGGAGGCGCTGACCCGAGAGCTGCGGCGCCGGGGCTACCGGGTGGGCTACATCAAGCACACCCACCATCGAGGCCTCCTCCCCGACGAGCCCGGCAAGGACTCCTACCGCCTCGCCCGTGCGGGAGCGACGGTGACGGCGCTGGCCGGGCCGGGCCTGCTGGTGGTGAGGAGCGAAGAGGGCGTGGAGACGCCCCTATGTCGGGTGCTGGCCCTCCTGGAGGGAGAGGTGGACATCGTCCTCGCGGAGGGCTACCGCTCTCTGCCCGTCCCGAAGATCGAGCTCTACCAGGTGGGCGTGACCCCCTTCCCGGGGCCGCCGGCCGGCGAGCTGCTGGCAGTGGTAGGAGACCCCCCTCCGGGGTCGCCCGTCCCCGCCTACCGGCCGGACCAGACAGGAGCGGTGGCCGACCTCCTGCAGACGCGACTGGGGCTGGCAGGGGAGGGAAAGCGACCATGACCGGTGGTGAGCCCGTCAGCGGCCTCGTCCTGGCGGGAGGGAGCAGCCGGCGCATGGGCCGGGACAAGGCGCTGCTGGACCTGGGGGACGGCCGCCCGCTGTTGCTACGGGTGGTCCAGGCGCTGTCCGGCCTCTGCGACGACCTCCTGGTGGTGACGGACCGGCCCGACCGCTACGCCCGGCTGGAACTGCCGGCCCGCCTCGTCACCGATGCTCGCCCCGGTCTCGGCCCCCTGGGTGGGCTGGAGGCCGGCCTGCGGGAGGCCCGTCACGACTTCGCCCTGGTGGTGGGCTGTGACCTCCCCTTCCTCCACCGCGGCCTCCTGCGCTACATGCTCTCCCTAGAGCGCGACTACCAGGCGCTAGTGCCCTGGTGGGAAGGTCGCTGGCACCCTCTCCACGCCGTCTACGCTCGCTCCTGTCTCGGGCAGATCGGCGCCCTCCTAGACGCCGGCCAGCGACAGGCGCTGGCGCTCTTGGAGCGGGTGCGGGTGCGACGTCTCTCGGAGCATGAGATAGCGGCCATCGACCCGCGGGGGCTCTCTCTGTTCAATGTGAACCGACCGGAGGAGCTGGCACGGGCCAGGGCCATAGAGGCAGCGCTGGGGTAGCCCTCATAGCCGCCGCGCTACGGGAGTGGGAAAGGAGCAAGGCGCGCCGGCGAGGATGGCTCCCCATCCGTTCGTAGTCCGCCGCGCCACGAGAGCGAGAAAAAGGCGAGGCGCACTGGCGAGGATGGCCCCGCCTAACCGTTCGCAGTCCGCCGCACTACGAGCGCATAAAAACCGCGGGAGGAGGCGAGAAAGAAGGCCCCGCCCACCAGCGAGACCACCGTAAAGGCCGAGAGGAACGGCCGGTCGAAGAGCAGCGCCCGCGCCCCCAGAGCGACGAACGCGCAAATCGCCCAGGCCACAAGCAATCGGCGCCAGGCCGGCCCTCCCTCCTCGGAGGCGGCGCCCAGGACGGGGGCCAGCGCCGTCCAGGCCACCAGGAAGGGCAGCACTGAACGCACCACCCCTCCCCAAGACAGCGTGTCATGGCTCGCCAGCCCCAGTAGCCCGAAGACCGCCAGAGCGGTCAGATCGCTCAGCAGGAGCCAGAGACGTCGGCGGCGCAGCCCTCTCAGACCGACGGGCCGAGCGGAAGCGGGCGCGGGCTGGCCGGACATCCCGTCCCCAGTATCGGGCAGGGGGCGTCCTTTTCTCAAGCGGGGAGCGCCACCCGCTGTGGCCCGGCGTAGACGTTGAAGCGATTGTCCCGCAGGAAGCCGACGAGGGTCATGCCGTAGGCCTCGGCTGCCTGGACAGCCAGGGAGCTAGGTGCGCCCACAGCGGCCAGCAGCGGTATCCCGGCCATCACTGCCTTCTGGACCAGCTCGAAGCTGGCCCGACCGCTCACCAGCAGCACGGTGTCGGAGGCGGGCAGCCGGCCGGCCAGCAGCAGCGCGCCCACCAGCTTGTCCATGGCGTTGTGTCGCCCCACGTCCTCCCGCACCAGGAGCAGGCGTCCCTCCAGGTCAAAGAGAGCGGAGGCGTGCAACCCACCGGTGCGCCCGAAGACGTCCTGGCCCTGACGCAGGGCCTCCGGCAGCCCGTAGAAGTATTCCGGCGGCAGGGAGAAATCGCCCACGGGGGCGGCTGGGCAGGCCGCCCGCAGCAGCTCGAGAGAGGCCTTGCCGCAGATGCCGCAACTGGAGGTGGTGTAGACATGGCGGCTCAGGCGCTCGCTGTCGAAGGAGACGCCGGGAACCAGCCGCACCTCGACGACGTTCTGGGGCTGGGGCTCGGCCGGGTCGGCACAGTGGGCCACCTGCGCTATCTCCTCTCGCCCCCTCACCACCCCCTCGGTGAAGAGGAAGCCCAGCGCCAGCTCCTCGTCATCGCCTGGCGTGCGCATGGTGATGGCGATGGAGCAGACCTCCTCCCGGCCGTCCCGCTCCGTCACCACCCGTATCTCCAGCGGCTCCTCGACCACCAGGACGTCCTCGCGGGCCCGGGCGGTGCCGGCCTGCACCTCCAGCACCGGTCGCTGGGCTGTGCCTTCTGCGCCTGCCATGTCAGACCTGGCCGCCGTTCCCAGGACCCTCGGTCAGGGGGCGCACCTGCACCCAGGCGTCCCGGTAGGCGGGGATGCCGCACTGGGGGTCGGAGACGCCCCGCTTGATGAGAATGTTAGCCTCCGGCCAGTACATCATCAGTGTCCCGGGATGGATGGGGCCGGAGCGGGCCCGGCCCCAGAACTGACCGGCTTCAGACTGCAGGAGGACCGGCTGGCCGTCCCGCAGTCCCAGACGGGCCATGTCCTCCGGGGCGAAGATGACCTCGTCCCGGTCCGCCCCTACGAAGGTATCGGTGCGAGCGAAGACCATGCTGTTGAACTGCTTGCCCCGGCGGGTGGTGAGGCGGAAGTGTCCCTCTACCATCTCCTCCAGGGGCAGAGGGATGACGCTGAAGCGGGCGCGGCCGTCCGCCGTGCCGAAGTGGCCACCCTCGCACAGTCGCTCGCCGCCCCACTGGAACTGGTCGCCCTTGCGCCGCAGGTGCTGGATGCCATCGTAGTAGGGGACTGCGCGGGCGATCTCCTCCCGCACCTCCTGGGTGGAGACGAAGGCGATGCGCCCCGCCAGCTCCGGGCGGGCCCGCTGCGCTATATCCACCAGGACACGCCATTCGTCCCGTGCCCCTGGCACCCGCGGCCCGGGGATGGCCGGGTTGTAGACGACACGCCGCTCCGTGGTGGTCTCCGTGTTGCCTCCCTCCATTTCGTAACGGGTTGTAGCGGGCAGGACGAGCACCGCTTCCCCGGGCTCCACCAGCATTTGGGGATTGAGGACGATGTCGTGGTGGACACGCAGGGGGACGCGGGCCAGCGCCTCCTTCACGTAGCGGCTGTCGGGGAGGACTCCCACTAGGTTGCTGCCGATGCAGTAGAGGACGTCTAACTGACCCTCGTGGGCGGCATCGACGGCCTCGGCCGCGAAATGGCCTCGCCAGGCCGGGACGGGGAAGCCCCAGAGCCGTGAGAAGCGGTCGGCGTTCTCCTCGTTCACCGGCAGGCCGCCCGGGAGCTGGTTGGGTACCGCTCCCATCTCGGCCCCGCCCTGGACGCCGGAGTGGCCGCGTATGGCCATGAGGCCCGTCTTGGGCCGGCCCACCATCCCCCGGGCCAGGGCCAGGTTGACGATGGCCTTGACATTGTCCACGCCGTACTTGTGCATGGTGATGCCCATGGACCAGACCAGCACCGCGCTGCGGGCCCGGGCATAGAGACGTGCGAACTCGGCCATCTGCTCGCGGGATGTGCCAGAGGCCCGCTCCAGCGCTTCCCAGGGCGTCTCCCGCAGGGCGGCCGCCAGCTCGTCCCAGCCCGTGGTGTGCTCGCGTATGAACTCCTGGTCCACCCAGCCGTTCTCCAGCAGGTGCTTCAGGACGCCGTTGAAGAAGCCTATGTCTCCCCCTACCTTGATCTGGAAGAAGGCGTCGGCTATGCGGGTGCCCAGGATGGCCGAATCCCAGGAAGAGGGGACCCAGTAGGTCTCCAGTCCCGGCTCCCGGAAGGGATTGACGATGACCACCTTCGTCCCCTGCTTCTTGGCCAGGTGGACGTACTTCATGGAGACCGGCTGGTTGTTGGCCACATCGCTGCCGATGAAGACGAGAAGGTCGGTGCCCAGCCAGTCCCGGTAGCTGCAGGTGGAGGCGGCGTAGCCTATGGTCTGCTTGAGGGCGACGGTGCTGGGTGCGTGACAGACGCGGGCGGAGTTGTCGATGTTGTTGGTGCCCAGGAAGCGGGCCACCTTCTGGGCCACGTAGTAGGTCTCGTTGACGGTGCCCCGGGAGGTCAGATA
>BEIB01000057.1 GCA_002898615.1 bacterium HR25 | reverse complement strand
GGCCAGGCTGCGGTTGAAATCGGACAGGTCTATGATCTGGCGCCAGGAGACGGCGAAGGTAGTGACGCCGTATCCCCGGTGGGGGACGAAGGCAGCCTGACTCACCGTGTTGGCGTCGCCGCCCAGGGGGATGGGGCCGCGGTTGAAGAGGGGGGCCAGCGCCTTCACCTGGCCCAGCGGATGGACCAGGGTCAGGCGGTGGAGACGCCCCCACTGCCAGCGGGACATATCGTCTCCCAGGAGGCGGCGCAGCTCGGACAGGGCGCCGTCCAGGGCCTCCTCCATGGCCTCCCGCCACCCTTTCCCCTGGAACCAGTCCGGCCGCGTCTCCATCTTGCGCAGGAGCCAGGAGGCGGCGTCGACGAAGAAGAGGCCGCCCACGCGCAGGGGGTGCACGCTGCGGCCCAGGAAGAACTCGGCCCAGGCCCCCACCTTCTCCTCCAAGGCCCGCCGCACCAGGTGGCTGAAGAAGGCCTCTACGATGGTGGCGGCGACGCTGTCCGCTGCCAGGTTACCGTCCCAGACGCGGAGGAAGGAGTGGGCCCGCTGCCGCCAGATGTCCTTCGGCGGCAGGGAGAGGATATGGCGGGCCAGCTCCCGTCCGGGGATGGAGTAGACGTCCTGCTGCATCGCCCGGAAGTCGTCGATGGAGAGCTTCTCCTTGGCGGTCAGGAGCTGGACGATGCGCTCCATGCGGGGGCTGTCCACGTACTGGGCGCTCAGGAAGTGGGGGTAGTCGTCGTCCACGATCTTGTTGTTGGCTGTGGCCAGCCAGTTGGTAGGCGGGTTGAAGGCGGAGGGCAGCTCCTCGAAGGGGACGAAGCCCTGCCATTCGTACTCGTCGGTCCAGCCAGGCACGGGGACGACGCCATGCCCCTGGGCCCGTCGCGGGATCCAGCCGGCCAGTTGGTAGCCGATGTTGCCGTCCACATCGGCATACAGGAAGTTGAGGGGAGAGGTGGCCCAGTGGGCGAGGGCCTCCCGGAACTCCTGCCAGTTGCGGGCCCGCATCAGCCCGAGGAGCGCCCGCGGCAGGTTGGCCGGCTCGCGGGCGACGGTACGCAGGGCCAGGGGACGCTGCTCACCAGGGATGCAGGGGCCTATCACGGGCCCGTGACGGGTCACCACCACCTCCTCCACCACCGGCTCGGCCTGACCCCTGACACGGAACTCCTCCCGCAGCACCTGGGCCTCTTCCCAACGGCCCTGGTACTCGTAGCGGGCGGGGTCCTGGGGGTCGAGCCGCTCCACGTAGAGGTCATCCTGGTCCACCATGGCCGCCGTGACACCCCAGGCGATGCGTTGGTTGTGGCCTATGATGATGCCGGGCACGCCCGCCATCCCCACGCCGGCCACCCGCAGGCCCGGCCCCTCCAGGTGCACCTCGTACCAGAGGGAGGGGAGCCCCAGCACTAGGTGAGGGTCGTTGGCCAGGAGGGGACGGCCACTGACGGACTTGGCACCGGACACGGCCCAGTTGTTGCTGAGGCCCGGCCCCACGGCGGGGGCGGCGGCCTGACGGTAGTCCTCCAGCAGGTCAGGGCCAGGGCCGCGGGCCTCGGCCCCGGGCGGCACCACCAGGGGCTTCCCCTGGGGATAGCCCGGCTCCAGCTCCGCCATCGTCTCCGGCCCGAAGCGCTGGACGGTCCAGGAGCGGAGGATCTCCATGTCCCAGTTGCCGGAGAAGCCCCAGGCCATGAACCGGGCTATGGCCAGGCTGTCCTCGGGGCGCCAGGGCTGGGGCCGGTAGCGCAGTATACGGAACTCCAGCGGCAGATACCCTCGCTCCAGATAGGCGTTGACGCCGGCGGCGAAGGCCTCCAGCGCCTCTCTCTCCTCCCCCTCCAGGCGCGCCCAGTCCTCCTGCGAGACGCGGGGGAAGCCCAGCCGGCGGCTGAGGCGGTCCATAGAGAGGGCGCCGGGGCCCAGCACCTCGGCCAGGGTGCCGCTGGCTAGGCGGCGGTGGAAATCCATCTGCCAGAGCCGGTCCTGGGCCTGGACGTAGCCGTTGAGAAAGAAGAGGTCCCAGAGGCCTTGGGCGTAGATATGAGGGACGCCCCAGCGGTCCCGCAATACCTCAGCCCGGTCGCGCAGCCCTGGCAGGCGCTGACGCCGACGCAGGGCGAGACGGCTGTTGCGTGCCCGATAGTATCTGACGCCGGAGGCGATGACGGCGGCGGCCGTTCCCATGAAGGCCAGCCTCTTCAAGGTGCGCAGTAACCCCATCTCTTCACCCTTCGTCTGGGCCAGGCGACTCCCGGACGGCGGTTCTGCTAAAGAGATTTATCGGTTGACACGTGACCGGGTCGTGCTGTAACATAGGCCATAAAATAGCTATGACCCAGGCCGAGGTAGAGTCCGAGACCACCCACCGTGTCCCCACCTCCGACGACCTCGAGGTCTCCACCTACCTGGAGATCGCCCGAGAGCGGGAAGGGGAGGTCCCCTCGGCCGGCGTCCAGCCCTCACCGGTCCGTCCGGAGACGGTAGTGGTGCTGGACTTTGGTTCCCAGTATAGCATGCTCATCGCCCGCCGCGTGCGGGAGTGCCACGTCTACTGCGAGCTGTTGCCCCCGGACGCCCCGTGGGAGGAGGTACGGCGGCTGAACCCCAGGGGCTTTATCCTCTCCGGCGGGCCGGCCTCTGTCTACGAGCCGGGGGCGCCCCTGGCCCCGGATTACGTCTTCCGTTCTGGTCTGCCTGTGCTGGGCATCTGCTACGGCATGCAGTTGCTGGCCCACCAGTTGGGCGGTCGGGTGGCCCCCTCGGAGCGGCGGGAGTACGGCCACGCCGTCCTCCAGGTGGATGAGCCGGAGTGTCCCATCTTCGTCGGCCTGCCCCGCTCCTTCCCGGTCTGGATGTCCCACGGCGACCGGGTGGTGGAGCTGCCCCCGGGCTTCCGGCGCCTCGCCCGTTCCGACAACTCGGCGGCGGCCGTCATGGCCGACGAGCGGGGGCTCATAGGCCTCCAGTTCCATCCGGAGGTGGTCCACACCCCTCTGGGGAAGGAGATCATCCGCAACTTCCTCTACCGCGTCTGCGGCTGTCAGGGAGACTGGACGCCTGGCAACTTCATCGCCGAGGCGGTGGCCAGCATCCGCCAGCAGGTGGGGAGAAGCCGGGTGCTGTGCGCCCTCTCCGGGGGCGTCGATTCGGCGGTGACGGCGGCCCTGGTCCACCGGGCGGTGGGCGACCAGCTCACCTGCATCTTCGTCAACAACGGCCTCCTGCGCCGTGAGGAGCCGGAGCGGGTGCAGGACACCTTCCGGCGCCACCTCCGCATACCCCTGGTCTATGTGGACGCCTCGGAGCATTTCCTGGAGCGGCTGCGGGGCGTCACCGACCCCGAAGAGAAGCGGCGTATCATCGGCGAGACCTTTATCCAGGTCTTCGAGCGGGAGGCGGCCCGCCTAGGCCACTTCGACTTCATAGCCCAGGGAACCACCTACCCGGATGTCATCGAGAGCGCCGCCGGCTCCGGGGCGGCCGCCAAGATCAAGACCCACCACAACGTGGGCGGCCTGCCCAAGAACATGGCCTTCCAGCTACTGGAGCCCCTGCGTTACCTGTTCAAGGACGAGGTGCGACGGGTGGGACTGGAGCTGGGTCTCCCCGAGGAGATGGTCTACCGACAGCCCTTCCCCGGACCGGGCCTGGCCATTCGTATCATCGGCGAGGTGACGCGGGAGAAGCTGGAGATGCTGCGGGCCTGCGACTGGATCGTCATGGATGAGGTGAAGGCGGCTGGCCTCTACCGCCAGCTCTGGCAGTCCTTCGCCGTCCTCACGGACACCAAGTCCGTGGGAGTCATGGGCGACTACCGCACCTACGGCTACGCCGTGGCGGTGCGGGCCGTCACGGCCGAGGACGCCATGACGGCCGACTGGGCCCGCCTCCCCTACGACGTCCTGGCCAAGATCGCCAGCCGCATCGTCAACGAGGTGCCGGGCGTCAACCGCGTCGTCTACGATATCACCTCCAAGCCGCCGGGCACCATAGAGTGGGAGTGAGGGCGGCCGCGGGGACACCGTGACGGAGGAGCCGCGCATCGAGTCCATCTCGGCAGTGACGCTGGCCACCCATGACATGGCCCGGGCCGTCCGTTTCTACCGCTCCCTGGGCTTCCATCTCCTCTACGGCGGCGAGGAGGCCAGCTTCACCAGCTTCAGGGTCGGCCCCAACTACCTGAACCTGACGCTGCAGCCCCGGGAACGGCGGTGGGCCTGGTGGGGCCGCCTCATCTTCTACGTCTCGGACGTGGACGCCCTATACCAGCGGGCCCTGGCGCTGGGCCTGCGACCGGAGGCGCCGCCCCGGGACGCCGAGTGGGGGGAGCGCTACTTCCACCTGACGGACCCGGACGGCCATCAGCTCAGCTTCGCACGGCCCCTTCGCCGCCCATGAGGCCGGAGGTCGTAGCCTTTCTGTGTTCGCTGCCGGAGGTCTATGTGCGCCGCATGTTCGGCGCCGACTGCTTCCTAGTCGGTGGCCGCATGTTCGCTTTCGCCTACGGTGGCTACCTGGTCTTGCGCCTGCCTGGCCGGGAGTACGGGGAGGCGCTGGCCCTGCCGGGCGCCCGGCCCTTCTACCTGCGGCCGGGCGTCCCCTTCGGGCGTTGGGTAGAGGTGCCGGAGGACATGGCCGCCGCTGACCCCGCCTTTCCCCTGGCCCGTGCCGCCTACGAGGCCGTCCTGGCCGAAGGTCCGCAGCGAGAGCGGAGAGGGGTTCGCCGCCGGCGTCATCATCCCTCTAGAATATAGGTCGAGGGGGTGAGGCCATGGCCATCATCAACAACGTAGACCTGGACGCCATCGCCCGCGAGGCGGAGGCCATCCGGCGAGACCCGGCCCGGGGCCAGCGTCTGAACCGTG
>BEIB01000056.1 GCA_002898615.1 bacterium HR25 | reverse complement strand
CCCCGTGAGGACGATTATCTGGGCCTCGTCGCTGGAGAGATGGGTATCGTTGGGGACGAACTGCCCCTCCCCCAGCATCCGCTCCACCACGGGGTGGCGGCCGTCCTTGATCCAGATCTCGTCGCCCTCGTGCACCTCGGGGCGGACGTAGCCGTAGCGGGCGGCCGCTTCGGCCAGGGCGCAGTAGACGTCCACCTCCGCCACCGCCCCGGCCGTGCGGAGGACGCGGTCGGCGGCCGCCGCCACCTGTCCACACACCTGCTGGAACAGCTCCCGCTCCAGCTCCACCTGTCGCTCCCGGGCGTGCAGGATGCGGTACTCCAGCTCCCGCAGCTCCGCCGTGACGAAGCGTTCTCCCCCCACCAGGGTCTGGCGCCGCTCGTAGTCCGGCGGCACCAGGTGCAGGTTGGGCCGGGAGACCTCGATGTAGTAGCCGAAGACCTTGTTGTAGCCCAGCTTCAGGCTCTTGATGCCGGTGCGCTCCCGTTCCCTCCGCTCCAGATCGGCCAGCACCTGACGGGCGTCCTGCGCCAGGGCGCGGGCCTCGTCCAGCTCCGCCGAGAGGCCGGCCCGTATGACGCCCCCTTCGTCGAAGCTGTTGGGAGGGTCGTCCGCCAGGGCGCCCCGCACCAGGGCCACCACATCGGCGCAGGGGCTGAGCCGCCCCAGCAGCTCTTCGTGCAGGGCGCGGGATCCGGGGGGGAGCCGCTCCAGGTCCCAGTCCAGGGCCTGCCGCAGCGCTTCCACCAGCTCCAGTCCCCGGGCGAGGGCTACCAGGTCCCGCGGAGTGGCCACCCCGGAGCCGACGCGCCCCATGAGCCGCTCCAGGTCCGGCATCTTGGCCAGGACTTGGGCGACGCGGCCGCGTCGCACCGCCGAGCTGTGGAAGAGCTCCACGCAGTCCTGACGACGGCGTATCGCCTTTATGTCGAGCAGAGGCTGGCCCAGCCAGCGCCGTAGCAGCCGTGCCCCCATGGCTGTGCCGGTGAGGTCCATCACGGAGAGGAGGGAGGTCCCGCCCTCGGCCCGGAGGGAGCGGAAGATCTCCAGGTTACGGCGGGTCTGGGCGTCCAAGAGCATGTAGGCGCTGGCGTTGTAGACCAGGAGCCGGGAGACGTTGGGGAGGGCGGCCCGCTGGTTCTCCTCCAGGTAGCGCAGGAGGGCGGCGGCCGCCCGGGTGGCCAGGGGCATCCCGTCCAGGCCCAGGGCGTCCAGCGCCGGGGCGCCGAAGTGGGCGAGAAGCCTCCCCGCCGCCCACTCCCCGTCCGACGCCTCCTCCGGCAGGGGGCTGCGACAGGCCGGGGACTCCCCCAGCTCCAGGTCGACGGGGGCCAGCAGCTCCGCCGGACGCAGCCGCTCCAGCTCCACGGCCAGGGCCGACAGGGGCAACTGGGTGCAGGCGAACTCCCCGGTGGAGATGTCCGTATAGGCAAGGCCGGCCGCATCGCCCTCTGCCACCACGGCGGCCAGATAGTTGTTGCTACGCTGATCCAGGAGCCCCTCCTCCACCAGGGTGCCCGGCGTCACCACCCGCACCACCTCGCGGGCCAGGAGCCGCCTGCCCGGCGCGGGCTGCTCCACCTGCTCGCAGATGGCCACCTTATAGCCCTTGGCGATGAGCCGCGCCAGGTAGGAGTCCAGGGCGTGATGGGGGACGCCGGCCAGCGGCACTCGCTTTCCCTTGCCCACCGGGCGGGAGGTGAGGGCTATTTCGAGCTCGCGGGCTACGGTGCGGGCGTCATCGTCGAACGTCTCGTAGAAGTCGCCCAGGCGGAAGAAGACGATGGCGTGAGGGTACCGACGCTTGATCTCGAGATACTGACGCCGCAGCGGTGTCTCGGCCATACAGCGCTCCCCGCGCTTTGGGACAATTATACAGTGCCTTAGACGTTTTAGCCTTAACCGTCAGGCCGGGGCGGCCGGAGGAGGCGGGCCCCCTCAGGCGAAGGCGTCCAGCACCTGGATGCCCTGGGGCGCCAGCTCCTTGCAGGCGTGGCAGCGGATGCAGAGCCCCTGGTCTATCCGGTAGCCGCCGTTGTCACGGACGATGGCGCCGGTGGGGCAGATCTCGGCGGCAGCCGGCAGGTTGGGGTCGTCCCCCGCCACCTCGTAGCGGACGAGGCCACGGCAGGCCTTGGCGGGACAGCGGCGACGCTCCAGGTGCTCCTGGACCTCCTCCGGGAAGAGGTTCAGGAGGGACATGATGACGGTGGGGGCCGCCTGGCCGTGCACGCAGTTGGAGTAGCGCATGGAATCGGCCAGCATGCGCATGAGCTGCAGGTCCTCCGGCCGGCCCCTGCCCCGGGAGATGCGCCGCACGATCTCCAGCAGCCGTCGCGTCCCGGCGAAGCAGGTGGTGCAGCGGCCGCAGGACTCGTCCTCAGCGAACCACTCGAAGTAGACGGCCAGGTCCACCACGCAGGAGGAGTCGTCCAGCACCACCAGGCCGCCGGAGCCCATGAACATCCCCAGCTCGCGGAAGGGCTCCGGCTCCAGGGGCAGGCCGTCCTCGGCCAGGACGCGGGAGGCCGGCACCACGCCGGAGAGGGGACCCCCGGGCTGCACCGCCTTGAGGCTCCTGCTCTCGGGGATGCCGCCCCCGGCCACCATGATGACGTCCCGCATGGGGGTGCCCAGGGGGACCTCCAGCACCCCCGGCCGCATCACCTGGCCGGAGAGGCTGAACATCTTGGTCCCCTTGTGGCGCTCGCTGCCCACGGCGGTGTACCAGGCGGCGCCGTGGCGCAGGATGAGGGGGGCGTTGGCGTAGCTCTCCACGTTGTTGACGTTGGTGGGCTTGCCGAAGACGCCGGACTGGGCGGGGTAGGGAGGCCGTATCTTGGGCATCCCCCGCACGTCCTCTATGGAGGCGATGAGGCCCGTCTCCTCGCCGCAGACGTAGGAGCCAGCGCCCCGCACCACCTCCATATCGTAGGCGAAGCCGGAGCCCAGGATGTCGTTGCCCAGGAGCCCCTTGGCCCGCGCCTGCTCCAGCGCCCGGTTCATCCGCTCGTTGGCCAGGGGATACTCGTCCCGGATGTAGATGTAGCCGTAGGAGGCACCGGTGGCCCAGGCAGCGATGACCATCCCCTCAATGATGAGCTGCGGGTCGCCCTCCAGCAGATTACGGTTGACGAAGGAGCCAGGGTCACCCTCGTCGGCGTTGCAGATGAGGTATTTGGGGCCGCCGCGGGCCTGGCGCAGGAAGTCCCACTTGCGGCCGGTGGGGAAGGCGGCGCCGCCACGCCCCCAGAGGCCGGAGTCCAGCACCTCCTGGATGACGGCCTCCGGCTCCATGCTCAGGGCCCGCGCCAGCCCCTCATAGCCGCCGCGGGCGATGTAGTGCTCTATGTTTTCGGGGTCGATGACGCCCACGTTGGCCATGAGCCGCCGCACCTGGAGGCGCATCCAGTCGGTGCTGGCCAGGTCGGGGAGGTCGGCCACGGGGGTGCTGGCGTAGCGCTCCAGGGAGTCGCCTTCGTCCAGGAGGACGCCCAGCGCCAGCTCCCGGTGTACCCTGGCGTCTCCCAGGACGGCGTCCAGGAGGGCGGGGACGCGGTCGGCCGTCACCCGGCCGTAGAGGACGCGGGGGAGGCCGGGCAGGTGGACATCCACCACTGGGTCGGCGAAGCAGAGACCGGGGCAGCCGACGATTAGGAGGTCGGCGGGCTCGCCCCGCCGGGCCAGCTCGCGTCGCAGGGCGTCCAGGGTCTCGGCGGCGCCGGCGGCGCGGCTGCAGGTGGCCAGGGGGAGGCGTATCAGCGGCCGCTCGGGCTGGGCGCAGGGCCGCCAGGCGGCCTCCGCCGTCTCCCGCAGCATCCGCAGGGCCCCGGAAACGTCGGCCATCTCCCCGTCCCTAGCCGCGGCGGGCCTCCTCCTGTAGCTGGCGGGCCAGGCGGATGGCCCCGCTCACCGTCAGGGGGCCTATATAGCGGCCGCCCACCCGCACCAAGGGGGCCAGATGGCAGGTGCCATCGCACTGGACGAGCCGGAGGCCGATGGCGCGGTCGGGCGTCGCCTCGTTCATGCCCACCCCCAGCACCGCCTCCAGGGCCAGGCGAATGTTGCGGGAACCCTTCAGCAGGCAGGCCGGGCCGCTGCACCACTGGACCTCCACCCGCGGCGGCGGCTCCGTCCGTATCTCCGAGTAGAAGGATATGGTGCCGAAGATGAGGGCCGGGGTGGTCTTGAACCGGGCGGCCAGGAAGGGTATGGCCAGCTTGGGCACGTAGCCGAACTCGTGCTGGATGCGGTGCAGGGCGTCCAGGAGGTCGGCCCGGTCCGGCTCCAGGTCGGCGATGAGGGACTTCACCCTGGCCAGCAGGTCAGGGTCTTCGTTGACGAACTCAATGACGCTGTAGCGAGAGGAGTGCCTGGAGGTGAGACCCATCCTTCCCTGCTCCGTTCGCAGCAATTGTAACCGTCTTCACCAGCCTAGCGCAATCGCCGAGGGCCGGGCGACTGTCTCAGTCCAGGCGCGGAGCGGCGTAGGAGACGGCAGCCAGGTCTTCCGCCACCAGGGAGGCCACCGTCTCCCCCAGGCGGATGCTGTAGTTCTGGCCCCGGTCCTCGGGGAAGATCTGGCCCATGTTGGCCAGGTAGAGGCCCTGGATGGGGGTGCGGTGGGGCGGCACCCGCCCGGCGTTCTCCACCGTGAAGACAGGTTGGGCATCAGGGCCGCGGAAGAGCCAGCGGCTGGTCACCCAGGAATCGTCAAAGGCGGGGTTGATGCGCCCCAGGTGGGGACGGTAGAGGCGCCACAGCTCCTCCTCGTCCATGCGGAGCAGGGGGGAGTCCTTGGACAGGTAGTTGGAGATGTAGAGGACGTGCTGGCCACCGTAGTGCTCGGGGCCTATGAAGTTGGTGTGCTCGATGACGGCCAGGAAGGGGAAGTCTCTGTCAGTTATGTTGAGCCAATAGATGTGGCTGAGGGGGCGCTTCAGGGCCAGCACCAGGCAGAGGGCGTCCTGGTAGGGTATGGCCTGGCAGAGGGA
>BEIB01000055.1 GCA_002898615.1 bacterium HR25 | reverse complement strand
GTCTGGCTGGACGGCATGGACTCGCCGCCCCTGCTGCAGCGGGTGCTGCGCAGCAAGATCAACGAGCTGCTGGACGTCCTCCTCGTCCCGCCTGTCCTGGAGATCGGCAAGAGGAGGCTCTACCTGCGGCTGCCGCCGGCCCAGCCGCCCATCTACAACATCTACTTCTTCGCCGCCACCAACCGGCCCCACCTGATCGACCCGGCCATGCGCCGGCCCGGGCGTTTCGGCAAGACGGTGGTTTTCACCACCCCGGGCGAGGCGGAGCGAGAGGACATAGCCGACCTCTACCTCTCCAAGGTGGTGCACCACCCCAGCCTGGACGACCCCGACCGTCGCAAGGAGTTCGCCCGAGTCACGGTAGGGCTCAGCCCGGCCGAGATAGAGCAGGTGATCCGGGACGCCGTCAACTACCGCTACGACCACATCCAGCTACTGAAAGAGGTGAAGGCGGCGGTGGAGGCCGGCCGCCCCCTGGATTACCGCATGCAACGCTTCTGGGAGCGCCACCGCCACGAGCTGGACGAGGAGGACTGGGACAACCCCTGGGTCACCTGGGACGCCCTGATGGAGTCGCTGGCCGCCCTGCGCCACGGTATGGCCAAGCCCACCCGGACCACGGAGCGCAACCGCGAGCGAACGGCCTACCATGAGTTCGCCGGGCACTTCCTGCCCCTCAAGTACTTCTGCGGCGAGTGGTACCGGCCCATCGTCCTCTCCATCATGCCCCGCGGCGAGGCCCTGGGGATGGTGGCCCACGTCCCCATAGAGGAGCACGACCCTCAGCCGCAGCGGATGCTGGAGGGGCTGCTGCGGGTCAGCATCGGCTCCATCGTGGCGGAGCGCCTCTACTTCCAGGACAACGAGCCTGGCGTGGCCAAAGACCTGGAGAACGCCACCCGCATCGCCACCGCCATGGTAGGGCTCTTCGGCATGGTGCCCCGCCGCTGCTCCGAGGAGGAGCGGGCCCGCTATGCCCGCATCGGCGAATCTCTCATGTCGGTGGCCGGCGCCCACCCTTCCCTTCTCAACGAGGGGAACGGCTTCATCGGCGCCACCCTGGCTTCCCCCGGGAAGCGGGAGGACGTGTGCGTCCTCCTGGGGCAGGCCTTCGTTGACGTCTACCGCCTTCTGCGCAAGAACCGGGAGCGGGCGCCGCCGGTGGTGCGGGAGCTGCTGGAGAAGGACGAGATAGTGGGCCGGGGACTCGAGAGCCTGTGGGAGAACCTGCAGATCGAGCCCCTCCTACACGAGGACAGAGCGGTCTGGCCCGACGACGAGGTAGCCCCCGAGAACCCCTTCTACCGTTCCGCCAGGGACACCGTCGCCGTCGAACCGGCCGGCACGGAGTGACGAGAGGAGGAAACGGAGGCCATGATCAGGTGGCGCCTCATCATAGCGGCCCTCGTCTTCTCCCTGGCCTCTACCGCCTGCCTGGGAGAGGTCAATTATGCCAGGCCGGACTTCGACATCAACGGCCGGACCGACGACCAGCGAGTCCGGGCCATAGCGGCCGCTGTCCAGGACCGCTTCGATGGCTTCGTCGCCGTGCCGGCGGCGGAGATCAATGTGGGCCAGGAGGGCCCCCAGGCCAGCTACCTGGTCATGGTCACCGTCTCCCGGGAGACCCTCTCCCGCTTCCCCCAGACGGCCCAGGCGGCCCACGCCCAGGAAGAGGCTCTGGACAAGATCAACGATGCCCTGGCCGCCCTCCTGCGCCTCAGCAGCAAGCACCTCTCCCAGGGCCAGACGGTCATCCGGGTCGTGGACATGACGCTCTTCCTCCCCGACGGCGGCGTCTACAAGGCCACCTCCCGTATGGAGCAGCTCCAGGGGATCAAGGACGATGCCCCCAGGGAGCAGTGGCTGGAGACCCTCTCCCTGAGCCAACAGGTGGTGGTGCCGGGCTCCGTGTGGGAGGAGATCCTGCAGACCCTCAGCGAGCAGGGCCAAGAGGTGCCGCAGCCCGAGCCCGGCTCCTGAGCTTAGGCCCCAGGCTGGCGCTGCTGGCCCTCGAACTCAGCCTGGAGGGCATAGGCCTCCGCCTCCAGGGGCAGCCGCTGCGAGTAGCGAAAGCCGTGGCGTGCCAGATCCCACAGGTAGCGCGCCAGGAACGGTAGCAGCCCGTACCGGCGGTACTGCTCGATGTGCTTCATCTCGTGGGCCATCAGAGAGAGGAAGCGGGAGCTGACCGGGTCATAGCGGGCCCTGCCCAGGAAGACGAAGGGATAGACCGTCATGGCCCCCTGGCGCAGGACGGAGCGCACGAACCAGCACACCGGACCACCCTGGACCAGGCGAACCCTCTCCAGCGGCAGGCCAGGGAACCAGGGCCGCAGCGCCTCTATCACCGGCGGTGGCAGTCTCACTGCGGCCCCATTATGCCCGGACGGGCCACCCCTGACTAGAGCCTCACGCGGGCCATGGCCGGCGCCAGAGGAAGAGGTCGGCAGCGAAGGGGGGTGGTGCCGGGGGGCGGAATCGAACCGCCGACACCGCGGTTTTCAGCTGTGTCCGTTCTCGCCAGCGCCTGCTATTTCGTGCCAATCCGTATCCGGGAGACCCCCGTTTCCGTCCATTCTGTGCCATGGACTTTGGCTGTCAACCGCCGGTTTGGCTGTCAAAATGGCTGTCAGCCCCGTCCCCCAGGAGGCTGTCCAGGCGGGCGGCGGCCTCCCGCTGCAGGGAGGGCATGACGTGGCTGTAGGTGTCCATGGTGATGGCGATGGTGGCGTGGCCGAGCCGCTCCTGGACTACCTTGGGGTGGACGCCCTGGGAGAGGAGGAGGGAGGCGGCCGTATGGCGGAGGTCGTGGAAGCGGATGCGGGGCAGCCCCGCCCGCTCCAGGAGGGGCCAGAAGGAGCGCCGCAGCAGGTTCTGCTTCTCTATGGGCCGCCCCAGCTGGTTGGCGAAGACGAGGCCGTTCTCCTCCCACAGCTCCCCCGCCCGCAGCCGCTCCTCCAGCTGGCGCAGGCGGTGCTGGCGCAGGGCCTGGACGGCCAGGGCGGGGAGCGTCACCAGGCGCCGCCCCCGCGCCGTCTTGGGCTCGCTCACCACCCACCGTCCCTTCACCCGGTACAGCCGCTGCCGCACCGCCAGCGTCGCCTCCTCCAGGTCTACGTCCTTCCAGCGCAGGCCCAGGAGCTCCGCCTGCCGCAGGCCGCAGGTAACGGCCAGGACATAGAGGGCATAGAGGCGGTCGCTGCGGGCAGCCTCCAGCAGGCGGCCGGCCTCCTCGGGGGTGAGGGCCCGGGCCGGGGGCCGCTGCGCTCGTGGCGGCTCGGCGGCGTCGGCCGGGTTCTGGGCCAGGAGCCCCCAGCGCACCGCCTGGCCCAGGACGCGGTGGAGGAAGGCGTGGGCCAGGGCGACGGTCTTGGGGGAGAGCCCCTTCTCCAGGAGGCGGGCGTAGAGGGACTGGAGCTCCTGGGCGGTGAGGCGGGCCAGCCGCAGCTGGCCCAGCTGCGGGAGGATATGGAGGCGGGCCAGCCGCTCGTAGGCCTCGTAGGTGGTGGGCCGCAGGGAGGGCCGGGCCACGTCCTCCAGGAAGCGCAGGAGGAAGCGCCCTAGCGTCTCCCGCTCGGGCGGCGGCAGGAGCCCCTGCTGGCAGGCATGGAGGGCCTGCGTCAGCCGGCGCGCCACCTCCTGCCTCGTCCTCCCGTAGAAGGTCTTGCGCTTTCCCCCAGGCAGCCTGAGCGACGCTGCCCACCTCCCGTCCTTGCGCTTGTAGATGGAGCCCTCGTTGTGCCCCCGTCGCTTAGCTGCCATGCGATGCCTCCTTTGCCTGACGCCTCCGGGCCAGATAGTCGCGGCGCCTCAGCCTAGCTGGGATACGACCTTTGCGGCACCTTTCGCAGAAGTGCCTCGTGCCCCGTCTCAGCCTGTTGGCGATATACAGCTTGCCACAGCCGTCACAGAACGCTGGTGGGCCCTCCTGGCCCGAGAGGAGCGCCGCCAGCTGCAGCCCCAGGTAAGGGGCGAAGCCGCTCTCGAAGGCGGGGATATCGATGACGTAGTTCACCCAACTAGGACGCGGCACGACCTCTACCCTGATACCTTCCCTACTTACCGTGGGCTTCATCCCCAGACTCACGATCCGGAGCCAGGGCTGGAGGGATATAGCCAGGAAGGCAAAAGCCTCAAGACGCTCGGCGGGCGGCTTTTCCGGGGCGCCGTGGACTCGCTCATAAACTCCCTCGCGCCACTCGTCGGCGGGGATGGGCTCCCGTTGCTTGAGGAGGGCGTAGACCGTCAGGGCGGCCCTGAGCCAGCGTGCGTACTTCAGCCATGCCTCCAGGCTCTCGCCTACGGCCCAGGGCCAGCCGTCAGGGCCCCGCTTCACGACCGGGTCGGGGCAGCATCGCCAGTCCAGCCCCACTGGCTGGAAAGGCTCACTGCCTGGCTGGCGAGGCCTAGCGTCTATCGATAGCGTCGGCGCATCTGCCCATGTCGGCCCCCAGGGCGTGCTGGAGCGGAGCTGCTCGGCGGCGCTGCCGGAGGCGGGGCTTGGCTCATCAGCCGATGTCGGCCTCGGCCACCCGGGGCCTCGGAAGTGGCCATGCTCGCAGAGCCCGAGCGGCCCGAAGCGTCGGGCTACCCTAACGGCGCCCCTCTTGTCCTTGATGGCGCAGAAGGCAGCCAGCAGGCCCCTCGCTGCGGCCTCCGGGACGGGCTCCGGCTCGTCCAAAGCCCACAAGAGCCGGTCGCCATCGATGCCCAGGAACGACGGCCGCCGCCACTGGTCACTCACTTGTACAGCTTCGACGGCGAAGGCTTCCAGATCGCCACTCCCCGCTAACTGTAGCTCCCTTCTCCAAGCGTCCTCACTCGCCATCCCGACTCCTCCTGTCACGCTCAGGTCACGCTCCCAACCTAGCGTACACACCTGGCCTCCGTCAAGATGGAGGTGTCAAGGTCATCCATGAGGAGGCGATGAACTGTGACGGAGCGACTGCTAGTGCCCGTGCCCGAGGCGGCGCACGCGCTAGGCATCGGCCGCACCAGGACCTGGCAGCTGGTGTACCAAGGCCGGCTCAAGGCGGTGCGCATCGGGCGGCGCACCCTCATCCCCCGCTCCGAGCTGGAGCGCTTCGTGCG
>BEIB01000054.1 GCA_002898615.1 bacterium HR25 | reverse complement strand
TCCCGCGCCATGACGTAGAAGAGACCGCCGTCGTTGAGGGGGAAGCCGGCCGGCAGCACGTAGGCCAGCCGGACCGCCAGCCCCAGCAGGGTCGCCAGGACGACGACGCCGACCTCCTCCATCCAGGGGGCCAGGGAGAGGCGTCCCGGCAGGGCTCTCGGCAGGGTGACGTCCTTGAGCTCGGCTACTCTCATCCTCGCTCTTCCATCGTTCTGGAGTAGTGAACGTTGACGTTCCCGAAGAGACAACGCCGTCGGGGGTGAAAGCGCTTCGTTGTCGGAGCGAGGCCTCAGGCGCTGCGGACGGCCTTCCCTGGCAGGGCCGCTCCCACTATCCCTCGCCAGTCCTCCACCCCCTCCTGCCGCAGGAACGCCTCCAGGCCGTCCAGGACTTCCAGCGGTGCCTGGGGGTTGCGGAAGGTGGCCGTTCCCACCTGCACCGCGCTGGCGCCTGCCATCAGGTATTCCACAGCGTCCTGCCAGGTGACGATACCGCCGCAGCCGATGATGGGGACGCCCACCTCGGCCCGGGCCACGTCGTAGACCATCTTGAGGACTATGGGCTTGATGGCCGGTCCGGAGAGGCCGCCGGAGCCCCAGCCCAGGGCGGGCCGTCGGCGGCCTATGTCTATGGCCATGGCCGGGAAGGTGTTGGCGATGGTCAGGGCATCGGCGCCGGCCTCCACCACCGCCCTCGCCACCGCCACGATGTCGCCAGCGCTGGGGCTGAGCTTCACCAGCACTGGCAGCGTCGTCTCGGAGGCCACGGCGCGGGTGACCTCGGCCGCCAGCTCAGGCTGACAGCCGAACTCCAGCCCGTTCTCCACGTTGGGGCAACTGATGTTCAGCTCCAGGGCGCTCACCCCGGGGACGGCGTCCAGCCGGCGGGCCAGCAGGGCGTAGTCCTCCACCCTCTCGGCGGCGATGTTGGCGATGACCGGCACCCGCCAGGTGGCCCAGACGGGCGCTATATCCCTGACGATGGCCTCCACCCCCACGTTCTGGAGGCCGATGGAGTTGATCATCCCCGCCGCCGTCTCCACTATGCGGCGCTGAGGGTTGCCGCTCCGCGGGTGCAGGGTGATCCCCTTGCTGACGATGGCGCCCAGCCGCTGGATGTCCAGCACACGCTGAAACTCAATGCCGTTGCCGAAGCAACCAGAGGCGGTAATGACGGGATTGCGGAGGATGAGGCTGCGCTTGCGGCCCGCTCCCAGCTCTATCGCCCAGTCCATCTTACCGGCATTATAGGACGCGAAAGGGCCCCGCTCCAGGAGCGGGGCCCCGGGGTGCGTCAGAGTAAGGGAGAGCTACTCCCAAGAGCTGTCCTCGCTGCCGACGCCGACGGAGACCGCTGTCCCCTCCTCGGCGTCCTGGCCACGGTGGCCCCAGCGGGAGCCCTTGGAGGAGTCGTCGTCCCAGTAGCTGGTCTCGGGCATGGAGTTGTGGAACTCCTGGATAGCGCCGCAGCGCTTGCAGCGGCCACGGCTGACAGCGCCGTTGGGCGTCTCGATGACCCAATGGTGGCGGCACTGGGAGGTCTCCTGCTCCCTCACCGGCATGGTCATCTCAATCATCACATCACACCTCCCTTATTGATGCCCCCAAGCAGGCAACGTTACGCCGCCGAGGGCACCCCGGCCTGTATCGCCGGGAAGTGTCAGTTTAGCACCGCCAAAAAACTGTGTCAAGGTATTTACGATAAAAACAGCCTACACTTCCCATATACGCTGCCTTTAGCCGGGGGGTTATGTTATACTGTGAGGAGCGAGGCTGCCAGGCCTCCATGATGAGGACGATGCAGAAGACCAAGCGACAGATCCTGGACTATCTCAAGCGCACAGGCGGGGCCACGGTAGACGACCTGGCACGGGCCCTCGGCCTAGCCCGCATCACCATCCGGCAGCACCTGATGGCCATGGAGAGGGACCGCCTGGTCAATTCCCGCGAGGTACGACAGCGGGCGGGCCGTCCCCATTACCTGTTCACCCTGGCCGAGGCCGGCCAGGAGACCTTCCCCAAGCGCTACGAGAGGCTGGCCCTCATGCTCCTGGAGCAGGTGGGAAGCCTCTCACCGCAGGAGCTGGAGGGGCTGAGCCCCAAGGAGAAGCGGCGGCTCCTCCTCAGCCGGGCGCTGGAGGGGGAGGTGCGCCGCTACGAGGGCCTCGTCCAGGGTAAGGAGTTGCCGGAGCGGGTGGAGGCGGTAGCCCAGCTCCTGGGCCAGGAGAGTGGCCTGGCAGAGTGGCGGCGCACCGAGAATGGCTTCGAGATCATAGACTACAACTGCCTCTACCACCAGGTGGCCCAGGCCCATGAGGAGGTATGCGAGTGGCACCTGGCCCTCCTCAGCCGCGTCCTGGGGCATCCGGTCCGCTGCAGCCAGTTCATGAGCCGGGGCGCCGAGAGCTGCCGCTTCATCATAGACCTCACCCGCACGGAGGGGAGCAGCAACAAAGATGTGGCTTCGAAGGGGAAAGCGACAGGAGGACAGGCCCATGGCCGACCAGAACAGGGAAGAGGACGGCGTCACTAAACAGGCCGTCCTGGACGCCCTGCGCCAGATTCAGGACCCTGACCTGCACCGTGACATCGTCACCCTGGGCTTCGTCCGGGACTCAGATATAGCCATCTGCGGGGGGAACGTCTCCGTAAAGATCACCCTGACCACGCCGGCCTGTCCCGTGCGGGACCAGATGAAGCGCCAGGCTGAGGAGCTCATCCGCTCCCTCCCCGGCGTGAGCCACGCCGAGGTGGAGATGGAGGCCGAGGTGCGGGCCACCCGCCAGCGAGGCCCCCGGCCGGTGGAGGGGGTCCGCAACATCATCGCCGTAGCCTCCAACAAGGGCGGGGTGGGCAAGTCCACGGTGGCCGTCAACCTGGCGCTGGCGCTGCGCCGCTACGGCGCTCGCGTTGGCCTCTTGGACGCCGACCTGACCGGTCCCAACATCCCTACCATGCTGGGGCTACAGCAGGGCTTCCAGGCGGAGCGGGGTCTCTCTATCGTCGATCGCTTCGGGCTCAAGGTGGTCTCCATCGGCTTCCTGCTGAAGCCCGGCCAGGCCGTCATCTGGCGGGGGCCCATGATCGGCACCGGGGTGCGACAGCTCCTCCACGACATCCCCTGGGGTGAGGACGGCGAGCTGGACTACCTGGTCATCGACCTGCCTCCGGGCACCAGCGACGCCTCCATGAGCATGGCCCAGGAGGCGCCCATCGCTGGCGTAGTCATCGTCACCACGCCCAACGCGGTCTCCCTGGAGGACGCCTTGAAGGCGGTAGCCATGTTTGAACGGCTCAGCGTCCCCGTCTTCGGCGTGGTGGAGAACATGAGCTACTTCATCTGCCCCCACTGCGAGGGACGGGTGGAGATCTTCGGCCACGGCGGCGCCCGTCAGGCGGCGGAGGAGCTGGGGCTGGACTTCCTGGGCGAGGTGCCCCTGGACCCCCGCGTACGAGAGGGGGCCGACGCTGGCACCCCCATTGTGGAGGCGGCTCCGGACTCGCCCGTCTCCCGGGCCATCATGGAGATAGCCCAGAAGGTGGCCGCCAAGTGCAGCGTCCAGCACTTCTTCCTGGCGGCCGCCGGCAGCCAGCAGGGCTGAGCGGACATCGCAGAGACGCAGGAGGGGCCTCCCACGGGAGGCCCCTCGTCCTGTCCATCGAGGACGCTACTGCCCTAGAGGGCGCGGAAGATGCGCCGCCCTTCCAGCCTGATGACCCGGCCGAATCCGGGGTTGGGGAAGTGGCAGAAGGCGCCCACCAGCCCCTCGCTCTCCAGCATGTCCAGGACGCGCCGCCGGCTCTCGATGGCCTGCTGGGGGTCGCTGTCGAAGGCCGGCACCCAGTCGGTGTGCTCTACCTGGGCCGGGTGGTGGGCCAGATCACCGGTGATGATGGCCCGCTCGCCCAGGGAGGCCACCAGGACACTGGTGTGACCGGGGGTGTGGCCGGGCGTGGGGAGGGTGGTGACCCCCTCTATGAGGGACACCTCGCCGCTGAAGAGCTCCAGCACCCCCAGCTCCTGGAGGGGGGCCACCGTCTGGTCCAGGCCGGACTGCCGGGCCGTCTCCGGCGAGGCGACGAAGTGCTCCCAGTCCGCCCGGGGAATGTAGTAGCGGGCGCGGGGAAAGGTGGGACGGGGCGAACCGGCCTCCCGCTGCAGGTTCCAGCCCACGTGATCCACGTGCAGGTGAGTGATGACGACGACCTCGATCTCCTCGGGCCGCACGCCCTTGGCCTGCATGTCCTCCAGGAGACGGCCCCGCACGCCGCCCAGCCAGTCGTGGGGCCCGGGGCCGAGGCCGGTGTCCACCAGCACGGCGCGGCCGCCGGAGCGCACCACGTAGCACGAGGCGTTGGTCTGGAAGTTCCCCTCCGCCGTGAAGGCCTTGGGGTAGAGCTCCTTGTAGGGCTCCAGCTCCTGAGGGGGCAGGTTGGGGAAGAAGCGGGAGAACGGAAAGGCCATGGGGGCGTCCAGGAGGGCGATGATCTCGGCGTTGCCGACGCGCACGCTGTGCTCGGACACGGGCTCACCTCCTCGGGTAGTGGTCTGTCGCAGCCAGTATAGTCACCTGGCCAGCCAATTGCACAGGCCGGCCCTTAGGAGAAGATCTCGCGGATGTTGAAGCGGGGGCCGTCCTTGCACACCAGCCTGACGCCCCGACGGGTGAAGACGGCGCAGCCGTAGCAGATGCCGGTGCCGCAGCCCATGTGCTCCTCCAGCAGGACTTGCATGGGCTTTCTACTGGCCCGCTGCCTCCTGACCTCCGCCATGGACTGGAACATGGCGTTGGGGCCGCAGGCGAAGACCTCGTCCGCCCAGTCCAGGTAGTGGGGTAGCAGATCGGTGACGGGGCCGTGGTGGCCCCGGGAGCCGTCGTCGGTGGCGGTGACCACCTCCACCTCCAGGGGGAGATGGGAGGCCGGCAGGAGCCGGTCGGCCGTGCGTGCCCCCTGGAGGAGGGTGACCGACCGGCCCTGGGCCACCGCCTCGTCGGCCAGGGCCACCAGGGCGGCGATGCCCAGGCCCCCGGCCACCAGCAGTAGATTGGCCCCCGGCCCCGGGGCGAAGCCGCGCCCCAGCGGCCCGAAGACCGTCAGCTCGTCGCCCGGCCGCCGCTGCGACAGCCAGAGGGTGCCGCG
>BEIB01000053.1 GCA_002898615.1 bacterium HR25 | reverse complement strand
TGGGGCGAGGAGGGGGCGCCGGTCCTGGCCATCCACGGCATCACCGGCTCCCACGCCTCCTGGTGGTCGGTGGCGGAGAGGCTGGCCGGGCAGGCCCAGGTCATCGCCCCTGACCTGCGGGGGAGAGGGGCCAGCGGCCGCCTCCCTGGCCCCTACGGCATGGCCACCCACGTGGAGGACTGCCTCTCCCTCATGGACCACCTGGGCATCGGGCGGGCGGTGGTGGCCGGCCACTCCATGGGGGGCTACGTGGCCGCCCTCATGGCCGCCCGCTACCCCCAGCGGGTCAGCGCCGTGCTGCTGGTGGACGGCGGCATACCCCTCCCCGTCCCCGAGAACGTGGACGTCCAGGCCCACCTGGACGCCGTCCTGGGGCCGTCCATCCAGCGGCTCCGCCTCACCTTCGAGTCCCGTCAGGCCTATCTGGACTTCTGGCGGCAGCACCCCGGTGTCGGCCCCTACTGGAACGATTACATCCAGCGCTACCTGGAGTACGACCTGGAGGGAGAGCCGCCGGCCCTCCGCTCCCGGGTGAGAGAGGAGGCGGTGCGAGAGGACGGCGCCGACCTCCTCGTCAACCCCGAGGTGCGGGGCTGCCTGGCCCAGGTGCGCTGTCAGCTGCTCCTCCTGCGGGCGCCCCGCGGCCTCCTGGACCAGCCGCAGCCCCTCATCTCCGACGAGGCGGTGGCGCACTGGCGCTCCGTGCAGCCCCGCCTGGAGGAGGAGACGGTGCCGGGCGTCAACCACTACACCATAGTCCTGGCGCCGGAGGGGGCGGACGTGGTGGCGGCGCGCCTGCGCTCCCTCCTCGCCTCCGCCTGAGGCGGGCGCTTGACAGCCCATCTCTTCGGCCACTACTGTAGGAGCGGCCAGCGGTAGAGGGCCTACCCGGGGCCGCCGTCCCTCATTCCATGGCGTTCGCATACATCGTCCCCCGGAGCCTTGAGGAGGCCATGCGCCTCTCCCGGGACTACGGCCCGGAGGCGGTGGCCAAGATGGGGGGCTGCACCGTCATGGTGGCCGTCCGCCGGGGCCTCCTGCGACCGAAGGTAGTCATCGGCCTCCACTGCCTGCCCGGCCTGGACGGCCTGCGAGTGACGGACGGAAGCCTCTTCGTAGGTGCCGGCGTCACCCTGCGCGCCCTGGAGCGCAGCACAGAGGTGGCGAGCGCCCTCCCCGTCCTATGGCGGACGGTCCGGACCGTCGCCTCGCCCCTGGTCCGCAACATGGCCACCCTGGTGGGGAACGTGACCAGCGCCCTCCCCGATAGCGACCTGGTGCCCCTCCTGGCCGTCCTGGGGGCGACGCTGACGGTGCGGGGGCCCGAGGGAGAGCGCTCCCTGCCGGTGGGGGAGGTGTCCCAGGCGCCCTACCGCCACGCCCTGGCGCCAGGGGAGCTGGCCACCGCCATCGCCATACCGGCGCCGCCCCCCGGCCTGCGCCTCGCCTACGCTCGCTTCACTCTGAGGGAGGCCTTCGACCGCCCTCTGGCGGCGGCCGCCGTGGCCCTGCGCCTGGCCGATGGCGTCTGTCATGAGGCACGGGTGGCCCTGGTGGGAGCGGGGCCGCTGCCGGCCCGGTCCGGGGCGGCGGAGGCGGCCCTCCAGGGGCAGCCCCTGACGCCCGAAGCCCTGGCCCGGGCCAGCGAGGCCGCCATGGAGAGCGCCGCTCCACCCTCCGACTACCGCGCCTCGGCCGACTACCGTCGCCACCTGGTGGGAGTGGTGCTCCGACGCGCCCTCGGCGAGGCCCTGGCCAGCTAGGAGGTCGTCATGACGTCGCCCTCGGGGAGACAGCTCATCACGCTACGGGTGGACGGGGAGGAGGTGGAGGTGACGGTGCGCCCCCATCACTTCCTGGTGGATGTCCTCCGCCAGCAGGTGGGACGCATAGGCGTCAAGGAGGGGTGCGAGTCAGCCAGTTGCGGCGCCTGCACTGTCCTTCTGGACGGCGTGCCCGTCCTCTCCTGCCTCCTGCTGGCGATGGACGCCGTCGGCCGCGAGATCACGACGGTGGCCGGCCTGGGGAGGCCGCCAGACGGCCTCCATCCCCTCCAAGAGGCCTTCATCAAGCACCACGCCGTGCAGTGTGGCTTCTGCACCCCCGGCATCCTCCTCGTCGCCAGGGCGCTGCTGGAGGAGAACGCCAGCCCCACAGAGGAGGAGGTGCGCCAGGCCCTGGCCGGCAACCTGTGCCGCTGCACGGGCTACGTTCGCATCGTGCGGGCGGTGCTGGAGGCGGCGGCCCTCCAGCGGAGGTGATGCCGTGACGACGGAGACCGCCTACCAGTCCGTGGGCAAGCGGGTGCCGCGGCTGGACGCCCTGGAGAAGGTGACGGGCCGCGCTCTCTTCACGGCCGATATCGAGCTCCCCCGCATGCTGGTGGCGCGGGTGGTGCGCTCTCCCCTGGCCCACGCCCTCATAAAGGGGATAGACGTCAGCGCTGCCCGCCGGGTAGCAGGCGTGCGCGCCATCGTCACCGGGCGGGACGCCCCTTATCTCTACAACATGGCGCTGCGTGACCAGCCCTTCCTGACCATAGAGCGCGTCCGCTACGTGGGGGAGCCGGTGGTGGCCATCGCCGCCGAGGACGAGGACGCCGCCGCCGAGGCGGCGGAGCTGGTGCGGGTGGAGTACGAGCCCCTGCCGGCGGTGCTGGATCCCTTCGCCGCCATGCGGCCGGAGGCCCCCCTCATCCACCCCCGCCTGGGGGAGTACGCCCGCGACCCCAGCTTCACCCCCCTGCCGGGCACCAACATCTGCAACCACTTCAAGCTGCGCAAGGGGGACGTGGAGGCGGCCTTCCGGGCCGCCCACGAGGTCTTCGAGGACAGCTACTATAGCCACCCCATCCAGCACTGCCCCCTAGAGCCGCACGCCGCCATCGCCCAGTACGAGCCGGCCTCGGGGCAGCTCACCGTCTGGTGCAGCAACCAGTCGCCCTGGTTCGCCGCCGACGACCTGGCCGCCGCCCTGGGCTGGCCCGTCCACCGGGTGCGGGTAGTCTGCCCCTACCTGGGAGGAGGGTTCGGCAGCAAGCACGGGCTGAAGGTGGAGCCGGTGGCGGTGGCCCTGGCCCTCCACACTGACGGCCGCCCCGTGAAGCTGGTGTGCAGCCGGGAGGAGGAGTTCAGCGCCACCGTGGTGCGGGGCGCCGTCCACATCCGGCTGCGGACGGCCGTCACCCGGGAGGGCGCCATCATCGCCCGGCAGGCGGAGGTGGTCTGGGACACCGGCGCCTACGCCGACGTCGGCCCCCTCCTCTGCCGCAACGGCAGCTACTCCGTCACCGGCCCCTACCGCATCCCCAACCAGTGGATCGATGGCTACTGCGTCTACACCAACAAGCTGGTGACGGGGGCCTTCCGGGGCTACGGCATCATGGAGATGGCCTTCGCCTACGAGTCCCAGATGGACAGCATCGCCCGCGCCCTGGGTATAGACCCGGTGGAGATGCGACGGCGCAACCTTATCAAGGACGGGGACGAGACGGCTACGGGGGAGGTGCTGTACAACGTGGGGCTGAAAGCGGCCCTGGAGGCCTGCGCCCGGGCCATGGAGTGGGAGAGGCCGCGCCCGCCGGGGCGGGGCAAGGCCATCGTCACCACCGCCAAGTCCAGCGTCGCCCCCTCCGGCTCCGCCGCCTTCGTCCGCCTCAACGATGACGGCACGGTGACGGTGATGGTAAGCACCACGGAGATGGGCCAGGGCTCCAGGACGGTGATGGCCCAGATGGCGGCGGAGGCGCTGGGGGCCCGACTGGAGGACGTCCAGGTGCTGGCCGCCGATACCCTCTTCACTCCCCCGGACCGCTCCACCTCCTCCAGCCGCTCCACCTTTCATATGGGGAACGCCGTCGTCCAGGCGGCCGGAGACGCCCGGGAGCAGCTTATCAAGAAGGCCAGCGCTCTTCTGGAGGCCCACCCGGATGACCTGGAGGTGCGGGAGAGCCGTGTCTTCGTGAAGGGGGTGCCGGACCGCTACCTCACCTTCCGGGAGCTGGCAGCGGTGCGGCCGGGCGTGGACATGGGCCCCATCCTGGGCCGCGGCTCCTTCGTCCCTGCCGGGGCGCGGCCCCTGGACCTGGAGACGGGGCAGTCGCCCCGCATCACCGCCTTCTGGCTCTACACCAGCCAGGGCGTGGAGGTGGAGGTGGACCGGGAGACCGGCAAGGTGCGCGTCCTGCGGGTGGTCTCCGTCCACGACGCCGGGCGCAGCATCAACCCCGACGCCTGCGAGGCCCAGATCGAGGGGGGAGTGGCCCAGGCCTGCAGCGCCGCCCTCCTGGAGGAGCTGGTCCTGGACGAGGAGGGACGCCTCCTCAACCCCGCCTTCGGCGACTATCTGCTGGCCACCAGCAAGGACGTGCCACCCATAAGCCCGGTCATCGTGGAGGTGCCCCACGCCGAGGGCCCCTACGGGGCCAAGGGCCTCGGCGAGGGGCCTACCACCGGCATCGCCGCCGCCCTGGCCAACGCCATCGAGGACGCCACAGGGGTGCGGATACGGGAGCTTCCCCTCACGCCGGAGCGGGTGCTGCGGGCCCTGAAGGAGAAGGAGCGCTCTCGGGAGGAGGCCACCTGAGGCCCATCCCCGGGGGCCAGCTATGACCTTCGTTAGAGAGCTCCCCGTGGAGCGGGTGCGGGAGGCGGTCCGTCGCCTCTTCGTGGAGACGGCCTGCCTCCTCCCGGACGACGTGACAGCGGCCCTGCGCCGGGCCCGAGACCGGGAGGACTCAGCCCCGGCCCGCCGCGTCCTGGACCAGCTCCTCCGCAACGCCGAGTCGGCCCGCGGGGAGATGCTTCCCCTCTGCCAGGACAGCGGCCTGCCCCTCCTCTTCCTCGAGATAGGGCAGGACGTGCACCTGGTGGGTGGTACGCTGCAGGACGCCATCAGGGATGGTGTGGCAGCCGCCCTGGAGGAGGGCTACCTGCGGGGCTCCCTGTTGCGCTGGCCCCTGGCCCCGGACGGAGGAGAGGGAGCGCCCCTGCCGGCGGTCTACACGGAGATAGTCCCCGGCGACCGCCTCCGCCTGAGGCTCATGGCCCGGGGCGCCGGCGGCGAGGGGGCGGGCTGCCTGCTCCTGCTGCCCGGCCACTCCGGCCGCACAGAGGTGGCGCGGGCGGTGGTCCAGGCGGTGCAGGAGAGAGGCCGCACCGCCTGTCCTCCCATCATCGTGGGCGTGGGCATCGGCGGGACGGCAGAGTATGCCATGTTGCTGGCCCGGAGAGCGCTGCTGCGCCGTGTGGGAGAGCCCCATCCCTGGCCGGAGGCGGCATCCCTGGAGGGGGAGCTGCTGGAGCGGGTGAACGCTCTGGGCATCGGCCCCCTGGGGGTGGGCGGCCGGACGACGGCG
>BEIB01000052.1 GCA_002898615.1 bacterium HR25 | reverse complement strand
GACGCTCACCGCCACCCAGGCGGGGCCCAGGGACTCGGCCAGGGGGCCGATGACCGGGAGCCGCTCGCTGAACTGCCTGGCCAGGGCCATCAGGAGGGTCACGGCGTAGGAGCCGCCCAGGAGGAGGGTCAGGACCGTCATGCTGGCCAGGTCCACCAGCTTGCCCAGGAGGAACGACCTTCCCTTCTCCACACCGAAGACGATGTTCAGGGAGCGGCGGAGGGCGCCGAAGACGTTGCTGGCGGACCAGGCGAAGGAGAGCAGGCCGAAGATGCCCAGCCCGGCCGCCGCTCCCTCCAGGTGCTGGAGGACATCCCTGACGGTACTCTGGCCCTCGGTTTCGCTGAGGGGGACGGCATCCAGGGCCGCTTCCACCAGCCGCTCCCGGACGTCGGCGTCCTGGACGAAGAAGCCCAGGAGGGCCAGGGCCAGGATGGCCAGGGGGAAGAGGGAGAAGAGGCCGTAGTAGGCGAGGGCGGCCGCCATCATGGAGGCGTTATCGTCCAGGAAGCGTCGCACCGCCTGAACGATGAGGGCGGGGACGGCCAGGGGAAGGCGCAGGGGCGGTTCGGCGGCCCGCTCCAGACGCTCCCGGGCGTAGGCCGGCCAGCGGGCCAGAAAGCCGAGTCCTGGCATGAATTTCGCCTCGTGTTCCATGATACCGCGTCGGCGTCGGGGGCGTTCCAGCTTGACGGAAGGTTTAGCAGGTGGCCATACTCGAGAAGTCGGAGGGGCCCGGCGATGACCCGCCTCGGCGAGACGCTACGGGAGGCCCGGCGCCAGCGAGGGCTCAGCCTCGAGGAGGCGGAGCGGGCCACCCGTATACCCCGCCAGTACCTCCTGGCCCTGGAGGACGAGCGGTTCTCGCAGTTGCCGCCCCCGGTCTACGCGCGGGGCTTCCTGCGCTCTTACGCCAGCTATCTGGGCCTCGACCCTGGCGAGCTGTTGCCCCTGCTCCCGGTGGGACAGGTGGAGGAGCCCCGTCTGCGCCCCCTGACGAGAGTGGAGCCGCCCCGCACCTACGCCACGCGGGCGCTGGTGCTGGTGACGGGTCTCTCCCTGCTGTTGCTGGCGGTGGCGGCTGTGACCGGGCTGGGCCGGGACGAGGGCGGCGGCCCTCTGCAGCAGGGCCAGAACGTTCCGGCGCAGCCGGAGCGGCCGGCCGTGGGGCTCTCGACGCCGGGGCTGGTGGGCCAGGACGTGGCCACGGCCGCCCGCACGTTGCAGGCCCAGGGGATCAACTTTGTCCTGGTGGGGACGGAGGGAGGAGGCCCCAGGGGCGAGGTGCTGGCCCAGAGCCCGGACGCCGGCGAGGCCCTGGCGCCCGGGAGCGCCCTGGTGCTGGTGGTCAGCCGCTAGCCCCTCCGGCGGCGGGCTGTCCGCTCCTCCGCGGTGACAGTATGGGCGTCTCTCTGTCCAGGCTCTGGTGGCTGGGCGTGGGGTTGCTGGGAGGGCTGGGGGCTGGCGCCCTCGGCTACGTGAGCTGGCGCTGGGTTCACCCCGGGCGCTGGCCCTCTCCTTCCGCGGAGCTGCGGGGCGAGGAGTTCTACTTCTCCAGCCTAGACGGCCTCCGCCTGCGGGGCCTCTGGCTTCCCGGGAGGGAGGGCTGGCCTGTGGTCCTCCTCTGCCATGGCTATTTCCGCAGCCTGGTCGAGCCTTATGACCTGGGGTTGCACCTGAACGACCTAGGCTACAACGTGCTGCTCTTCGATTTCCGGGGCTGCGGGAAGAGCGAGGGGAGCTGGACCACCCTGGGCGCCCAGGAGACGCTGGACGTGCTGGCAGCGGTGCGGGCCGCACGGGAGCGGGCGCCGGGGGCGGCCATCGGCGTGCTGGGCATCTCCATGGGCGGGGCGGCCGCTATCATGGCCGCCGCCCGCTGCCCCGATATCGGGGCGGTGGTGGCGGACTCGGCCTATCCTGACCTGGAGCGGCTGCTGGAGAGGCGGGTGCGGCAGTGGACACCCTGGCCTCTCCTGCTGGGGGCGGCCCGCGTGAGCCTTCGCCTGGGCGAGCTTCTGGCAGGCTTCCGGGCGCGGGAGGTGCGGCCGGTGGACTGGGTGGGCCGGATAGCGCCCCGGCCGGTGCTCTTCATCTGCGGCGACTGCGACTCCTTCGTCCCTCTGGAGCAGTGCCTGGAGCTGTACGAGAGGGCCGGCAAGCCCAAGGAGCTGTGGGTGGTGCCCAACTGCCACCACGCCCTGGCCCGCCTGGACTGCCCGGACGAGTACTGCCAGCGGGTGGGGGGGTTCTTCCGTCGTTATCTGGGGCCCTAGAGCTGGAAGCGGCTGCCGCTCAGGGCGTGGATCACCTCGGTGCGGTAGTCCACCAGCTCCAGGTCGAGGCGTTGGGAGCGGATGTAGCTGACGACGGCGGCCAGGACTTCGTGGGCGTGGCGCTCCGAGTTGGTGACGCAGGAGATGCCCAGGGAGGTCATCTGCCAGAGGTCCTGGTCGTCGACCTCAGCGACGGAGACATTGAAGCGGCTCTGCAGGCGCGCCGTCAGGGAGCGGACGAGCTGTCGCTTGCCCTTGAGGGAGTGGTTCTCGGGCAGGCGCAGCCAGATGCGCAGCAGCCCCACCGTCATGCTCGTGGCCCCTCCACCTCTCCAGGCAGCCTAGGGTAAGGTGCCCGGCCTCGCCCTTTAATGTTCCTGCTGGTCTGGCGGCGGCGTCAAGGGCGGGAGGTCTTCGGGGCGCTCCAGACCGAAGTGCTCCAGGAAGCGGAAGGTGGTGCCGTAGAGGTAGGGCCGACCCGGGCGGTCGGCGCGGCCGACCTCGGTGATGAGGCCCCGGGCCTTGAGGGAAGCGATGGCCCGCTCACAGCCCACGCCCCGTATCGCCTCGATGTCGCTGCGGGTGATGGGCTGTTTGTAGGCGATGATGGCCAGGGTCTCCAGGGCGGCGCGGGAGAGGCGGTCGTCCTGGGCGACGCCCAGGAAGCGCTCCACGTAGGGGGCGAGTTCGGGGGCGGTGACCATCTGCACGGCGTCGCCGCTGCGCTGGATACGGACGCCGCGGCCCCGCAGCTCCTGGGCCAGGGCCTCCAGCTCCGCCTCCACGGCCTCGGGAGGCGCCTCGGCCACGCTGGCCAGACGGGACAGGGAGACGGGGGCATCCGCCAGGTAGAGGATGCCCTCCAGCACCGTTTTGAGGGGAGGTCGCTCCTCTTCCATGCTCGCCGGGCGCCCGGGGCGGGCGCCCACTCCGGGAATGATAGCGCCCGGCGAGGGGAGGCTCCAGAGGGCCTAGCCCCTCCGGACGGACCGCCGCGGCCGCAGCGGGTGGGCGAAGCCGCAGATGACGCAGGCGAGGAGGCCCTCGCCACGGGCCACGGGGCCGCCGCAGCAGGGGCAGCGGCGCTGGGGGAAGAGGGGCAGACGCATCTGGACGGCGGGGCTTACGCTAGCCATGGCCACCTCCCATCGGCACCTCTACAGAACTTGTGTTCTTAAAATAGAACAAACATTCTCTCACTGTCAACCCCCTCCCGGGGCAGGCGGGGCGTTGCCAGCCGCCTCTTGACGTTTCTGGAACATTTGTTCTATCTTTCGGGCCATCGGAGGTGCAGCGGTGGCCAGGTCGTCCCCCCTCGGCATCGTCTTGCGGCCCTATCAGGTGGCGGTGGCGCGGGCCATCGTGGCCAGCGTGCGGGAACGCCGTGCCCTCACCCTCTCGGTGATGATGGCCCGTCAGGCGGGGAAGAACGAGCTCTCGGCCCAGGTGGAGCTCTACCTGCTGGCCCGCCACCTGCATCGGCCGGAGGTGCTCATCAAGTGCGCCCCCACCTTCGACCCCCAGGCCCGCATCAGCCTGCGCCGCCTCTGGGAGCGCCTGGAGGAGGCGGGGCTGAGGGAGCTGGCGGCCCTGGAGGAGGGACGGGCCGTGCGCCTGGGGAGGGCCCGCCAGCTTTTCCTCTCCGCCGAGCCCGGGGCCCACGTGGTGGGGCACACCGCCACCCTCCTGCTGGAGGTGGACGAGGCCCAGGAGGTGGGACGTGAGAAGTTCCAGCGGGACTTCCTGCCCATGGCGGCCGCCCACGGCGCCACCATCGTCTTCTATGGCACTCCCTGGGACGGCACCACCATGCTGGAGGAGATGCGGGAGCACCATCTGGAGCTGGAGCGGCGGGACGGCGTGCGCCGCCACTTCCAGTTCGACTGGACAGCGGTGGCGGAGCACAGCCCGGCCTATGCCCGCTTCGTGGAGGGGGAGCGGCAGCGCCTGGGGGAGGAGCACCCCCTCTTCCTGACCCAGTACACCCTCCGCAGCATCGGCGGCGGGGGCAGGCTCCTCTCGCCCGGCCAGTTGGCCCAGCTCCGGGGTGGGCACCCCCGCCAGGCGGCGCCCCGGCCAGGGGAGGTCTACGTGGCGGGGCTGGACGTGGGCGGCCAGGACCTGCCAGGGACGACGGGCCAGCACGACGCCACCGTCCTCACCATTGCCCGCGTCCACTGGCCGCCCCCGGACGCCTTCGTCCAGGAGCCCCGGCTGGAGGTGGTGGAGCACCGTGCCTGGACGGGCGAGCCCCACGAGGCCCTCCACGCCCAGTTGGTGGACCTGCTGCGTCACCTCTGGCGGGTGCGGCGGCTGGCGGTGGACGCCAGCGGCCTGGGGGAGACGCTGGCCCGCCTCCTGGCCCGCTCCCTGGGCGAGGAGACGGTGGCGGCCCTCCGCTTCACGGCGGAGACCAAGTCCCGGCTCGGCTACGGGCTCCTGGCGGCCATCAACGGCGGTCGCCTCAAGCTCTACGCCCCGGACGGCTCCGCCGAGGCGGCCGCCCTCTGGCGAGAGCTAGAGCTGGCGCGGGCCGCCTACCGGCCCAACCGCACCATGAGCTTCTACGTGGAGGCGGGCCAGGGCCACGACGATTATCTGGTGAGCCTGGCCCTGACGGTGGAGGCGGCCCGGGGCCTCCAGGGGCCGCGGACCGCCCGCGGACGGCTATCGGAGGTGAGAGCATGGTGAAGGAGAAGGCCCTGGGCCTCACGGCCCTGCCCAGGGTGCGGGAGGACGCCCTGCCAGAGCACACGGAATACCGGGACGAGGGGTGCGATATCCACCCTCACTGCCTCACCTGCCCCCTGCCCCGCTGCCGATACGATGAGCCGGGTGGACTGCGGGCCATCCTCAACGCCCACCGCGACCAGCAGATCATCGCCCTGCGCCTCCAGGGGGTGGGCATAGAGGAGCTGGCCCGCCGCTTCCGCGTCTCCCGTCGCACCGTCTTCCGGGCCCTGGAGAAGGCCCGCCAGCGGCCGGCCGCCGAAAGGAGGTAGCATAGCGTGGTCGCCGAGACCGTCCCCCTGCCCCAGCGCCTGGCCAGCATGGACCTCTCCCGCCTGCAGGCCTACCGGGAGAACCTGGAGTTCT
>BEIB01000051.1 GCA_002898615.1 bacterium HR25 | reverse complement strand
AGCCTGTACGTCAACACCAACGAGCACGACGAGGCCGGCTACATCACCGAGGAGATGGCCATACGCAAGGCGATGGTGGAGAAGCGGGTCATCAAGCGCATGGCGCTCATACGTCAGGACCCGGACCTGCCGCCACCGCGGCTGGAGGGGGACAGCGAGGGCAGGATCGGCTTCATCGGCTACGGCTCCGTCTTCGGCCCCGTGGTGGAGACCCTGCAGCGGCTGGCGGAGAGGGGGCAGAAGGCGAAGTTCCTGGCCCTGCGCACCCTCTGGCCCTTCCCCAGCAAGGAAGTGAAGGAGTTCGTCCGTAGCTGCGACCGTGTCTATGTGGTGGAGTACTCGGCAGGGGCGCAGCTCCTGGGCCTCGTCCAGCGGGAGGCCACCGGCCCCATGCCCCGCAAGCTGCGGTCCATCCTGCGCTACGATGGCCGCCCCATGACGCCGGGCTACATCCTCGCCGAGATGAAGTGAAGAGGAGGCAACGTCCATGGCAGTATACACACCCGAGAAGCCCCTGACCCAGGCCGACATCACCGGTCCTGGCGCCTGGTGGTGCAGCGGCTGCGGCGACTTCGGTGTCACCGCCGCCTTCAAGGAGGTGCTTCTCACCCTCGTCAACGATATGAAGGTGCCCCTGGAGCAGGTCTTTATCTTCTCTGGCATCGGCTGCTCCAGCAAGGAGCCGGAGATGCTGCGGGTGAACGCCTATCACGGGCAGCACGGCCGCTCCATACCCGTGGCTATGGGGCTGGCGGCTGCCAACCCGGGCCTGGTCGTCGTCGACTTCGGTGGCGATGGCGACACCTACGCCATCGGCATGGAGCACTTCGTCCATGCCTGCATAAAGAACGTGAACATGACCCTCATCATCATGAACAACCAGGTCTATGGCCTGACTAAGGGGCAGGCGTCTCCCACCGCTCACCTGGGGCTGAAGACCAGCTCCACGCCGGAGGGGAAGAAGCTACGGCCCGTGAACCCCCTGAAGCTGGCCATAGCCGCCGGCGCCGCCTTCGTGGCCCGCGGCGTCTCCTGGAACAAGAAGGAGCTGGCCCAACTCATGCTCAGGGCCATCCAGACCAAGGGCTTCGCCCTGCTGGACGTCTTCTCCCCCTGCGTAACCTATCACCGGGAGCCAGGCTTCCGGGGGAGCGGGCCCATCGTGGACTGGTACCGCACCAACTACGTGCTCGACATAAGGGACGCATGGCGGGAGATGCGAGAGCAGGTCTTCACGCCGGAGGAGCAGGCCCGCCTGCCCGCCGAGTACGACCCCACCAGCCCCGAGGCAGCCACCCACGCCCTGCGCCTGATAGAGGAGGCGGCCAAGCTGGGGCGGGAGGTCACCGGCCTTCTACTGATCAACGAGTCCGTCCCCACTATGGAGGAGAACTTGGGCGTCTCCAAGGAGAGGGCGCCTGCCCTGGTGGACATCTCCGTCCAGGCCAATCTGAAGGGCTACCAGGAGCTGCTGGCCGAGCTACGTTAGCGTCGCTTGCGCAGGGGGCCGCGCTGGGCTGGCGCGGCCCCTCTTTCGCGCCTTCAACCGGAGGCCAGGTGACGGCGGAAGAAGGCCACCACGCGGCCGGCCGCCGTGTGGAAGCCCAGCGCCCAGAAGTGGTCCACCCTGGGGAGGACTACCAGCTCCGCCGTCTCGTCCCCCTGGACGAGTCTCTGCAGCTCCTCGGGACGGGCGAAGGAGTCGTTCTCCCCCGAGACGATGAGCTTGGGACAGGTGCAGGCGGCCAGCGCCTCCCGCGTCAGGTACTGGGTGGGCGGGGAGACGAGGGCCAGCGCTCCCAGCCCGGCCGCCCGGGGCGCCGCCAGGGCCGCCACCATCGCCCCGAAGGAGTAGCCCGCCAGGCCCAGGGGCGGGTCACCGCCCTCCAGTAGCTCCCGGGCGCGGGCCAGGGCGGCCAGGACGTCCTCCTGCTCGCCTCGGCCGCCGTCGTGGCGGCCGCCGCTCTCGCCGGTGCCACGGAAGTTAAAGCGGAGGGCCAGGAGTCCGCCCTCCGCCAGGGCCTGGCAGAGGGTGACCACCACATGATTGTCCATATCGCCGCCGAAGAGGGGATGAGGATGGCAGACCACCACGGCGGCAGCGGGCCGCTCCCGCGGCCAGTGGGCCGCCGCCTCCAGTCCTATCTCCCCACAGCCGACCGTCAGACGCTCCAGCCGTTCCATGCTCCATTCCTCCCGGTCCGCCCCTCAGTGTAGGGAGATCGGATGAGTGTGAGCAACGCCTACCCTGTTGACGCGCCTCCCGCGGGCCCTATAATGGAGGACAAAATCGGTCATCTGTTCGAAAGGGGGGACGATGCTTCCCGCACTCCGTCTGCATCCCTGGGCGGCTGCCTACGAGGGGCTCCTGGACGACGAAGAGGAGTCCGACGAGGAGGCCCAGCCGGCGGACGCCGCCGTGGAGCTGATGACGGACCAGTGGCGCCCCCTCCAGCCAGAGGCGGCGGCGGTGGTGGAGGAGGTCTTCTTCGTGGACGGCGTGCGACGGGTGGACGCCGGTGTGGTGGGGGAGGAGGAGGGGCGCCTCGTCTGGGGGCTCTTCGGCAGCTACGGCGCCGGTGGCGTCCGCTGCCGCGCCGGGCGGGCGGAGGTAGCGGAAGAGAAGATAGGCCGCTGCCTGGTGCTGGGGAGCCACCGCTTCAGCGGCGAGGTCCGCATCGAGACCAACGGCGGGGCGCTGGTCTACCGCCTCCTCAGCATCGCCGATGGCAACCACCAGAAGGTGCGGGACGCCCTGCAGCAACGGATGCGTCAGGAGGAGGGCGCCCTGGTGGTGAACCACTGCCAGGAGAGGGAGGACGTCCTGGTGGTGATAGACGGGCCCATCACCTTCATCCCCCGCTTCGTCATGGGGAAGGCGCCGGTGGTGGGCCATGTGAAGAGCCACCACCGCCGCTACCTGGAGTGGGAGCTCATGGCCCAGGTGATGGCCCTCCCCTGGGGCAGCCGTAGCCCTCTGTTCCTGATCCACAAGGAGCGAGAGCTGGACGAGCGCTACTCCTGGTACGTGCGTATCGCCCAGCCGGCGGCGCCCCAGCACCCGCTGGTGGGAATAGTGAGAATGGAGACCTGGGCCAGCATCGGGCTGGAGGCGGCGCGCCGCCTGGCCGACCTGGCCACGGCCATCGTCCCCCGCTTCGCCTCGGCGGCTGGCTGGGATGCCCGGGCCCCTGCTAACCTCTACCCGGTGGCCGCCCTGGAGCAGCGGCTACGCCATGGCCTGGGCGAGCACCAGTGGGTGCGTCGTCACATAGAGGTCTATCTCTACAGACAGGGGCAGCAGCGATGAGGGAAGTGGGACGCGTTCTGGGCACGGACGATGCCCACCCCCTGGAGTTCTGGGTGGGCGTCGCCGAGGGCTGTTACTTGCAACTGGACGACATAGTCTGCGTCTCCACCCCTGTGCCCGGGCGGGAGGAGCCGGTCACCATCTACGGCGTGGTGGACATGGTCCGCACCCGCTACGAAGGCGCCCGCTTCGACTCCGACGTCTTTCGCGCTGCGGAGGGAGTGCTGCCGGTAGGCATCGCCACCGCCGCCCACGTCCTGGTCACCCGGGTGGAGCCGGAGGTGCTGGTGCCCCCCACCCCCGGCCAGCCCGTCTACCGGGCGACCGGGCAGGAGCGAGAGCGGGCCCTCTACTTCGATGGCATGGCCCGCCGCTTCCCCGCAGGCCTCTCCCGGGACGGGGAGGTGGTCTGGGGGAACCTGGAGTTCCTGGACGGCACCCGCGGCGCCCACGTCAACATCGCCGGCATCTCCGGCGTGGCCACCAAGACCAGCTACGCCCTCTATCTCCTCTACAGCCTCTTCCACCATCCCCAGGCGAGGTCCAGCGTGACCAATGCCCGCGCCGTCATCTTCAACGTCAAGGGGGAAGACCTCCTCTTCGTGGACCGGCCCAACAACCGCCTCAGCGACGAACAGCGGGAGCGCTACGAGCGCCTGGGCCTCCCCGCCGGGCCCTTCCAGGACGTGGCCCTGTGGGCGCCGCCCAACAAGAACACCTTCGAGCTGGTGCACAGCGTCGGCACCCGCCAGGACGGCATCACCGCCTACGCCTGGTCGCTGCGGGAGTTCTGCCAGCGCCAGCTCCTCCCCTTCCTCTTCGCCGAGGCCGACAGCGAGACCAGCCAGCTCTCCTTCGCCGTCACGGTAGCTGCCCGCCACCTCCGGGAGGAGACGGAGGGGCAACCGCCCGACCGGCCCTGGGTCATGCTGGGCGATCGCCGCGCTACCCGCTTCGATGACCTGGTGGACTACCTGGCGGAAAGGTCCAACGACCTCCTGGTGGGGCATGCCCACTTGACAAGGGGCACCGCCGATGCCTTCCTGCGCCGTCTCCAGGCCAGCACGGACGCCGTGGGCCACCTCATCCGTGGCGACCTCAGCCCCGAGCAGGAGCGGCGCCACTGTATAGACGTCCTGGGGCGCCAGCTCAACGTCATCGACATAAACAAGCTCAACGACCGCGCCAAGCGGTTCGTCGTCGGCGTGGTGCTGAAGCAGATAATGGAGCAGAAAGACCTGCAGGGGACGCGGGAGCCCCTCCTCTTCGTCGTCCTGGACGAGCTCAACAAATACGCCCCCCGCGAGGGCTGGAGCCCCATCAAGGAGGTGGTGCTGGACATCGCCGAGCGGGGGCGGAGCCTGGGCGTCATCCTGATCGGCGCCCAGCAGACGGCCAGTGAGGTGGAGCGACGGGTGGTGGCCAATGCCTCCTTCCGCGTCACCGGCCGGCTGGACGTCGCCGAGGCGACTCGCAGTGAGTACGGCTTCCTGGTGGGCCTCACAAGGGAACGGGCCGCCATCCTCAAGCCGGGTAGCATGTTCCTCCACCAGCCAGAGATCCCGGTGCCCCTCCTGGTCAACTTCCCCTTCCCCGCCTGGGCCACCCGGCCCGAAGAGGTAGCGGTGGACAGGGAGAAGATCTGGGACCTGCGATGAGGTTCCTCCACACCAGCGACTGGCACCTGGGAAAGCTCCTCCGCAACCGGCGCCGGGACGACGAGTTCCACGCCGTACTGTCGGAGGTGCTGGAGATAGCCCGGGTGGAGCGGGTGGACTGCCTCCTGGTAGCCGGCGACGTCTTCGACTCGGTGGCGCCTCCCCCCGAGGCGGAGCGGCTAGCCTTCGACTTCTTCCGCGAGCTGGTGGGCCACGGCATCAAGGCGGTGGTCATCGCCGGCAACCACGATCACCCGCGTCGGCTGGCCGCCTTCGGCCGCATCCTGGAGCTGGTGGACGTCCACGTCCGGGCCGAGCCCCTGCCGCCGGCACAGGGGGGCATCGTGGAGGTGATCAGCCGCGACGGGACGGAGCGGGCGCTGGTGGCCGCCCTCCCCTGGGTCCACGAGCGACAGGTCCGCTCCTGGGAGAGGCTCACCAGCGG
>BEIB01000050.1 GCA_002898615.1 bacterium HR25 | reverse complement strand
CGACGGTAGGCCAGCTCCAGCAGTTGGCGAGGGGTCAGGACACCATCGGAATAGGTGCTGTGGGTGTGGAGGTCGGCACGGCTGGGCATCTCACTCTACCTCTCGGTCCATTCGCTGGATGCTGAGGGCCCGCCCCGTCGCCTCGTCCACCTCGATCATGACGGCGTTGAGGACGCTGGGCCCCTCCTCCACGGCGACGAAGCGGGCGGGGAGCTGGGTCAGGAAGTGCTCCATGACCGGACCTATCTCCATGCCGATGACGCTGTGGCGGCCGCCGGTCATGCCCAGGTCGCTGACGTAGGCGGTGCCGCGGGGGAGGATGCGGGCGTCTGCCGTGGGGACGTGGGTGTGCGTCCCCACGACAGCGCTCACCCGACCGTCCAGGTAGAAGCCCAGTGCCACCTTCTCGCTGGTGGCCTCGGCGTGCATGTCCACGATGATGACCCGCGCCCCGGCCAGCTCCTCCAGCGCCCGGTCGATGGCCCGGAAGGGGCAGTCTATGGTATGGGGCATGAAGACACGTCCCTGCAGGTTGACGACGGCGATGCCGTTGCGGGCCCACACTCCCCGGCCGGGCGCCCCCTGCGGGTAGTTCAGGGGACGCAGGATGGGCCAGTCAGATTCCAGGAGCGGGTAGATCTCCCGGTGCGTCCAGATGTGGTTGCCGGAGGTGATGACGTCCGCCCCGGCGGCCAGTATCTCCTGGGCGGTGGCGGCGGTGAGGCCCTTTCCGCCGGCAGCGTTTTCGCCGTTGACTATCACCAGGTCGAGGCCGTACTGACGGCGCAGCTCGGGCAGAAGGAGAGCGAGGGTACGCCGGCCCAGCTTGCCCACCACGTCGCCCACTGCCAGGACTCTCAACTTCGCCTCCTCAGCGGGCATACTCTATGGCCCGCTTCTCACGGATGACGGTGACCTTGATCTGGCCCGGGTACTCCAGCGCCTCTTGGATCTTGCGGCTGAGGTCGCGGGCCAGGCGGAAGGCGCCCAGGTCGTCTATCTCGTCCGGCTTGACGATGACACGTATCTCACGCCCCGCCTGGATGGCAAAGGCCTTCTCCACGCCAGGGAAGGAGTAGGCGACGGCCTCCAGCGCCTCCAGCCGCCGCAGGTACTGCTCCAGGGACTCCCGGCGGGCGCCCGGGCGGCTGCCGCTCAGGGCATCGGCAACGATGGTGATGATGGCCTCCACCGTCTGGGGCTCCACCTCCTCGTGGTGCGCCTCGATGCAGTGGACCACCGCCTTGTGGACGCCGTAGCGCCGGGCCAGGTCCGCCCCTATGCGGGCGTGCGTCCCCTCCACCTCGTGGTCGATGGCCTTGCCCAGGTCATGGAGGAGGCCGCCCCGGCGCGCCACCTCCACGTCAGCCCCCAGCTCATGGGCGATGAGGGCGGCCAGGCGGGCCGTCTCCACGGCGTGCTTGAGCTGGTTCTGGCCGTAGGAGTAGCGGTACTTGAGCCGTCCCAGGTACTTGAGGATCTCCGGGTGGAGGCCGGGACAGCCAGCCTCCAGGGCTGCCTGCTCTCCCGCCTCCACGATGGAGGCCTCCACCTCCTTGCGAGCCTTCTCCACCATCTCCTCGATGCGGGCCGGGTGGATACGGCCATCGCTTATCAGCTTGACCAGAGCGACGCGGGCGATCTCTCGTCGCACCGGGTCGAAGGCGGAGAGGGTAACGGCGTCCGGGGTGTCGTCGATGATGACGTCGACGCCAGTGAGGTGCTCCAGGGTGCGAATATTCCGCCCCTCCCGGCCTATGATGCGGCCCTTCATGTCCTCGGAGGGGAGGGGCACCACGGAGACGGTGGCCTCGGAGACCACCTCGCTGGTGAGCCGCTGCATGGCGGTGACCAGGAGCTTGCGCGCCCGCTCCTCCGCCTCCTCCTTCACCTGCTGCTCGATCTCCCTGATGCGTCGGGAGGCGTCCTCTCTGACCTCTCGCTCCACCTCAGCCAGCAGGAGCTCCTTGGCTTCCTGGAGGCTCAGCCCGGCGATGCGCTGTATCTCCTGGCGCCGCTCCTCCTCCATCTGCTGGAGGCGGGCCCGCAGCTCCTCCAGCTTGGCCTCCCGCTCTGCCAGGGAGCGCTCGCGGCGCTCCAGGGAGTCCAGCTTCCGCTCCAGGCTCTCTTCCCGCTGCAGGAGGCGCCTTTCCAGTTGCTGGATTTCGTTCCGTCGCTCCTTGAGCTCGGCCTCCGCCTGGTTCTTGATCCGTAATGCCTCTTCCCGTGCCTCTACCAGTAACTCCTTGTGTCGCCTCTCGGCCTCGTTCAGGATGCGGGTGGCGACGTTGCGGGCAGCCTCTAACCTGCTGCTGGTGATCCGCTGCTGCAGTATGGCACCTGCTATCGCCCCGCCCACGATGCCGAGAAGGCCAATGATAATGGCGATCAAGATGCCTTCCGGCATGGTTACCTCACTTCCTCAGTTATGAGAACTGCGCTTTTTTGAGACCTGTTAAGGTTCTGGCCCCGTTCTTTCCATCATATCGGCACTATCGACTTTTCGTCAAGAGCGTTAATTACAAATGAGAATTTTCATAGAATACTTCTATAAAATAAGGCGTCAGACCGGGGCGAGCCGCCCCAGAAAGTAGGCGGCGATGGCCACCGTCCCGCCGATGGCCATGACCTCCGCCCCGGACAGGAGGGCGCTCCTCCCCACGAGCCGGCCCTTGACCGCTCCCATGGCGAAGAGGGCCAGGACGGCCAGGAGCACGGAGACGGCCACGGCCAGCGGCCCGGCGGCGAAGAAGTAGGGGACGAGGGGCAGCATGCCGCCCGCTATGTAGGAGGCCCCCATGGCCATGGCGTCCTTGGTGGGCTCCGGCAGGGCGTCCGGGGAGAGCCCCAGCTCCTTTTCCGCCATCGTCTTCAGGAGGAGGGCCTTATCGGAGGCGATACGCTCCGCTATCTGTCGCGCCTGCTCGTAGGGGAAGCCCTCCAGGCGGTACATCTCTATGAGCTCTGCCAGTTCCTCCTCCGGGTTTGTCTCTATCTCCATCGCCTCCCTTCGCAGCTCCGCCTCCTGCACCTGTCGCTCAGCGCGGGAGCCCAGGAAGCTGCCGGCCGCCATGGAGAGGGTGCCCCCCAGGACGGCGGCCAGCCCCGCTACTAGGACGGTGCTGCTGGTAGCGGTGGCCCCCGCCACCGCCGGGCCCACGGTGGCCGCCGTCACCAGGCCGTCCTGCATTCCGAAGATGACTTCCCGGATGCGGGCCAGGCTGGCTATGCGCCGCTTCTCCGTCAGCACTTCCTGGGCCCTGGGAGAGACCTCCTGCTCCGCCACCGCCGTTATCTCGGCGGTGAGGGGCGGCAGGGCCACCTCCGCCGCCCGCTCGCCGGTCTTGCGTTCCAGGTAGCGCAGCGCCTCCCGGAAGCGGCGCAGGTGCTCCCGCTCCGTCTCCCAGGCCAGCCGGAAGCTGGCGGCCGCCTCTGGCCGGCCGTCGGCCTCCGCCTCGGCGATGAAGCGGGGGTACATGTTCTCCACCTCGTAGGCCTCGTCCTCGGTGACGGCCCGCAGGTTGTCGAGGGTGGAGCGCACCTCCCGCAGGGCCTTGAGGTGGCTCAGGGCGTGGACGGTCTCGGCAGCTGCCGCCTCTAGGAAGACCTGGGCCACCTCGGGGTGTCCCTCTTCCAGCGCCTTCATGGCGAAGGCGGTGTAGAGACGGTTGGCTTTGGCCTCTCCCAGAAAGGCAGTCCAAAGGTTCCGCTGGGTGCGGTCCACCAGCAGCGACCTCCCCTAAGATTATTAAACGCTGACGGGGCCCGGGCGACTACTCCGGCGGCTCCGTCGCCTCGGCGGCGGCGAAGACAGCGGTGGGGGTGGCCTCCTCGGCCTTCTCCCGGATGAGGCGCTCCAGCTCGTCCGCCAGGGTGGGGTTGGCCCGCAGGAACTCCTTGGCCTGCTCCCGCCCCTGGCCCAGGCGGGTCTCGCCGTAGGAGTAGAAGGCGCCCTGCTTGCGCACGACCCCCAGGGCCGTCCCCAGGTCCAGGATATCACCCTCACGGCTGATGCCCACCCGGGGGCCGCTGAAGATGATATCGAACTCCGCCGTGCGGAAGGGGGGCGCCACCTTGTTCTTGACGATCTTGGCCCGCACGCGGTTGCCGACTACCTGGCTTCCCGCCTTGATGGCCTCCACCCGTCGCAGGTCGATGCGGACGGAGGAGTAGAACTTAAGGGCCCGGCCGCCGGGCGTCACCTCCGGGCTGCCGAAGACGACGCCTATCTTCTCCCGCAACTGGTTGACGAAGATGAGGGCAGTCCTGGTACGGGAGATGGCGGCGGTGAGCTTGCGCAGCGCCTGCGACATGAGACGGGCCTGCAGGCCGGGCAGGGAATCGCCCATCTCTCCCCGCAGCTCCGCCTCCGGCGCCAGGGCCGCCACCGAGTCCACCACGATGACGTCCACGGCGTTGCTGCGCACCAGCGCCTCGGCGATCTCCAGCGCCTGCTCTCCCGTGTCCGGCTGGGAGACGAGGAGGTCCCCCACATTGATGCCTATGGCCGCCGCGAAGGTGGGGTCCAGAGCGTGCTCCACGTCTATGTAGGCCGCCAGGCCACCCATCCTCTGGGCCTGGGCCACCACGCTCATGGCCAGGGTAGACTTGCCGGCCATCTCGGGCCCGAAGATCTCCGTCACCCGGCCCCGCGGTATCCCTCCCACACCCAGGGCCATGTCCAGCGCCAGGGAGCCGGTGGGTATCACCTCCACCGCCATACGGGCCCCCGCCTCGCCTAGGCGCATGATGGCGCCACGGCCGAACTCTTTCTCTATCTGGCTGATGGCCACCTCCAGGGCCCGCAGCCGCTCCGCCTTGGCCTCGCCTTGCTCGCCCATCTGTCCCATCACCTTTTTCGATTATTTGTTCGACAACAGCATCATAGCATCCCGGCCCCTGGGGCACAAGGACGGGCCTAGGTGATGGCCTGGACGATGAGTTGGGCCCCTATCTGCAGCAGGAGGATGGCCACCAGCGGCGAGATGTCGATCATGCCGATGCGCGGGAGCAACTGACGCAGGGGCGCCAGGATGGGCTCCGTCACCTCGTGCAGGAAGATGATGACCGGGTTCCGGGGGTCCACCGGGAACCAGGAGGCGATGGCCCGGATGAAGATGAGGGCCGTCAGGGTGTAGGCCAGGGCCTGGACCAGGGTGGCTAGGGTATCGATGGCTACTTTCCTCCCAGGGCTTGTGTCTTGCGGTAGGCGGCGGCTATCGCTTCGATGATGGCCGCCCGCACCCCTCCTCGCTCCAGGGCCAGGACGCCCTCGGTGGTGGTGCCGCCGGGGGAGGTGACCTGGGCCCGCAGCTCCGCCGGGTGCCGGCCCGTCTTCTCGGCATAGCGGACGGAGCCCAGCACCGTCTGCAGCACCAGTGACGTGGCCACCTCCCGCCGGAAGCCGATGTGCACCGCCCC
>BEIB01000049.1 GCA_002898615.1 bacterium HR25 | reverse complement strand
TCCGAGCTCACGGAGATGGACGACATCGTCACCAGCATCTGGGTGGACGGCATCGGCTTCGATGGCTCCAGCATCCGCGGCTTCCAGAAGATTCAGGAGAGCGACATGATCCTGGTGCCGGACCCGGCCACCGCCAAGGTGGACCCCGTGTGCCAGGCCCCCACCCTGAGCATCATCTGCGACGTCTATGACCCCCTCACCAAGCAGCCCTACACCCGCGACCCCCGCTACATCGCCAAGAAGGCGGCCGACTACCTGCGCAAGACCGGTATCGGCGACACCAGCTACTGGGGTCCCGAGTGCGAGTTCTTCATCTTCGATGACATCCGCTTCGACCAGGCGGAGAACTACGGCTACTACTACGTGGACTCCGTGGAGGGTGAGTGGAACTCCGGCCGGGACGAGCGCCCCAACCTGGGCTACAAGCCCCGCTTCAAGGAGGGCTACTTCCCCGTCCCGCCCCACGACTCCCTGCAGGACCTCCGCAGCGAGATCATCCTCACCATGATGAAGATCGGCATCCCGGTGGAGGTCCACCACCACGAGGTGGCCACGGGCGGCCAGTGCGAGATCGACATGAAGTTCGACACCCTGGTCAACATGGCCGACAAGGTCATGTGGTACAAGTACCTGGTGAAGAACATCGCCCGCAAGCACAATAAGGTGGCCACCTTCATGCCCAAGCCCCTCTACGGGGACAACGGCTCCGGCATGCACACTCACCAGAGCCTCTGGAAGAACGGCCAGAACCTGTTCTTCGACCCGGAGGGCTACGCCCAGATCAGCCAGCTCTGCCGCTACTACATCGGCGGGCTCCTGAAGCACGCCCGGGCGCTGATGGCCTTCTGCGCCCCCACCACCAACTCCTACAAGCGGCTGACTCCGGGCTACGAGGCGCCCGTCAACCTGGTCTACTCGGCCCGCAACCGCAGCGCCGCCGTCCGCATACCCGTCTACAGCTCCAACCCCAAGAGCAAGCGGATCGAGTTCCGCCCGCCCGACCCCTCCTGCAACCCCTACCTGGCCTTCGCCGCCATGATCATGGCCGGGCTGGATGGCATCGAGAACGAGATAGACCCCGGCCCGCCTCTGGACAAGAACACCTACGAGCTCTCCCCCCAGGAGGAGGCGGCCATCCCCAAGGTGCCGGGCTCCCTGGAGGAGGCCCTCCAGGCCCTGGAGGAAGACCATGAGTTCCTCCTGAAGGGCGGCGTCTTCACCTCGGACGTGCTGGAGGTGTGGCTGGAGTACAAGCGGGCCCACGAGATTGACCAGGTGCGGCTGCGCCCCCACCCCTGGGAGTTCCACCTCTACTTCGACGTCTAGCGGGGGTGCTGAGGAGGAAGGACGGACGGCCCGGGGCGCCGGCCCCGGGCCGTCGGCGCCCTTGAGGCGGAGCGAGCGGCTGATTGTAGAATAGGGTGGGCGCCGAGAGGACGAAAGGGCAGGGAGACGAGAGAGATGACCACCAGCGGTAGCCACAGGAGGGGTTGAGGGGGATGGTGCTGGAGCGCGACGAGGCCAGGGAATACGTGCTGGAGACGGCCCGCCAGCACGATGTCAAGTTCGTCCGCCTCTGGTTCACCGACATCCTGGGCCAGCTCAAGAGCATCAACATCACCGTGGAGGAGCTGCCGGAGGCGCTGGAGGACGGCGTCAACTTCGATGGCTCCTCCATTGCCGGCTTCGCCCGGGCGGACGAGTCCGACATGATAGCCATGCCGGACCCCTCCACCTTCGCCGTGCTCCCCTGGCGCCCCCAGCACAAGCGGGTGGCCCGCCTCTTCTGCGATATCCTCCTCCCCAACGGTGAGCCCTTCGAGGGCGACCCTCGCTACGTCCTGCGTCGCAACCTGAAGCGGGCGGCGGACCTGGGCTACACCTTCTACGTGGGGCCGGAGCTGGAGTTCTTCTACTTCCAGAGCGCCGAATCGCCGGCCGTCCTGGACCGCGGTGGCTACTTCGACCTCACCCCCCTGGACGAGGCCACCGACCTGCGCCGCGATACCGTCCTCATGCTGGAGGAGATGGGCATCGCCGTGGAGCACAGCCACCACGAGGGCGCTCCCAGCCAGCACGAGATAGACCTCCACTACGATGACGCCCTCACCATGGCCGACAACGTCATGACCTCCCGCCTGGTGGTGAAGGAGGTGGCCCTCAAGCACGGCGTCTACGCCACCTTCATGCCCAAGCCCCTCTCGGACGTGAACGGCTCCGGTATGCACATCAATCAGTCCCTCTTCCGGGGGCTGCACAACGCCTTCTACGATCCCCACGGCCCCCACTACCTCTCCCCGGTAGCCAGGAGCTACATCGCCGGGCTGCTCCGCCATGCCCCGGAGATCACCCTGGTCACCAACCAGTGGGTCAACTCCTACAAGCGACTGGTCTGGGGCGGCGGCCCTCTGGGCTTTGAGGCCCCCGTCTACGTCTCCTGGTCCTTCCGCAACCGCGCTGACCTGGTGCGGGTGCCGGAGGTGAAGCCGGGCAAGGAGCAGGCGGTGCGCATCGAGTACCGGGCGCCGGACGCCGCCTGCAACCCCTACCTCGCCTTTGCCGTCATGCTGGCCGCCGGGCTGGAGGGGATCGAGAAGGAGTACCCCTGCCCGGAGCCGGCCGACCGCACCGTCTACGAGATGACGGAGGAGGAGCGGCGGCAGCGCGGGATCACTCACCTGCCCGGCTCCCTGTGGGAGGCCATCCAGCTAGCGGAGCGCTCGGAGTTGCTGCGCCGTTGCCTGGGTGAGCACGTTTTCCACACCCTCATCGAGAACAAGAAGATAGAGTGGAGCGAGTACCGTCGCCACGTGACGGACTACGAGATCAAGCGCTACCTGCCCATCCTCTAGCCATCCCTCGCCGGGCCGGCCCTCCCTCGCGGCCGGTATAACGTTTCCCCGGTTATGGCGTCTCTTCCTATGTGGACAGGCCGCCGGGCCCACCGGGGATGACGGATGGTATGACCAAAGGTCACGAGGACGGCCAGGGGTACGGGCCTGACAGCCATGAGGGCGCATCATCTGAGCAGCCCTCGCGGGTGGTGGAGGAGGGAGCGCGCCGGGCGGCCGCCTTCGAGACGGCCCCCGACCCTATGCTGATAGCTGACCTGGAGGGGCGCATCCTGGACCTGAACCGGGCGGCCCTCAAGCGCTGGGGCGTGGAGAGCGTCCGCCAGTTGCGGGGGCAGTCCATCTTCGTGGGCCTGCCTCCGGAGGAGAAGGAGAGGGTACGGGAGGTTGGCCAGCGCGTCCTGGAGAGCGGCCACTCGTGGCGGGGAGAGCTGCGGCTGCGTCACCCCAGCGGTCGCACTGTGCCGGTGGAGGTGGCCATTGGCCTCCTGCGGGACGAGAAGGGCCGGCCTCAGGGCTTCATAGGCATCCTGCGGGACATCAGCGACCGTCAGCGCATGGAGCAACAGTTGAGACTTCTGGAGAAGGAACGCGGCCGACTGGCCCAGCAACTGCTGGCAGCCCTGGAGCAGGAGCGTCGCCTCCTGGCCCGCGAGATCCATGATGGCCCCATCCAGGAGATAGCGGTGTCTATCATGCAGCTAGAGCGCGCCCTCCTGGAGGGGCGCCGCCTCAAGAGCGTCCAGGAGCAGATAGGCCACGCTGTGGGCATGCTGCGCCAGGCCACGGACGAGCTGCGCCGTATCATGGCCCGTCTGCGGCCCGCCCTCCTGGACGAGCTGGGCCTGGCCGATGCCCTGGCCGCCTACGCTCGCACCCTGTCCATGGAGGGCGACCTCTCCATAGCCTTCGAGACCAACATGAGCGGGGAACGCCTGCGGGACGATGTGGCCATAGCCCTCTTTCGCATCGCCCAGGAGGCGCTGAGCAACGTGGCCCGCCATTCCCAGGCCCAGCGGGCCCTCCTCCGCCTCTGGCGGACGGACCGCTCCGTGGTGCTGGAGGTGCGGGACTGGGGCCAGGGCTTCGACCCCTCCTCCGTCCACCGCAGCGGCAGCGAGCCCTCCGGCCTGGGACTGGTGAGCATGCGGGAGCGAGCCGTCCTCATCGGCGCCGATTTCCGTATCGAATCGAGGCCCGGCGAGGGCACCTGTGTGAGGGTAGAGCTCCCCCTGTCCATGCTGGAGTGACCACCGAGGAGGCGAGAGCGATGACTCAGGCAGTCCACGAGTCCCCCCGCGTGAGACGGGTGCTCACCGTCCTCATCGTGGACGACCACCCCGTCGTGCGGGAGGGGCTGCGCGCCCTCATCAACGCCCGGGACATCGCTGTAGTGGGGGAGACGGCCACCGCCCAGGAGGCCCTGGAGCAGGTGCGACGCCTCCACCCGGACGTGGTTCTCATGGACATCCGCCTGCCGGATATGGACGGCCTCTCGGCCACGGAGGCCATCAAGAAGGAGGACGAGCGCACCTCCGTCATCATCGTCACCAGCTACGACAGCCGGGAGTATCTGGACCGGGCGCTGGAGGCGGGGGCCTCCGGCTTCCTCCTGAAGGGTATGCCGCCGGAGGCCTTCGTGGAGGCCATCCGGACGGTGCGCGCTGGCGGCTCCATCATAGACGCCAACCTGCTCATGCAACTGGTGCGGGAGCGGCGCCTCGCTACTGCTGCCGGTCAGGCCTCGGGAGAGGCCTGGCATGCCCTGGACTCCCTGACCGAGCAGGAGCGGCAGGTGCTGAGGCTCATCGCCCGTGGCCTCACCAACAAGGAGATAGCCCAGCGGATGCACTACAGTGTGAGCACGGTGAAGAACATCGTGCACCGCATCATCGAGAAGCTGGGCGTGGCCGACCGGACGCAGGCGGCCGTCCTGGCCGCCAGGGCTGGCCTGGCGGACCAGGAGGCGTAGGCCATCTGGCCCAGGGGGCCTGTCCCAACGACTATGCAATCAGTTACCTACGGATGCCCCCTATTGTCCCCCGGGTTCTATCAGCCTTCTAGGCCCAGCCTCTACCCTGGTCTTGAGCCCAGGAGAGAGGAGGGGCCACATGGTCACGCAGAAGAAGCCCTATCCGGAGGAAGAGTCCACCGAGGTGGCCTTCAGTCGCATCTTTGAGGACCTGTATCCGCGAGTCCTCTTCTACATCTACAGCCGCGTGTCCGACAAAGAGGTGGCCAAGGATCTCACCGCGGAGACCTTCGCTCGCGCCTACCGCTCCTGGGAAGACCTGCGCTGTCAAGAGGCCAGGGTGGCCTGGGTGTTCCGCATCGCTGCTAATCTGGTGGTGGGCTACGTCCGCCGGCGCCGCCGCGAAAGCCAGGCCCTCAATGACCTGGGCCAGATGCAACTGGCGCTGGAGGGAGGCGAGGAGCATCCCGAGCGCTTCCTCATCCGCGAGGAGCAGCTCCGGCGGCTGCGGGTGGCCCTCCAGTACCTCACGCCCCGGGAACGACGCGTCCTCTCTCTGCGCTTCGATGCCGGGCTCAGCGGCCCTCAGGTGGCGGAGATCATGGGCCTGAGCGAGATCAACGTCCGCATCATCACCTTCCGGGCTCTGAA
>BEIB01000048.1 GCA_002898615.1 bacterium HR25 | reverse complement strand
CCAGACGCCCACGCGCCTGAGGGAGCATCTCTACCTGGGCGTCCTCGAGGTCTACCGCGAATACGGGGCCACGGCGCCACCGTGATGCTGGAGCGCCAGGCCCTCCACATCATGGACGATAAGCGGTGTGTGGCCCTGATAGAGACCCGCACCCAGGGCAGCGATCCGTCGCCGGCGCAGCTCGTCCGTTACCAGCTAGGCCACCATCTGGGCTCCGCCACCCTGGAGCTGGACGCCACGGGGCAGGTCATCTCCTATGAATGAGGAGTACTACCCCTACGGGGGCACCTCCCACCAGGCGCTGCGTCGCCAGACAGAGACGCCCAAGCGACGCCGCTACGCGGGTAAGGAGCGGGACGAGGAGACCGGCCTCTATTATTACGTATTACGGGGCGCGTTACTATGCCCCCTGGCTGGGAAGGTGGACGAGCTACCACCCGGCTGGCCTCGCCGATGGCCAGCGGCGGCTCGCCCGCGGTCGTCGGCGATCCTCAGGGCGGCAGGCTGCTGAGCTCGTACGAGGTGCAGGAGTCGGAGCTGCTGAAGGTGGACCCTCTGGCGCTGGTGCAGCTCCGCACCACGGGCCGCTGCACGGTGCGCCTGCCCGAGGAGCTGTTCGATATGGACGGCCCGGGGCACTACTTCCGGCGCATAAAATCGGTGGCTGTGAGCGTACCCTGGGTCACCGGTCCCTATGTGGGGATCAACTGCAAGCTGACCCTGCTCAGGAGCCGGGTGCGTAGGACGCGGGATTTCCGGGGCGGCGTCTATGGCTGGCAAGGGGACGAGGACGACCGGTTCGACGAGTACTACGGCGTCCTGCAGTCCGTCGTCGCCAGCTCCGCCAAGAGCAACGCTGGCCCCTTTGAGCCCGACCTGCGTGACGAACGCTATCTCCCCTTCGAGAACTCCGGCGTCATCAGTGAATGGCAACTGGAGCTGCCGGCCGACCCCAGCCCGCGGCGACCCCTGCCTCTTTGATTACAACACCATCAGCGATGTCATCCTGCACATCCGCTACACCGCCCGCGAGGGTGGGGAGCCGTTGCGCCGGGCGGCCCTGGAGAACCTGAAAGACCTCATCAGGGAGGCGCGGGCAGCCGCGTCGGTCCGTCTCTTCTCGGTGCGACACGAGTTCCCTGCGGAGTGGGCCCGGTTCCAGGCCCAGGCTCCCGACGACGAGCGACGGGCCGAGGTGGCCCTCACCCTCCTGCCCGAGCACTATCCCTTCTGGAGCCAGGGATGGCTCGACAGGGTGGAACGAGTGGAGCTGCTGGCCCGCAGCGAGCTGGACAGCATCGAGGTCTTTCAGGAGGCTGAGAGGAGCGACAGCACCGGGATAGCGAGCCTCACCAGGGACGCTGCGCTGGGTGGCCTGCTGAAAGGCTCCCTCACAGCCGGCCTGTCCGCCACCCCCTACGGGCCGCTGCGGCTCTCTTCGAGACCACCGCCATGAGCGACGTGTGGCTCCTGGTCACCTGGGCCGAATAGCCCCGCCACGCTGGCCAGGGTGCTGGAAGCCCTCAGCGACTGACAGTGGCTGCCAGAAGGTCATCGCTGGCGGGGACTGGCGCAGGGCCCGGGGCGGTGTCAGGGTGGGGACAGGCGGGGGCCGTCCTCCCCCGACAGCGCCGGCGGGCCGGGAAGCTCCTGGCCGGCCAGGGCCAGGATGGCCTCCACTATCGCTTGGTAGCCGGTGCAACGGCAGATGTTGCCGGAGAGGGCCTCCCTGACCTCTCGCTCCGTAGGATTCGGGTTCTCCCGCAGCAGCTCGTAGGCGGTGATGAGGAAGCCCGGGGTGCAGAAGCCGCACTGGAGGGCGAAGTGCCGCCAGAAGGACTCCTGCAGGGGGTGGAGAGAGCCATCGGGCAGGGCCAGTCCCTCCACCGTCACCACCTCGGCGCCGTCGGCCTGGACGGCCAGCATGAGGCAGGAGCGGGCGGAGCGACCGTTGACCAGCACCGTACAGGCGCCGCAGATTCCGTGCTCGCAGCCCAGGTGGGTGCCCCGCAGTCCCATGTCTTCTCGGAGGAAGTCGGCCAGGGTGCGCCGGGCGGGCACCACGGCCTCGTACCAGGTGCCGTTCACCTTGAGGCTGATGCGCTGCTCTCTCGGCACTCTCATTCCCCCCCGGCGCGCCGTAGCGCCTCCTCCAGCGCCCGCTCCGTCAGCACCCCGGCCAGGTGGCGGCGGTAGCGGGCCGAGGCGTGGACATCGTCCGGCGGCTCCACGCTGGCGGCCACCTGCTGCGCTGCCCTCTGCAGGATGGAGCGGCCCTCAGGGCCTCTCAGGGGCCGGCCTCTGAGCATCTCCTCTGCCTCCCGTGCTCGCAGGGGAGTCCCGCCCACGCCCACCAGGGCGATGCGGGCCTCCCGGCACTGGCCGTCCTCCAGGCTGACGGCGGCGGCCACGCCGACGATAGCGAAGTCACCGTGGCGGCGAGCGAACTCCACGAAGGCGGCACCGCTGCCGGGCGGCAGCCTGGGGAAGCGGGCCTCCACCACTATCTCCTCTGGCTCCAGGGCGGTGGTCAGATAAGTAAGAAAGAAGTCCCGGGCGGGCACCTCGCGGCGGCCGGCCGGGCCGGCCACCACGACGCGGCCGTCCAGGGCGCAGAGGACGGCCGGCTGCTCGGCGGCCGGGTCGGCGTGGGCGATGCTGCCGCAGACGGTGCCGCGGTTGCGGATGGCCGGGTGCCCCACCTGGGCGGTGGCCTCGGCCAGGAGGGGCCAGCCCTTCCGTACCAGGGGACTGGCCAGGACGTCCCGGTGGCGGGCCAACGCCCCCACCGCCAGCTCACCGTCCTCCTCCCGCAGGTAGTCCAGGCCGGCGATACGGTTGATGTCGACGATGAGGGAGGGCCTGACCAGGCGCATGTTCAGGAGGGGGACGAGGCTCTGACCGCCGGCCAGCACCTTCGCCTCACCGCCGGCCTGCTGGAGGAGCCGGAGCGCCTCCTCCAGGGTCTCCGGGGCCTCGTAGTCGAAGGGAGGTGGCTTCATCGTCCCCGCCCCTCCTGGTCGGAGCGGGCGCCGCCGGCGAGGCGGCCCAGCAGCCGCTGGACGCGCTCCTTCAGCTCCTGGCTGTCCCAGGCCTCCTGGATGGAGCGCAGGGCCTCCTCCCTGGGCAGGTGGTGGCGGTGGGTGACGGCCCGCAGCACCTTCTTGGCGCTGCGCAGGCTGGCCGGGGCCTTGGCCGCCAGCTCCCGGGCCAGCTCTCGCACCCGGGGCGCTAGCTGCTCCCGGGGCACCACCTCGTTCACTAGGCCGATGGCCAGCGCCTCCTGGGCCGTATAGACGCGTCCCAGCAGGAGGACCTCCCGGGCGCGGGCGCTCCCCACCAGCTCCACCAGTCGCTCCACGTCGCAGTAGTTGATGGCCAGGCCGACGTCCGCCGCCGGGATGCCGAAGCGGGCGCCCTCCACGGCCACGCGGTAATCGCATGCGATGGCCAGCTCCAGCCCCCCGCCGATGGCCGACCCATTGATCTGGGCGATGACCGGCACCTCCAGCTCCTCCAGGGTGTCCAGGGCAGCGGCCACTGTCTCCACGTAATCCCGGGCCCGCTGGGGGCTCTGGAGGAGCGTGGGGAACTCGTTGAGGTCGGCGCCAGCCATAAAGGCGCGCTCTCCTGTGCCGGTGACGATGATGACGCGCACCTGGGGGTCGGCGGCCAGACGGGCTGCCTCCTGGGCGATGCGCCGCCAGAGGGCCTGGTCAGCCGCGTTGCCCACGTGGGGCCGGTTGAGAGTCAGGACGCCCCACTGCTCTTCCCTGGCCACCAGCAGGCTGTCGTCGCTCATGGCTGGCCCTCGTCGCCGCCTCCCGTCAGGGCCTCCCAGATGCGGTCCGGCGTGGCGGGGAACTCGGTCAGGTCGGCCCCGGCCTGCTTGAGGGCGTCCACCACGGCGCAGCAGATAGCGGCCAGCGCCCCCGAGTGGGCGCCCTCGCCTACGCCTTTGAAGCCTCCCTCGGCACTGGAGGGCTGCTCCACATGGTAGACCTCTATGTTAGGGACATCGGGAGCGGTGGGCACCAGGTAGTCCATGAGGGTGCCGGTGTAGAGCTGGCCGTCCTCACCGTAGACCAGCTCCTCCATGAGGGCCTCGCCCAGCCCCTGGGCGACGCCTCCCGTGACCTGCCCCTTCACCACCGCCGGGTTGATGACCCGTCCGCAGTCCTCTACGGCCACGTAGCGGACCACCTCCGGCCGGCCGGTGTGGGTGTCTATATCCACCACCGCCAGGTGGGCGGCGCCGCTGAAGCTGCCGAAGATGGGGTCGTAATAGGCGGTGACCTCCAGCCCCTGGTTGACCTCGCTGGGGAGGCGGTGCCCTTCGAAGTAGGAGATGTAGGCCACCTGCTCCAGGGGGAGCTCGCGGCCGCCCTGGCGGTGTCGCACCACGCCATCGACGATCTCCAGCTCCTCGGGCGCCACCTCCATGAGGTGGGCGGCGCAGGCCAGGATGCGCTCCTTCAGCTCACGGGCGGCCCGTATCACCGCCCCGCTCCCCACCACCGCGGTACGGGAGGCGCCCACGCCGAAGCCGAAGGGCACCACAGCGGTGTCGTTCAGGACTACCCGGATGCGGTCCACGGGGATGCCCAGGGCGTCGGCGGCCACCTGACGCATGGCAGTGGCGATGCGCTGGCCCTGGGAGGGCATGGAGGCGGCCACGGTGAGGACGCCCGTGGGCTCCAGGCGGAGGGTCACGGCATCCCTCCCCATGCGCATGGGGATGCCGGGGGAGAGGGGGATGCGGGTGCCCAGGCCGGTCAGCTCGGCGTAGCAGATGACGCCGATGCCCCGCAGCTTGCCCCGCTCTCTGGCCTCCCGACGGGTCTCCCGCAGCGCCTCGTAGTCGGCCTTCTCCAGTAGGGTCTCCAGGCAACGCCGGTAGGCGATGTGCTCATGGACGAGTCGGTTGATGTTGCGGTAGGGGGTCTCCTCCTCGCGGATGAGGTTGATCAGCCTGATATCGACAGGGTCCATGCCGAGCTGGCGGGCCGCCTCGTCCAGGACCAGCTCCAGGGCGGCCACAGCGGAGGGGCGGCCCACCGCCCGATAGGGGCCGCCCGGCGTCTTGTTGGTGGCCACGGCCATGGCGCGGTAGCGCTGGGCCGGCACACGGTAGGGGCCGGGCATCAGACCTGCCGTCTGTAGCGGCTCGATGCCGGCCGTCCAGGGGGTGATGGAGTAGGCGCCGCAATCGGAGATGACCTGGGCGCGGAGGCCCAGGATGCGGCCCTCCTTGTCGAAGGCGGCCTCCACGTCGATGTGCTGGTCGCGGGCGTGGGTGGAGGCCAGCATGTGCTCCAGCCGGTCTTCCACCCACTTGACGGGCCGGCGCAGCCGCAGGGCGGCGTAGGCCACCACGAACTCCTCCGGATAGGCGGTGGACTTCTGGCCGAAGCCGCCCCCAGTATCGGTGATGATGACGCGCACCTCGTGCTCCTGGAGGCCCAGGTGCTTGGCCAGCAGATAGCGGACGATGTGCGGGTGCTGGTTGTTGAGCCAGACGGTGAGGG
>BEIB01000047.1 GCA_002898615.1 bacterium HR25 | reverse complement strand
GGGGAGGTCATCGCCGGGCCGGACGAGGAGGGGGAGCTGGAGGTCAGGCTGGGGCGCCTGCGGGCCCGCGTCCCCCTGCGCGAGGTGGAGCGAGTGGAGAAGGGCGCCCCGCCGCCGGCGGCGGTGGCCATAGCGGCGCCGCCCGCCCCCGCTCGCCCGGCGGAGGAGATAGAGGTGCGGGGCCTCACCGTGGACGAGGCACTGCCCTTGGTGGAGAGCTACCTGGACACCGCCTTCCGCGCCGGCCTAGAGCGGGTGCGCATCGTCCATGGCAAGGGGAGCGGAACCCTGAGGCGGGTGGTGCGGGAGACCCTCTCCCGCCATCCCCTGGTCAAGTCCTACGCCACCGCCCCGCCCCAGCAGGGCGGGGAGGGGGTCACGGTGGTGGAGCTGGCCCGATGATCACCGTCCTGGCCGGTGGCACCGGCGCCGCCCGCTTCCTCCAGGGGCTGGTGCAGGTAGTCCCCCCGCGGGAGGTGACCATCGTCTCCAACGTGGGGGACGACGCCGAGATGTACGGCCTCCACGTCTCGCCGGACATCGACAACGTCGTCTACCACCTGGCGGGAATAGCCGACGAGCCCCAGGGCTGGGGCATCCGGGGCGACACCTTCCAGGTGGTGGACTCGCTGGCCCGCTTCGGCTACGAGACCTGGTTCCGCCTGGGCGACCGTGACCTGGCCACCTGCCTGCATCGCACCCGACTGCTGCGGGAGGGGCTGCCCCTGAGCCGCATCACCGCCCAGATAGCGGCGGCCTTCGGGCTGGAGTGCCAGATAGTCCCCGTCACCGATGACCCGGTGCGCACCAAGCTCCAGACATCGGAGGGGCTGCTGGACTTCCAGGAGTACTTCGCCCGCTACCGGGCGGAGGTGCCACTGCAGGGGGTGCTCTACCAGGGGGCGGAGGCCTCCCGTCCGGCGCCCCGCGTGCTGGAGGCCATCGCCCGGGCGCGGGCCATCATCGTCGCCCCTTCCAACCCGGTGTTGAGCATCGGCCCCATACTGGCGGTGCGGGGCATACGGCAGGCGCTGCGGGACACGCCGGCGAAGGTGGCGGCGGTGAGTCCCATCGTGGGCGGCGGCACCCTTAAGGGCCCGGCCGACCGCGTCCTGCGGGAGCTGGGGCACGAGGTGAGCCCGGTGGGAGTGGCCCGCCTCTACGCCGACTTCCTGGACGTCATGGTGCTGGACGAGCGGGACGCCGGGCTGCGTCCCCAGGTAGAGGCCCTAGGGCTGGAGGCGGTGGTGACGGACACCATTATGTCCAGCCCGGAACGAAAGGCAGCCCTGGCCCGCCGCGTCCTGGAGGCGCTGGGGGTGAGCTCGTGATCGCCGCTCTCGTCCCGGTGAAGGGGCTGGCCGAGGCGAAGGGGCGGCTAGCGGCTGTCCTCTCGACGGAGGAGCGACGGCGCCTCACCCTGGCCATGCTGGCCGATGTCCTGACGGCGCTCCTGGGGGCGGCCTCCATCGCCTGTGTGGCAGTGGTTAGCCCCGACCCGGCCGTGCTGGCAGAGGCAGCCCGCCTGGGGGCCCTGGGCGTCCAGGAGCCGCCGGGGACGCGGGGGATGAATGCCGCCCTGGCCCACGGCTCGTCCTTGCTGGTTAGGGAGGGGGCGGAGGCGCTGCTGGTGGTGCCGGCCGATCTGCCCGCCCTCACGGTGGCCGCGGTGGAGGAGGCGGTGCGGGCCCTGCCCTCGCCTCGGGGGGTGGTCATCGTCCCCTCGCTGGCCGGGGGCACCAGCCTGCTGGCCATGCGGCCGCCCGGGGCGATACCGTTCCGCTTCGGCCCCCGCAGCTTCACCGCCCACAAACGGGAGGCGGCAGCCCGCGGCCTGCCCCTGAGGGTGCTACGCCTGGAGCCTCTGGCCATGGACATCGACGGCCCGGGGGAGTTGCTCCGCCTGGCCCATCAGGAGGGAGCGGAGCGGACGCGTGGCCTCCTGCGAGAGCTGGACCTGGTGGGCCGCCTGGGCCAGAGGGAGGAGACATGATGCCGGAGGCGGGCCTCCTGGAGACGCTACGGGGCCGCCGCTCCGTGCGGCGCTTCGACGGGCGTCCCGTCCCGCGGGAGGCCATCGAAGAGCTGGTGGCGGTGGCCTGCCTCGCCCCGGCGCCCCATCACAGCCGGCCATGGCGCTTCCTCCTGGTCTCGCCGCCGACGCGGGCCCGCCTGGCGGAGGCGATGACGACGGCCTGGCGCCGCGACCTGGAGGCCGATGGAGCGCCGCCGGAGGAACGGGAACGCCTCCTGACGGAGGCCCGCCGGCGCCTGGCGTCCGCTCCTGCCCTCCTGCTGGCCTGCCTCGACCTCTCGGCCGCCCGCCCCTGGCCGGACGAGCGCCGGCGGCGGGCGGAGCGGGACATGTTCGTCCAGAGCCTGGGGGCAGCCCTCCAGAACCTGATGCTGCTGGCCCACGCCCGGGGGCTGGCCTCCTGCCTGATGGGGGCGCCCCTCTTCTGCCAGGAGGCGATACGGCAGGCCCTCACCCTGCCCGGGGACTGGGAGCCCCTCTTCCTGGTGGAGTTGGGCTACCCGGACCCCTCCTACCGGCCCCGCCCGCGGCCGGAGCCCCGGCCGGGCGAGTTCCTCCAGGAGGCCTGACGAGCTAGAGGAACGTCTCTCTCCCGGGAACCCCAAGAGGAGGTGAAGGATGGACGTCTTCGAGGCCATGAGCACCATGCGGGCCATACGGCGCTTCAAGCCGGACCCGGTGCCGGAGGAGCTGCTGTGGCGCGTCCTGGAGGCGGCCACCAAGGCCCCCAGTGGCGGTAACCGCCAGCCCTGGCGATTCCTCGTTGTCCGGGACGCCGAGACGAAGCGACGCCTGGCCGAGATCTACCGGGACGGCTGGCAGCGGGTCTACGGCGGCCTGCGGGAGCAGGTGATGGCCAACCCGGACTCGGCCCGCATCTACCGGGCAGCCGATTACCTGGCCAATCACCTGGAGGAGGTGCCGGTGCTCATCCTGGCCGTCCTCCGCACCGCCGACTGGCCGGCCCCGGCCTCGCCCTACGGCTCCTACATCTACCCGGCGATCCAGAACCTGATGCTGGCCGCCCGCGCCCTGGGCCTAGGCACCGTCCTCACCACCGTCTACCGCATGCGGGAGCCGGAGGTGCGGGAGCTGCTGGACATACCCGATGGCTGGGAGACCATGGGGCTCATCCCCCTGGGCTGGCCGGACGAGCGCTACGCGGCGGGGCGCTTCGGCCCGCTACGGCGGCAGCCGGTGGAGGAGGTGACCTACTGGGAGCGGTGGGGGGAGACCCGCTCCCGGTAGGCCAGGAGCGGCCGTGCCCTACGTCTACACCAACGATATCGTCACCTTCTACGAGGACGCCCGCCCCCGGGGGCGGGTGGACGTCCCCACGGTGGTGCTGATCCACGGCGCCAGCGTGGACCTGCGCCTCTGGGACCTGCAACTGCCCGCCCTATTGGATGCTGGCTTCCGCGTCGTCCGTTACGATGTGCGGGGCCACGGTCGCTCCCTGGTGCCGCCCAGGGGCTACAACTGGCCCACCTACGCCGCCGACCTGGCCGATCTGCTGGACCGCCTCAACGTGGACCGTCCCATCATAGAGAGCCTGGCCGTGGAGGCGATCCACCTGGTGGGGCTCTCCATGGGGGGCGGCATCGCCCTGCAGTATGCCCTAACGCACCCGGGGCGGGTGCGCTCCCTGGTGTTGGTGGACTCGGCCCTGCCGGGCTTCGGCTACTCGGAGGAGTTCAGCCAGCAGGTGCAGGAGCTGGTGGCGGTGGCCCGCCGGGAGGGGCCGCGGGCGGCCCTGGAGCGGGTGTGGCTCTCGCACCCCATCTTCGACGGCGTCCGCCGTTTCCCGGAGCGCTTCGCCAGGCTGCGGGAGATGGTGCTGGCCCACGCCGGGGTGGACCTGCTGGTGGAGCCAGCCGCCCCGGAGGGGCCACAGGTGGTGGATCGTCTGGGGGAGATAGAGGCCCCCGCCCTGGTGGTGGTGGGAGAGCTGGACCTGCCGGACTTTCAGCTCATCGCCCAGGTGCTGGCAGCCAACCTGCCCCGCGCCCGCCTCCTGGTGATGAAGGACTGCGGCCACGTGCCGCCCCTGGAGCGGCCGGAGGAGTTCAACCGCGCCCTGGTGGAGTTTCTGCAGGAGGTGGAGACGGCCGCCCCTGGCTAAGCCCCGCTTTTCTGGGCGATAATGACGGCGCGATGCCGGGACGCGGGGCACGACGCCGCGATGAGGACATGTTCCGTCGAGCGGGGGCGGAGCGAGCGGCCCGCGAGGCGCCCCTGGCCGCCCGTATGCGTCCCCGCACCCTGGACGAGTTCGTGGGGCAGGAGCACCTGCTGGGGCCGGGCCGGGCGCTGCGGCGGGCCATCGAGGCGGATCAGGTGCCGTCCATGGTGCTGTGGGGGCCGCCAGGCTGCGGCAAGACCACCCTGGCCAGGCTCATCGCCAGGCTGACCCGCTCCCACTTCGAGCCCATCTCCGCCGTGGCCGCCGGCGTGGCCGACCTGCGTCGCATCGTGGAGGAGGCGCAGGAGCGACGCGCCCTCTACGGCCAGCGCACCATCCTCTTCATCGACGAGATCCACCGCTTCAACAAGGCGCAGCAGGACGTCGTCCTGCCTTATGTCGAGGAAGGGATCGTGACCCTCATCGGTGCTACCACCGAGAACCCTTCCTTCGAGGTGGTGGCGCCGCTCCTCTCCCGCTGCCGCGTCTACGTGCTGGAGCCGCTGACGCCCGAGCAGGTGGAGGTGATCGTCCGGCGGGCCCTGCGGGACGAGGAGCGAGGCCTGGGGGCGCTTAAGGTGGAGCTGACGGAGGAGGCGCTGTCCTTCCTCTGCCGGGCAGCGGCGGGGGACGCCCGAGTGGCCCTGAACGCCCTGGAGCTGGCGGCCGCTACCGCCCAGCCGGACGCCCAGGGGCGGCGCCTCCTCACCCGGGAGGCCATCGCCGAGGCGCTGCAGCGGCCCGCCCCCCGCTACGACAAGGCGGGCGACCTCCACTACGACACCATCTCCGCCTTCATCAAGTCCGTCCGCGGCTCCGACCCGGACGCCGCCCTCTACTGGCTGGCCCGCATGCTGGAGGCGGGTGAAGACCCTCTCTTCATCTGCCGCCGTCTGGTGATCCTGGCGGCGGAGGACATCGGTCTGGCCGACCCTCAGGCCCTGGTGCTGGCGGTGGCCTGCCAGCAGGCCGTCCACTTCATCGGCATGCCGGAGGGGTACCTACCCCTGGCGGAGACGACCATCTACCTGGCGACGGCCCCCAAGAGCAACTCCGCCCTGGAGGCCTACGGCCGGGCGGCCGCCGACGCCCGCGCCACCCAGGGGGAGCCGGTGCCCCTCTTCCTGCGCAACCCGGAGACGCGGCTCATGGAGTCGCTGGGCTACGGCAAGGGCTACAGGTACGACCACGCCTATCCCGAGCACTACGCCGGGCAGGAGCACCTGCCGGAGCGGCTGCAGGGGCGCCGCTACTATCAGCCCGGCTCCCTGGGTTACGAGGCCAGGATCAGGGAGTGGCTGGAGCACCTGCATCGCCGCCAGCGGCCAGAGGGCGAAGGCCCGGCCGGGTAGGGCGCTTCCCGTAGCGGCGGGCGACGTCTATCCTCTCTAGCGGAGGGCTAAAGATG
>BEIB01000046.1 GCA_002898615.1 bacterium HR25 | reverse complement strand
GGCGGGCGCTGGGGATCCCAGCCTTCCGCCGCCGCCCTCGGCGAAGAGGGCCAGGCCGATGATGATGGCCAGCGCGCCGAGCGCCAGCCAGACGCGCCAGAGTCCAGCCATATCCTTCCTCCCTCGGGCCGCAGGCCGGGCCGGGCCCCCGGCCCTGTCTCGTATGGGTGCCTGTGCATGAGGTAGGCGATAGACTACCTCACGTCCATAAACGCAGTCTCAGTCACCCGCATTACAGGTTATGAAGCCAAGACTGGGGCAGCCGGATTTGGAATGCGCCTTCCCAGGCGAGCGAACGCACTGATGAAATTATGTCGACGAGGGGAAAACGGGTGCTTCCGGCCACGGTCTGCCCGCCATGCTGGGAGGGAGGCAGGGGTCTGGCGCCCCGGCAGGATCTGAACGCTTGGGAGACAGTACCGGAGCCGTCGATGCCGTTGGAATCTGGCGCCCCCGGCAGGACTCGAACCCGCAACCCGCGGCTTAGAAGGCCGCCGCTCTTCCCATTGAGCTACGGGGGCCCCGAACCAGATTGTAGGCCCAGAAGCCCCGAGGGGTCAAAGAGGCGAGGGCCCGCGGGGCGAGGGTGGCGTAGCCCTCCCCCGCTCCCGAGAGGCGTCAGGCGGCAGGGCCGTCCCGCCAGACGGTACGTACCTTGTACAGCGGCAGCCCGGGCGCCGGCATCTCCACCGCCACTATCTCTAGGCCGTCCACATCGGCCAGGGTGGTGAGGTGGCGCTGGACAGCGCGCCCCAGGGGCTGGGCCGCCAGCACCGCCAGCACGGAGAGCAGGAGGGCCTGGGGCAGCCGGTCCAGCCGAGGGCCACGGCCGGTGGCCAGGAAGGAAGCGAGACCGGCCAGGATGCCCGCCACCGCCAGGTTCGTCCCGCAGAGGGGGGAGACCGCCAGGTAGGACTCGCCCCGGCGCAGACGGGCCAGCGCCTCGTGAGCAGAGTCCAGCACCTGCTCCCGCGGCACGCCGCCCAGGATGTAGAACCCGTCCTGGGTGGCCCGGCCCAGCAGTTGCACGGGCCGCGAGACCCGGCCCATCAGCACGGCGATGGTGGCATGCTCCAGCGCGTGGTTGCGGCGCACGGCCCGCATCTGCCTCTGCAACCAGCCCATCATCTCTCCACCTCCTCAGAGATTGGCGTCGCCTCCTCTGTCAGCACCTCCCGCAACCGCCGTATGTAGTACCAGGCCACCAGCCCCAGGAGGGCCACCGCCAGGGGAAGGGAGACCGGCCGGAACCAGTCCATCAGGCGCTCCCAGTGCTGCCCCAGCAAATACCCTCCCGCCGCCAGCCCCAGCGCCCAGGGGTAGGAGCCGAGAAGGGTGAGCAGGGCGAACCGTCCCACCGGCATGCGGGCCACCCCCGCCGGCACGCTGATGAAGGTGCGCACCATCGGCAGCAAGCGAGAGAGGAACACGGCCGCCTCGCCGTGGCGCTGGAACCAGGCATCGGCCAGGGCCAGGTCGCGGGGCGTTACGAGGAGCCAGCGACCATAGCGCAGGAGCAGGGGCCGGCCCAGCCAGAGGCCAGAGCCGTAGGCCGCCAGAGAGCCCAGGAGGTTCCCCAGCGCCCCCCAGAGGCCGGCCAGGAGGAGCCAGTCCACACCCCCGCCACGCTCCTTCACCAGAAACCAGCCGGCCAGGGGCATTATGACCTCGCTGGGGAAAGGAACGGCCGCGCTCTCCAGGGCCATGAGAAAGACCACGCCCGGCCAGCCGATGGCCTCGTACAGGTGGCGAGCCAGCTCCAGCAGCCGCTCCTCAAGGCCGAACATCACGTCTAGTATGACAGAGGCCAGGAGGCGATACCAGGGGCGCCGGGGCCGCTACCCTGGGGGGCCGTACCGCCCTGTCGCCTGCCGGCGTCAGCCAGTATAATGGGAACCACAGGCAGAAAGCGGCCCCTGGCCGGCGGCGGTCGGAGGGGCTAAAGGGGAGGCGGTGACATCACAGTGGAGAAGAAGGCACGGACCATCAGAGAGCTCAAGGCCTCCGGGTACCGGGTCCTCTCCGTCAAGGAGGAGATGCGCAAGAACCTGATCCAGCGTATGCGGCAGCGGGAGGAGCTCTTCCCCGGCATCATCGGCTATGAGGAGACGGTCATCCCCCACCTGCAGAACGCCATACTGGCTGGTCAGGACATCATCTTCCTGGGCGAGCGAGGACAGGCCAAGTCCCGCCTCATCCGGTCCCTCGTCAGCCTGCTGGACGAAGAGATACCCATCATCGCCGGCTGCGAGATCAACGACAATCCCTTCAACCCCATCTGCCGGCGCTGCCGCGAGTGGGTGGAGTCCGAGGGCGACGCCGTGGAGATCGAATGGATAGACCGGGAGCGGCGTTATGGTGAGAAGCTGGCCACGCCGGATATCACCATAGCTGACCTCATCGGCGAGGTAGACCCCATCAAGGTGGCCGAGGGCCGCTACCTCTCCGACGAGCTGACCATACACTACGGCCTCATACCCCGGCACAACCGGGGTATCTTCTGCATCAACGAGCTGCCAGACCTGGCGGAGCGGATCCAGGTTGGCCTCCTGAACATCATGGAGGAGCGAGACGTCCAGATCCGCGGCTACCGCATCCGTCTGCCCCTGGACGTCTTCGTGGTGGCCTCCGCCAACCCGGAGGACTACACCAACCGCGGTCGCATCATCACCCCCCTCAAAGACCGCTACGGCGCCCAGATCCGCACTCACTACCCCAGGACGGTGGAGGACGAGATCGCCATCGCCGAGCAGGAGCGGGCCCGCTTCGAGGGCGAGGAGGAGCGGCCAGTGGCCGTCCCCGCCTTCATGAAGGAGATCGTGGCCGAGGTGACACGCCTGGCCCGCCGCAGCCCGGACATCAACCAGCGCTCCGGCGTCTCCGTGCGGGCCACCATCGCCAGCTATGAGGCCCTTCTGGCCAACGCCCTGCGCCGGGCCATCTACCTGGACGAGCCCCTGGCCGTCCCCCGCATCACCGATCTCCCCTTCATCATCCCCTCTCTGGCCGGCAAGCTGGAGTTCGAGACGGTAGAGGAGGGTCGGGAGGAGCAGATCATGGAGCGCCTCATCCAGGGCGCCGTCCTGGCCGTCTTCAACCGCTACCTGACCCTGTCCGACCTGGAGAAGGTGGTGGCCCGCTTCCGGGGCGGCTTCGCCGTGGAGGTCTCCGAGATGATGCCCGCCCAGGACTACGAGGAGATAGCCCGCCGCCTGGAGGGCCTCCCGGAGGTGGCGGCCAAGCTGGAATGCGCCGACTCTCCCTACCTCCTGGCCTCCGCCGTAGAGTTCGTCTTGGAGGGGCTGCACCTGAGCAAGCGCCTCAACAAAGAGAGGCTGGCTGGTCGTGTCCAGTACCGGTCGTGAGCCCGGCGGCCCCGTAGCCAGCCGGCCCCACATGCCCGGCTACGGTCTGGAGGGCGCCCCTGCCCGCATCCTCCCCTGGGAGTGGGCGGAGACGCGGCTGGCCGCCAGCCGCAACTACTATGTCAGCACCGTCTCCCCCGCTGGCCGTCCCCACTGCATGCCCGTGTGGGGCGTCTGGCTGGAGGGCCGCTTCTTCTTCAGTACCGGGGCCCAGTCCCGCAAGGCCCGCAACCTGGCCCGCTCCCCCCGCTGCGTCGTCTGCACGGAGGGGGCCAGCGAGGCCGTCATCGTCGAGGGGGAGGCGGAGGCCCTGGCCGACGCCGCCCTCTTCGAACGCTTCGCCGAGGTCTACGAGACCAAGTACGGCTTCCGTCCCCAGCAGGACGGCGACCTGACCTTCGCGGTGAGGCCAGAGGTGGCCTTCGGTTTCATCGAGAGCGAGGAGTTCCCGGCCACCGCCACCCGCTGGCGCTTCCCGGGCCAGCCAGGGGCGGCGGGCCGAGATTGAGGGGTGGTCAGGATGACGTGGCTCTACCGCTACTCGGAATGGGACGGCAGCCAGGAGGTGCCGCCCCTCGACCCGGACGAGCTCCTCTCCGCCATCAGCGATGACCTGATGAACTTCGGCGACCTGCAGCACGCCCTGCGCAACCTGCTGCAGCGGGGGCTGCGCGGCTCCCAGGGCCAGCGCCTCCAGGGGCTGCGTGACCTCCTGCAGCGGCTGCGCCAGCAGCGACGCCAGATGCTGGAACGCTACGACCTCAGCTCCCTTTTCCAGGATCTGGAGCGGCGGCTGGAGGAGGTCCTCCGTCTGGAGCGGGAGACCCTGGACCGCCGCCTGGACGAGGCCCAGCGCCAGCTCCAGGGCGCCCCCAGCGCCCTCCAGCCCTTCCAGGACGCCTTCCAGGGGCAGCAGAACCAGGCCGGGGAGGAGCAGGCCGGGGACGACGAGGAGCGGCGCCGCCTGGCCGAGATGCTCCGGAACATCGCCCAGCGCAAGAAGGACTACCTGGACAACCTCCCGCAGGACGTCCCTGGGCGGATCAAGTCCCTCCAAGAGTACGAGTTCATGGACCCGGAGGCCGGCGCCAAGTTCCAGGAGCTGCTGGAGATGCTGCGCCGCGCCATGCTGGACTCCTTCTTCAAGGACCTCTACAACCAGATCGCCAACATGACGCCGGAGGACCTGCAACGCCTCAAGGACATGGTGCGGGCCCTCAACCAGATGCTCTCCGAGAAGATGGCCGGGGGCGAGCCCGATTTCCAGTCCTTCATGCAGCGGTTCGGCGACCTCTTCGGCCCCAACCCGCCCCAGAGCCTGGACGAGCTGGTCCAGCAGATGCAGCACCAGATGGCGGCCATGCAGAGCCTCCTGGACAGCCTCCCCCCGGAGATGCGGCGCCAGCTCCAGGAGCTCCTGATGGAGAAGGTGGCGGACCCCGAGCTGATGCGCCAGCTCCAGGAGCTGGCCATCAACCTGGACATACTCCAGCCCTGGCGCAACCTCCAGAACCAGTACCCCTTCCGGGGGGATGAGGAGGTAGACCTCCTCCAGGCCATGCAGCTCATGGAGCACATGCAGGGCCTGGACGAACTGGAGCACCAGCTAGAGCGCACCCAGTACGGCGGCAGCCTGGACGACGTGGACGAGGAGAAGCTGCGCGAACTGCTGGGCGAGGAGGCCTACCAGACCTTCCGCCAGCTCAAAGAGATGCTGGAGATCCTGGAGAAGGCCGGCTACATCCGTCGCCGCGGCGACGAGTGGGAGCTCACCCCCAGGGCCATCCGCATGATAGGCCAGAAGGCGCTGGGCGAGATCTACGCTCAGCTCAGGAAGTGGGGGCAGGGCAAGCACGCCATAAGGGAGCGAGGGCCGGGCCTGGAGCGGGCGGAGGACGTCAAGAAGTACGAGTTCGGCGACCCGTTCCACCTCCACCTGGGGCAGACTGTCTTCAATGCCATCCTGCGGGAGGGCCCCCAGGTGCCGGTTCACCTGGCCAAGGAGGACTTCGAGGTCTATTCCACGGAGCACCTCACCACCACCGCCACGGTGATGATGCTGGACCTCTCCTGGTCCATGGCCCTCAGGGGGAGCTTCCAGGCCGCCAAGAAGGTGGCCCTGGCCCTCTACAACCTCATCAAGACCCAGTTCCCGCGGGATGTCCTCTACATCCTGGGCTTCTCCGCCTACGCCCGCCAACTGAAGCCGGAGGAGCTCCCCTACGTCCGCTGGGACGAGTCGGTCCTGGGCACCAATATGCACCACGCCCTCATCCTGGCCCAGCAGCTACTGGCCAAGCACCGCACCGGCACCCGTCAGGTCATAATGATCTCCGATGGTGAGCCCACCGCCCATCTGGAGCACGGACGCTCTTACTTCTCCTACCCGCCCAGCCCCGTCACCATCCGCAAGACGCTCCAGGAGGTCAAGCGCTGCACCCAGAAGGGGATCATCATCAACACCTTCATGCTGGACCGCAACTACTACCTGAAGGAGTTCGTCAACCAGATAGCCAAGATGAACAAGGGGCGGGTCTTCTACACCACGCCCGAGATGCTGGGCCAGTACATCCTGGTGGACTACGTGGCCCAGAAGCGCAAGCGCCTCAGGGGTAGCTAGGGAGCTC
>BEIB01000045.1 GCA_002898615.1 bacterium HR25 | reverse complement strand
GTGCAGGAGGCGCGGGAGCGCGTCCGCTCCGCCATCAGGAACTCAGGCTTCACCTTTCCCCAGAAGCGCATCACCGTCAACCTGGCCCCGGCCGACCTGCGCAAGGAGGGCCCGGCCTACGACCTCCCCATAGCGGCGGCCGTCCTCGTCGCCTCGGGACAGGTCTCGGCCGACCTGACGGACTGTCTCGTCCTGGGGGAGCTCTCCCTAGACGGACAGGTGCGCCACACCGACGGCGTCCTGCCCATGGTGGCCCTAGCGCGGGAGCGGGGCCTGCGCACCGTCTACGTGCCCGAGGCCGACGCCGCCGAGGCCGCCCTGGTGGAGGGCGTGCAGGTGCTGCCGGTACCCAGCCTGTCCGCTCTGGCCGCTCACCTGCAGGGCGAAGCTTCCCTCTCCCCATATGTGCGAGAGCGGGAGGAGGAGACCCTCCCCGGCGCCTGGGACGGGGTGGACTTCGCCCACATCCGGGGCCAGGAGCACGCCAAGCGGGCCCTGGAGGTGGCGGCCGCCGGCGGCCACAACGTGCTGATGGTGGGGCCGCCGGGCGCTGGCAAGACGCTGCTGGCCCGCGCCCTGCCCGGCATCCTGCCCGGCATGACGCCCGCGGAGGCGCTGGAGGTGACGAAGATCTACTCGGTGGCCGGGCTCCTTCCCCCGGGCCGGCCCCTCTTGCAGCAGCGGCCCTTCCGCTCGCCCCATCACACCATCTCCCACGCCGGGCTGGTAGGCGGCGGCCGCCTCCCCCGCCCCGGTGAGGTGACGCTGAGCCACCGCGGCGTCCTCTTCCTGGATGAGCTGCCGGAGTTTCCCCACTCCGTCCTGGAGGCCATCCGCCAGCCCCTGGAAGACAGGAAGGTGACGGTGAGCCGCGCCCATGGCAACGTCACCTTCCCCGCCAGTTTCATGCTGGTGGCAGCCATGAACCCCTGCCCTTGCGGCTTCTACGGCGACGGTCGTCGTCCCTGCACCTGCACCGAGGCCATGGTCAGCCGTTACCAGCGCCGCATCTCCGGGCCGCTGCTGGACCGCATAGACATCTTCCTGACGGTGCCGCGGGTGGAGCATGAGAAGCTGCTGACGGAGGAAGCGGTGGCCGAGCCCTCGGCGGCGGTCAGGGGACGCGTGGAGGCGGCCCGCCAGCGACAGCGGGAGCGCTTCGCCGGCAGCGCCATTTCCTGCAACGCCGAGATGGGGCCGCTGGAGGTGCGAGAGCACTGCCAGCGGCTGCTGGAAGAGGACGCTCGTTCCCTGCTCTCCCTGGCCCTGGGGCGCCTCTCCCTCTCCGCCCGCTCCTTTCACCGCGTCCTCAAGGTAGCCCGCACTATAGCCGACCTGGCCGGCTCCCCTACCATCTCCGCCTCTCATCTGGCGGAGGCGTTGCAGTACCGGCAACGGGGCCAGGGCTAGTCCCGCCACCTAGCGAGCGTTGATCTGTCCCCGTATCTCTCCGCCGGGGTAGCTCTGCGTGTGGACGTTCACGTAGGTGGTGCCAGCCCGCATGGCCCGCACCATCTCGTCGAACTCTCCGGGGGCGATGCCCTGGCCCGCCGGGCCCACCACGTTATCGGCGGTGATGGTGCCGCTCACTGTCCCGGACGCGGGGCAGTCCGGCTTGCCGTCGCCCCCGCACAGGAAGGCGATGACGCCGCCGTTGACCCCTGGCTGCCCCAGGTGGATGTGGGCGAAGCGCACCGCTCCCCCCTCCAGGCCGGAGTAGCTGAGCTCGTAATGCAGGGTGTCGTCGTCCACCAGCTTGACCCGGAAGGTGCCTGTGCCCGTGGTAGAGAGGCTGGGCACCTCCTGGAAGCTCTCCAGGTTAGCCCGGAAGTCCACTGTCTGGGGATGGGCGGAAGTCGGCCGGCCCAGGAGCGCCCAGAGGATCGTCGCTGCGGCGGCCATGGCTGCTGCTGCGATGAGCGCTGACCTGCGCATATTCCTTCCCCCCTCGATGGCGAGCTTTTATCACCTTATACGCCTGCGGCTGCCGAAGGGTTCTCCCCCTTTGTTACACTGAGGACGATGGCTGTCCCTCTCGACTCGCTGGAGACGCTGCGGCCCCTGCTCCTGAGCAGCCCCCTCGGCCTCCTCTCGGACATCGACGGGACGCTGAGCCCCATCGCCCCCCGTCCAGAGGAGGCCCGGGTGCCGGAGGGGGTGCGCCGGCACCTGCTGCAGCTCATAGAGGCCGGGGTGAGGGTCGCCTTCGTCACCGGTCGGCGGGCGGAGGTGGCCCGCCGCTGGCTGGACCTGCCCGGGGCGGTCTATGTGGGGAACCATGGGCTGGAGGTTTGGGACAGGGGACGCCTGCGGTTCGCCCCTGGCGTGAGGCCTTTCGTGGCCCGGGCACGGGCGGCCCTGGAGGAGCTGGCGCCCCTGGGGGGGCTGCCAGGCGTCCTCCTGGAGGAGAAGGGACCGGTGCTGGCCGTCCACTACCGCCTGGCGCCCGACCCCGAGCGGGCGCGGGAGCTGGTCCTGGGGGCCGTCCGACTGTCCCCGGCGGCCCGCGCCTTCCAGGTGCACGAAGGGAAGATGGTGGTGGAGCTACGGCCCCCTCTGGGGATCGACAAGGGGCGGGCGGCCCGTCTCCTGGCCCGGCGCTGGCGGGGCGTCCTGGCCCTGGGAGACGACACCACCGACGCCGATATGTTCCGCGCCCTGCGGGGCCTGCGGGGGAAGCGGGTGGCCTGTGTAGCCGTTCTGGGAGAGGGGACGCCAACGGCACTGCTGGAGCTGGCGGACTACACAGTACCTGGAGTGAGCGGGGTGGAGTGGCTCTTGGGGGAGATGGTCAGAGCCCTTCGCCTTTGGAGACGGCCCGCAGGTCCCGCAACTGACGCTCCAGCCAGGACATGAGGTCTTCCTCCTGGATGAGCCGCTTGAGGGCGGCGGCCCGGCGCTGACGCTCCTCCAGGGGCATGGTGAGGGCCTGGTAGAGGGCCTGCACCGTGCCTTCCAGGTCGGTGGGGCAGATGGAGAGGGCATACTCGCCGAGCTGCTCGTGGGCGCCGGCCATCTCGGAGAGGATGAGGACGCCATCCCCCTTGTTGACCAGGGGCCCCTCCTTGGCCACTAGGTTCATGCCGTCGATGATGGGGTTGACGAAGAGGACGTCGTAGAGGCACATGGCGGCCACCGCCTGGGCGTAGTTGTGCTCGTAGAAGGCGTGGACGGGCTGCCAGTCCTCCTCGCCGTAGCGGTCGTTGATAGCGTCGATGAGCTGGAAGACCTCGTCGGTATAGGTCCGGTAGACGCCCAGCTCGCTGCGGGACGGCACCAGGAACTGGAGGAGGGTGACGCGGCGGCGGAACTGGGGATAGCGCTCCAGGAGCTCCTCCCAGGCCCGCAGGCCGCGCAGGATGTTCTTGCTGGGCTCCGCCCGGTCCACCCGCACCACCGTCTGCTCTCCCAGGTAGCGGCGCAGGCGGGCCTGGTAGCGCTTCACCTCATCGCTCTGGGCGTATTCCAGGAGTCCCTCGGCGTCCACGGAGATGGGGTAGCTGGCCACGTAGACGGTGTGGCCGCGATAGGTGATGACGCTATGGGAGTAGTCTATGGTGACGCCCCGCAGCATGGACTCGCAGCAGTAGAGGAAGTTGCGGGCGTCGCTGTCCGTCTGCAGGCCGACGATATCGGCGGCGCAGAGGCTCTCGTGGATGGCCTCTCGCATGGGACGGGGGAGGATGCCCCAGTAGCGGGGCGCCGGCCACGGGATATGGGTGAAGTGGAGTATCGTAGCCTGGGGCAGGAGGCGCCGCACCTCGGCGGTAGCTAGGTAGAGGTGGTAGTCGTGGAGCATGACGTAGGGCGGCTCGGGGCTGGAGGCGGCCTCCGCCGCCACCGCCTGGGCGAAGGCGCGGTTGACGGGGATGTAGCCGCCCTCCCAGGCCTCGTGGGCGGCTCGGCCCAGGTTTGGGCTGCGAGGGGTGTTCCACATGTAGTGCTGGAGGAACCAGAGGAGGGGATTGGCGAAGACGTAGTAGAAACGCTGGTAGACGCTGCGGGGGACGCTGACGAAGCGGATGCGCATGTCCTGGTCCGGCAGGTCGATGGCGCCGCCCGTTTCCTCGGTGGCGCGGCGGTCTCCCTCCGTCATGGCAGAGGCGACCCAGATGGGCGAGACGAAGCGGCTGACGGCGGAGAGGGCGGTCACCAGGCCGCCGCTGCCCCGCTGGGGCCGCAGGCTGCCATCGGCCTCCACGTGGAACTCCACGGGGCCGCGGTTGCTGGCGATGATGAGTCGCCGGGAGGCCAGCATCTCGCGGCAGAGGGCCTCCAGGCGTTCCAGCTTGCGGGCGCGGTCCAAGCTGCTCGTCTGCATCTTCTCTCCGGCAAGGATTGCCCAAGCCGCCATAGCCTGTCAACCGCGAGGGCCGGGAGGGCCCGGTAGGGTCCTCATCGCCTGGGCTTGAAGGGGGGAGGCGAGGTGGTTAAGATTAGGCTTGGGAATGCATCCCGCGCCCCCGTAGCTCAGTCGGATAGAGCGCCGGCCTCCGGAGCCGGAGACCGTGGGTTCGAGTCCCACCGGGGGTACCAACAGGACGAGCTGCTCCAGCGGCCCCCGAGGCTAGGGCTGCCTCGTCCCGATCACCGCCGCAGGGAGCGCCCCCACCCCCCTAGTCCACACCCCGGTGGCAAAGGGCACACGGGCTGTGCCGACATCGCCCGCGCGCCCGCCTGGGCAGCTTGTCTCCTCCGGGCGGCCCGCCGTTACGGTAGGAAGATGGACCAGACGCCAGGACGCTAGACGCCCCGCAACTCCTCCTCTGTCATCACCCTGAAGCCCACCTTCATCTGCACCTGGAACTGCGTCACCCGGCCGTCCTGAATTACGCCCCGGATCTGCGTCACCTCGATCCAGTCCAGCCCCTTCAGGGTCTGGGAGGCGCGCGCCACCGCGTTCTGGATGGCCTCTGATACGCTGTTCTCCGAGACCCCCACCAGCTCGATGAGCTTGTACGTCCTCTCGGGCATGGCCACCGCCCCCTTCCGTCTGGAGAGTGGCCGCAGCATAGCAGGAGCCCTGTACCCTGTCAACGGCACTTTCCACAGCGAAGGGCCCGGACAGAGACCATCACGAGGGGAGGCCTTATACTAGTGTTGGCCGTCGCCAGGCCAGGAGGTATCGCCCTGAGCAGACGCGAGCAGCGCCGACGCCCTCTGCCCCGCCGGAGGCGGGCGGGCCCTCCCTTCCCCCTCAACATCATCTTCAGCAGTAAGACTGTCTATGTGATCTTCATCGTGGTCATCATCGCCAGCATGGCAGCGGTGGGGCTGGGCGGCATCACCGGGGGGCAGCAGACCACTGCCCGCCAGGAGCCGAGTCCCGTCCCCTCCCCCACCCCTGGGCAGACGCCCACCAACATCCCGCAGTTCAGCAACCCGGAGCAGGTCATTGAGCCGGGCAGGAGTTATGAGGCAGTGCTGGAGACGGAGAAGGGAAGGATACGCATTCAGCTATTCGCTGACCGGGCGCCCCAGGCGGTGAACAGCTTCGTCTTTCTGGCCCAGCGAGGCTTCTACAACGGCCTCGTCTTCCACATCGTGCGGCGGGACGCCGGCTTCGCCCAGGCCGGCGACCCTACCTGCCGGGCGGATGGTTCCCTGCCCTGCACCGGGGCGGCCGGCCCGGGCTACACGCTGCCGTTCGAGGACAGCGGCGTGGGCCACGTGCGGGGAGCGGTAGCCATGGCACCCATCGCCGGCGGGGGAGACATCAGCGGCAGCCAGTTCTACATAGTCCTGCGCGACCATCCCCTGTGGGACGGCCGGGACACCGTCTTCGGCCAGGTAGTGGAGGGGATGGAGGTGGTGGAGTCCCTGACGGAGCGCAACCCCTGTTTCGACGAGCCCAGCCCCCAGAACCCCTGCCAAGAGGCCCCGCCAAGGGGGGACGCCATCCTCAGCGTCCAGATCCGGTCCAGCTAGTCAAGGTCAGTGACGGAACTCCGGCCTGTCCCGGCCGGGCCCCTGCGCTGGCGGCTGGGGAGGCTGGCCCTGGCCCCTGCCCTCCCCCTCTGGTGGCTCGGTGGGCTCCCGCAGCTCGCGGCGGAACTCCCGGATGGCCCGTCCCAGGGCGCCGCCCACACCGGCCAGCCGCGTCGCTCCGAAGAGGAGGACGACGATGGCTAGGATTATCAGGAGTTCGGGGACGCCCAGGTTGAAAGGCATACTTCCGACGCCTCCTTACTCTCCCCGGCCAGCATAGCACCCCGGCCCTGGGGTGACAAGGCGATGGCCTAGCGCTCGGCCAGGCGTTCTATGAAGAACATCAGGAAGATGAACAGCAGGGTGGCCGCCAGGAAGCCCAGCCCCAGGTGCCAGATGCCACCGATGAGCAGGAAGACGCCGAGGGCGGCGCAGAAGCCCACGCCGGAGACGATGACGATGCGGGCGATGACCAGGGAGAGAGGCGGCGGTGGCTGCTGCATACCCTTTGGATTATGGGCCGCCAGCGACGTTTAGCTCAAGGTGCCTTGCCCAAGCTGCCCTCTCTGGGAATAATGGAGGCGACATCGGACGGGGGGCGGCATGGACTGGCGAGAGGAGTACAGGCGCAGGCTCGCCTCGGCCGACGAGGCGATGCGGCTGGTTCAGCCTGGCCAGCGGGTGGTCATGGCCATGGCCGGGCCTCGCGTCCTGCCGGAGGCCCTCTTTCGCCGCGGTCAGGAGCTGGGCGGCATCGACCTCCGGCTGTCCAACCCCATCAGGGACCC
>BEIB01000044.1 GCA_002898615.1 bacterium HR25 | reverse complement strand
GTGGCCGCCCTGGCCGGGCTCACCCTGCACCAGTTCGGCCTCTTCGACGCCTCGCGCATCTCGCAGGGTCTCAGCAACCTGGCGGTCTTCAGCCGGGACACCGTTCCCCCGGACGTGGGCATCCTTCCCCTGGCAGGGCGGGCCCTGTGGGAGACGGTGCAGATGGCCTTCGCCGGCACCTTCCTGGGCTTTCTCATCGCCCTGCCGCTGGGGTTCCTGGGGGCGCGCAGCCTGGCCCCCCTGCCGGTGGTCTGGCTCTCCCGCCTCATCGTCGCCGTGGCGAGGACGATACCCTCGCTCCTGTGGGCCGTCCTCTTCGTCATCGTGGTAGGGCTGGGCCCGCTGGCCGGTACGCTGGGGCTGACCTTCTACACCGTGGGCTATCTGGGGAAGCTCTACGCCGAGCTGTTCGAGGGGACGGACCCGGAGGTGGTGGAGGCGTTCCGGGGAGTGGGCGCCTCACGCCTGCAACTGGCCCGCTTCGTCGTCTGGCCGGAGAGCGCCAACGCCGCCATCAGCCAGCTACTGTTCATGCTGGAGTACAACATCCGCGCCTCCTCCATCCTGGGCTTCGCTGGCGCCGGCGGCATCGGCTTCTACATGAGCATCTATCTGCAGACGCTGGAGTACCAGCGCCTGACGACGCTCCTCCTGCTCATCCTGGCCCTCATCCTGGTCATGGACCTGGTGAGCGCCTGGGTCCGCAACCGCTATCTGCTGGACAGCAGGTAGGGGACGCCCGCCGTCCTACATCAGGTCGCCCAGGGCGGACTTGACCTTCCCTTTCTCCTTGAAGGTCTCGATGACGTGACGGGCGATGTACTGCATGTGCACCTCGTCCGCCCCGTCGACGATGCGGGCCGCCCGGGCGTGGCGGAGCCAGCGCTCCAGCGGGGTGTCGGTGGAGTAGCCCAACGCGCCGTGCACCTGGATGGCCCGGTCCACCACCCGCCAGAGGGTGTTGGCCACGTGCACCTTGGCCATGGCCACCTCCTGGCGGAAAGGCAGCCCCCGCTCGATCTTGTAGGCTGCGTGCAGGACCATCAGCTTGGCCGTGTACAGCTCCATAGCCGACTCGGCGATCATCCACTGGATGGCCTGCTTATCCGCCAGATAGGAGCCATGGGCGAAGCGGTTCAGGGCGCGGTCCACCAGCATCTCCAGGGCCACCTCCGCCTGGCCTATCCAGCGCATGCAGTGGGCCAGACGGGCCGGGCCCAGCCGGTACTGCCCCAAGAGATGCCCCTGGCCCCGCGGGCCCAGCATGTTGGAGGCGGGGACGCGCACGTTGTTGAGGCGGATCTCGCCGTGGTTGCCCTCCCCCGCCATGGTGGCGATGGTGCGCACCAGCTCCCACCCCTCGGTGGGGATGTCCACGATGAAGGCCGAGTTGCGGGCCTGGGGCGGGTCGGCGTCGGGGTCGGTGCAGGCGATGACGATGGCGAACTTGGCGCCGCGGGCACCAGAGGCGAACCACTTGTGCCCGTTGATGACCCAGTAGTCCCCGTCCTGGACGGCGCGGGTCTGGAGGAGAGTGGGGTCGGAGCCGGCCACCTCCGGCTCCGTCATGGCGAAGCAGGAGCGACAGCGGCCCTCGGCCAGGGGGCGCAGGTACTTCTCCTTCTGCTCCGGCGTCCCCCAGTGGAGGAGGGTGTGCATGTTCCCCTCGTCCGGGGCCTGGGCGTTCAGGATGTAGGGGCCTATCATGGTGCGGCCGGCCTCGGCGTGGACGAAGGCCATGGCCGTGGGCCCCAGCCCCATGCCGCCCCACTCCGGCGGCAGGTGCGGGTTCCAGAGGCCCACCTCGCGGGCCCGCTGGCGCAACTCCTGCACGGAGCGCACCCACTCGCTGCGAGGGGCGTTCTCCCGCAGCAGGCCGTCCTCCACCGGCCGCACCTCCCCCTCTATGAAGGTGCGGACTCGCTGTCGTACCTCCTCTATGTCCGGGGGCAGGGTGAAATCGATGCCCATCCTCTCCTCCTGAGCGAAAGCGAAGGTCTTGCCAGGGTGGTCGGAGACCTCGTGGCTATTATAATATTCGGAGTGCCTGACGGGCAGCAGTCGCCCTTATTCTTAATTCCAGGCAGGGTAGAGCGATGGCCGAGGACGTTCCTGGCATTGTGATGGCGAACCTTCTCCCCTGGTTCCGTGAGCACGTGGCGCCTGTGCAGGAGCTGCGGGCCTCCCTCATCGGCCACGGGCGGTCGAACCTGACCTACCGGCTCGACGGGGACGGCCAGTCCTGGGTGCTGCGGCGCCCCCCTCTCTCCCACGTGCAGCCCACCGCCCACGACATGTCGCGGGAGTTCCGCGTCCTCTCCGCTATCAAGGACACGGCGGTGCCGGCGCCCCGTCCCCTCGCCTTCTGTGGCGACCCGGAGGTGATAGGCGCCCCCTTCTACGTCATGACCTATGTGAAAGGCTTCGTCCCCGCCAACCCCAAGGAAGTGGCGCAGCGCTACGATGAGGCTCAGCGGCGGCGTATGGGAGAGCAGCTAGTGGACGTGCTGGCCACTCTGCACGCCCTGCGCCCCGACGAGATAGGCCTGAGCGACTTCGGCCGCCCCCAGGGCTACCTGGCCCGCCAGGTGAAGCGCTTCACCGAGCAATGGCAGCGCATCCGCTTCCGTGACATCCCGGAGCTGGACGAGCTGTGCCGTCGCCTCAACCAGATCACCATGGAGGAGAGCGACCACGCCATCGTCCATGGCGACTACCGTCTAGACAACGCCATCGTGGACGAGGAGGGGAACATCATCGCCGTCCTGGACTGGGAGATGGCCACCCTGGGCGACCCCCTGGCCGACGTGGGCATGCTGCGCATGTACTGGGCGCGGGGGGTGGACCAGGAGCTCAGCGTGGCCGGCGTCACTGTCACCAGCCTGCCCGGCTTCCCCACCTGGGACGAGGTGGCCCAGCGCTACGCCGAGAAGAGCGGGCGAGACCTCAGCCAGCTCGACTACTACGTGGTGCTGGGACACTTCAAGCTGGCGGTCATCCTGGAGAACATGTACGCCCGCTACCTGGGCGGCGGCACCGTCGGCGAAGGGTTCGAGACCATCGGCGACCAGGTGCTGGTGCTGGCGCGCCGCGGCCTCAGGATCGCCAACCAGTCCAGCTTCGCCCCCCTGCGCGGCTAGCCGCCCATTATGCGCGTAAGGGGGTCCGTCTCCAGCCGCACCGCCGGCGGGATGAGGCGGCGGGGCCGCCCTGGCAGGACGCCCATCGCCTCCCCCACCATGGAGTCGTCCCGCACTATCTCCAGGACGGCCTCAGCTATCTCTTCCGGCCGCAGCTTGGGCAGCTCGTCTAGCTGGGCCTTGTACTGGGCCAGCCTCTCCGGGGAAGCGCCCTCCATCGCCTGGAAGAGGATGGGGGTGTCCACCACGCCGGGGCAGACGCAGTTGACCCTTATGTTGGCCTCGCTATGGAGGAAGGCCAGGGCGCGGGTCAGCCCCACCACCCCGTGTTTGGCGGCGGTGTAGACGGGGTCCGCCTGGAAGCCCACCACGCCGGCCAGGGAGGCGGTGTTGACGATGACGCCCCCGCCGCGGCGCTGCATGGCCGGCACCTCAAGCTGTATGGAGGCGATGACCGCCCACAGGCAGACGTCCAGACAGCGCTCCCACTTCTCCCGGGGCGAGCGGGGGAAGCGAGGGCGGCCAGTGACGATGCCGGCATTGTTGTGGGCGATGTCCAGCCCGCCGAAGGTCTCCTCGGCGAAGGCCACCATCCGCTCCAGGTCCTCCCAGCGGGTCACGTCCACCCGGACGAAGGCGGCCCGCCCGCCCTCCGCCTCTATCAGACGCACCGTCTCCTGGCCGCCCTCTTTGTTCAGGTCCACCACGACGACGCTGGCGCCGGCCCGGGCCAGGGCCAGGGCAGTGGCCCGCCCTATGCCGGAGGCGGCGCCCGTCACCAGGGCTACTTTGTCTCTGGGGTCCATGGTCGCCTCCCTTTGATTACGGTCTGGCCAGCTCCCGCAACATGCGCAGCGAGATCTCCGCCTGCTGCTGCGGCCCTTCGCCCACAGTGATGAGCTGCAGGATGGGTATGTCCACGCCGTTCCGACAGTAGGCCAGCACCTTGTCCACGCACTCCTGACGGTTGCCCATCACCAGCAGCTCCTCCAGGAGACGGTCGGGGATGAGCTCCAGGGCGGCGCGGCGGTCGCCGGCCTCCCAGGCCTCCACCGCCGGCCGGATCAGGTCGCCCCGGCCCAGCCACTCGTGGAATGCCCTGTAGACGGGGGCGGTGATGTAGACGGCGGCCAGGCGCCGCCCCACGCTGCGCACGGCGGCGTCCGGAAGGGGCGGCATGACGAATATGCGACAGGCCACCTTCACCGACTCCGGCTCCCGACCGGCAGCCCGCGCCGCCTCCCTGACCGCTTCCACCACCCGCGGGACGTCCCCCGGGGCCAGCCAGTTGGTGATGACGCCGTCCGCTATCTCTCCCGCCAGCCGGAGCATGGCGCGGCGGAGGGCGGCCACATATATGGCAGGGGGCGTCTCCACCCGTCGGCTCAGACGGAAGCCCTGGACGCCCAGCTCCTCGCTGCTGGCCCGCTCGCCCGCTAGGACGGTGCGCAGGAAGTCTACGGTCGCCCGCATACGGGAGAGGGGCCGCTCCAGCCGGTGGCCGTTCCAACGCTCTACGATGACCTTGGTGCTCACGCCCAGGCCCAGGTGTGCCCGCCCCGGTGCTATCTCTGCCAGGGCGGCGGCCGTCTGGGCCAGCAGGCCCGGCCCCCGCAGATAGATGTTGGTGATGGCGGTGCCCACGTTCAGCTCGGGGAACCAGGCGGCCGCCACTGCCGCCGGGGTGACGGAGTCCGTCCCATCTACCTCAGACGTCCAAGCATCGGTGTAGCCCAGGCGGACGGCTTCCGCCAGCGCCTCCCGGTGGGCCGCCAGAGGGAGGCCGTCCAGGGGTATGGTCACGCCCCAACGCATCGCTGCCCTCGCTGTGTCAGGTATGGGAAGGTCGCCCCTATTCTAGCACAAGGGCCGACCGCGTCAGGCGTCTCCGCTGTATTTTTTGTAGTGATTGAAAACAATATTGACAGGAAGGCCTGCGGCATGATAAACTCAATAAGACCTATAACACCGGCCTATGCCGGCCAAGGAGGTGGTAGCGGTGGATCTGAGCCCCATCTGCCCCTCCTGCGGCGAGCAGCTCCGCTCTTGCCACGACTTGTGGGGTGAATACTACGTCTGCGAGCACTGCGGCTTCGCTACGGCCGAGGATATAGACCTGGCCCTGGCCATGGGCCGGGCCAGGCCCTGGGCCGAAAGGTTCCCGGCCCTGAGGGGCCACTCGCGGCTATTGTAGGTCGTCTCTTGCGTTCCGCTGTCATCGGGAGCGAGTAGCCCTTGGACGCCGGGAGCGATTTCATCGTCGTCGGCGGCGGCGTCATCGGCTGCTCCATCGCCTATTATCTGGCCGGCGCGGGCGCGTCTGTCACCGTAGTGGAGCAGGGACAGCCAGGGCAGGGAGCGTCCCGGGCGGCCGCCGGCATGCTCGTCCCCCTGAGCGAGTCACACAGCCCTGGCCCCTTCGCCGACCTGGCCCTGGCCAGCTTCCGCCTCTATCCCGCCTGGGCGGAGGAGCTGCGCCAGGAGACAGGCATCGACCTGGAGCTTACGATGCCCGGCCTCCTGCGGGTCGCCCTCACGGCGGAGCAGGAGGGGGAGCTGCGGGAGCGTCTGCGGTGGCAGCGGGCGCTGGAGCCGGGTCTGGAGTGGCTGGAGGGATGGGCCGTGCGCGAGCTGGAGCCCGGCCTCACCCCGGCGGTGCGGGCCGCCCTCTACTCTCCCCACGAGGGCCAGGTCAACCCGGTCCGGCTGGTCGATGCCCTGGCCGTGGCCACCCAGCGGCGGGGCGTGCGCATCCTCACGGGGACGCCTGTCTTCGGCTTCCTGCGCCGCGGGCGCCGCATCACGGGCGTGAGGACGCCCCGGGGCAGCCTGCCAGGGGGCCATGTGGTGCTGGCCCTGGGGGCCTGGACGGGCCGGCTGCTGGGCTGCCTGGGCGTTCACATAGCCACCCCTCCCCGTCGGGGGCAGATGCTGGCCTACCCGGGCACGCCACTGCGCCGCATCGTCTGGGGGCCGCGGGGCTATCTCGTCCCCAAGCCCAACGGCACCACCTGGGCCGGCGCCACCGTGGAGGACGTGGGGTTCCGCCCCCGCACCACCCAACGGGGGCTGGCATCCCTGCGCCGCATGGCCGGGGAGCTGGCACCGGCCTTCCGCCATGTCCAGGAGGGCTCCGCCTGGGCCGGCCTCCGGCCTGGCTCCCCGGACGGGCTACCCATCATGGGGACGGTGCCGGGCTGGGAGGGTCTGAGCGTGGCAACGGGACACTTCCGCAACGGCATCCTCCTGGCTCCCATCACCGGCCGTCTGATGTCCCAGCTCCTCCTGGGGGAGCGGCCCGAGCTTCCCCTGGCGCCCTTCAGTCCTGGCCGCTTCCTGTGACCGCCCGCCCGAAGCGAGAGGCCAGGCGCCGCGCTGCCTCCTCCGGATCGGGGGCGGCCACCACCGCCCCGATGACGGCCGCCATGTCCGCCCCGGCGGCCAGAACGGCGTCGATGTTCTCCTCGTTGATGCCGCCGATGGCGCAGACCGGCACCCTGACGGCCGCCCTGATCTGTCGCACCGTATCCGTGGAGGCGGGACGGGTGTCCTCTTTGGACTGCGTGGGGAAGAGGCGCCCCACCGAGACGTAGCTCGCCCCATCCGCCTCCGCCCGCCGGGCCTCCTCCACGTTGTTGGTGGAACAGCCCACTATGAACCCCGGCGG
>BEIB01000043.1 GCA_002898615.1 bacterium HR25 | reverse complement strand
GGCCGGGTGCGGCCGCGCGCTATCACCTGGCCGTCCTTGACCACCACCGCCCCCACTGCCGGGTTGGGCGAGGTGGTGCCCAGCGCCCGTCGGGCCTCCATCAGGGCCAGCCGCATGTAGGGCGTCATGACAAGACCCATATTATCCCCCCGGTGATAATATGGAGCGGAGAGAGGTGCTGTTATGAGCGACGAACCCCAGGTCAATGAGCTTATGGTCAGGGGCATCGTGGTGGGACTCTTCGCCGAGAACTGCTGGATCGTGGGCTCCCGCCGTACCGGCGAGGCCGTCTGCATCGACCCCGGAGACCAGCCGGAGGACATCCTGAACCTGGCCAAGGACCTGGGCGTCCGCATCAAGTACATCCTCAACAGCCACGGCCACCTGGACCACGTGCTGGGAGTGCGGCGGATCAAGGAGGCCACCGGCGCCAAGTTCCTGATGCACAGCCAGGACGTGCCCATAGCCAAGAGCGCCGGGCAATCGGCCATCCTCTTGCTGGGGCGCTACGTGGAGCCACCGCCCGACCCCGACGCCTTCATCGAGGATGGCGATGAAGTGGACGTGGCCGGGGTGAAGCTGAAGGTGATCCACACGCCGGGTCACACCCCGGGAAGCTGTTCCTTCTACACCGAGGGGATGCTCTTCAGCGGCGATACTCTCTTCCGCGGCTCCATCGGCCGCACCGACCTGCCCGGCGGCGACTACGACCAGGAGATGCGCAGCATCATCGACAAGCTCCTGACCCTCCCCGAGGAGACGATAGTCCTCCCCGGTCATATGGAGGAGACCCGTATCGGCATCGAGAAGCAGACGAATCCCTTCGTCCTGATGGAGATGCGGCGGCGCCGCGGCGCCTAATGCTCGTCCCGGGGAACCAGGAAGTCCTTATAGGCGCGGGAGGGAGTGGGCTCGTTCTGGCCCTGGTACTTGCTCCCCAGCCCCGGGGAGCCGTAGGGCCGTTCCACCGGGGTGGACAGGCGGTAGAAGGATATCTGGGCTATCTTCATGCCGTAGTAGAGGGCGATGGGCATCTGGGACTGGTTGGAGAGCTCCAGGGTGAGGTTGCCCCGCCACCCGGGATCCACATAGCCAGCAGTGGCGTGCACCAGGAGGCCCAGCCGCCCCAGGGAGGACTTGCCGTCCACGCGGGCCACCAGGTCGTCCGGCAGGGCGATGTGTTCTATGGTGCCCGCCAGGACGAAGCTCCCGGGCTGGACGATGAAAGGCTCGTCGTCGGTTATGACTATCCGCTCCGTCAGGTCCTCGGTGGGCTCCCGGACGTCCACATAAGGCCGACGGCTGATGCGGAAGATGCGAAAGACGCGGTCCAGATGGAGGTCCACGCTGGCCGGCTGGATGGCATCCTCGCGGAGAGGCTCGATGAGGATGCGGCCGGCCGCCAGCTCCTCCCTGATGGAGCGATCCGAGAGGACGCTCATAACCACATAAATGACCTGACGCCGCCTCACCGTCGGCCTCCCAGGTGACACGTTATGGAGGACTTCTCCACACCATTTTCACACAGAGGGGAAGGTGGGTCAGGCCCCCGGCGCCACAGGGGGCGGCCGAGCAGGCCCCTGGCCCCACTCGGCGGGACGGCCGTAACCGGTCACCTTCCCGCTTCCCAGCTCGCCGCCTCGGGAAGATAATATCCGGCCAAAGAGCGAGGGGCCCGACCGTGTGACAGACGGGCCTCGTTCCCCCGGGAGGAGTGGCCGTTGCCCAGGGGCAAGCTGACGTTGCAGGCGCTGGCCCTTATAGCTCTCTCCCTAGCGGTAGCCCTGGCCGTGCAGGCCGGGCCGGCGCCCGTAGAGCTTGCCCTGTCGGGCGTGGCGCGGCAGCGCCAGCGCTGGCGCCTAGAGGGCGGGCTGGAGACCATCGTCTCCGTCCGGGACGCCCTCAACGGTCAGCCCATCGCCACGGCCGCCTTCGCCGCCGTCCCGTCCACGGTGCGCCTGACAGTGGTGGGACGGGAGGACGGCACCTACTCGCTGCGTCCTTCGGCCGATGCGACACTCCTGGTCCACGCGCCGGGCTACGAGCAGCAGGCGATGCCGCTGGCCCGCGGACAGAGCTCGCTCCTCGTCTCCCTCTCTCCCACGCCGCGGGCGGTGGCCGACCGCTTCCTGCGCGCCCTGGCCACTGGCTCCTACCAGGACGCCTGGAACCTCCTCTCGGCCGAGGCGCGGGGCCTCTGGCCGGGCCCGGAGCCCTTCGTGGCCTTTCTGCAGGCCAAGCTGGCCGGCCGCTCCCTCTCGTATGCTCTGGGAGAAGAGGAGGAGCGCCCCGCCTGGGCCGACCCCGACAGCGGCCGTCGCCGCGATGTCCACCTGGTCTACGCCGATGTGACGGCCGGCGAGGAGCCCAGCGCCCACTGGCCCCGTCTCCCCCTGGCCCTGGTGCGAGAGGACGGGGCCTGGAGGGTGCTCTGGCCCGGCCCGGCCGCCCGCCGCGGCCCCATCCTCCCCCCGCGCCAGCCGCCCCAGCGCTCGCTGCGGGTGCCCATCTTCATCTACCACCACGTCCTCCCCTCTCTCCCGGCCGAGGGCCTGCGACGCTCCCTCAGCGTAAGCATCCCCCAGCTCGAGGAGCAACTGGCCTACCTGCAGGCCAGGGGCTACCAGACCGTATCCCTGGTGGACCTATTCAACGCCCTCTACTATGGCCTGCCGCTCCCGCCGCGGCCAGTGATCCTTACCTTCGACGATGGCTACGATGACGCCTACGCCCATGCCTTCCCTCTGCTGAAGCGCTACGGCTTCACCGCCACCTTCGCGGTGGTGACGGGCTTCCTGGGACAGCCCGGCTACCTGACCTGGGAGCAGGTACGGGAGATGGCCGAGGCGGGGATGGAGATCGTCTCTCACACGGCCCACCACGTGGACTTGGCCGCCGCCCCTCCGGAGCAGGCCCGTCAGGAGCTGAGGGAGTCCCGTGCCGCCCTGGAGGAGGCGCTGGGGCGGCCGGTCCAGCTCCTGGTCTACCCCTACGGGGAGCCCTTCACCCGGGCGGGCAGCGAGGCGCGGGAGCGAGTGGTCCGCCTGGTCCGGGAAGAAGGCTATGTGGGCGCCCTGGCCGCCCTGGGCGGCCTCTGGCCCCTGGAGCAGCGCCCCGACAACGTCTACCGTCTCTACCGCCTGGGCGTCTCCCCCGGCATGCCCCTGTCCCGCTTCGCCGCCCTCCTGGAAGGCCACGAAAGCTGACGTCTAGACCCCGGCCGTGGCCGCTCCCGGCCTCAGCTCGGGCTGATGCTGTAGACCACTTCCACGCCGACCGTAACCCGCAGGGAGCCCTGCTCCAGGGGCACCGTCTGGGCTTCGGGGGCTGCGGCCAGGGCCCGCTCCAGGGGATAGGGTACTGGCGGGTGCCCCACGGACTCCCGCACGTTGAGGGGCGGACCCAGGCGCACACCGGCCGCCGCCGCCAGCTGCTGGACCCGCCGCTGAGCGTCGGCCATGGCCGCCTCCCGGGCCCGCCTCTCGTAGGGTGTCAGGTCGTCCACCGTCCAGTAGAGACCGGAGATGGTAAGGGCGTCCCCTGTCTGGGCCACGGCCTGGTCCAGCAACTGGCCCGCCCGCGCCAGGTCTCGCAGTTTGGCCGCCACCGTCAGGCTGGCATGATAGGTCACCGGGCCCGTCTCCCCGTAGCGTCGCTCCGGCCAGAGGGAGAGGGAGGTGGTCTGCACGTCCTCCTGGGCCACTCCGTTCCCTCTGAGCAGGCCGACGAGGGTCGAGGCTGCACGGCTGGCCTCCCCCATGGCCTGGGCCACGGAGGCCGCCGCCACGGAGACGCCGAGCTGCACCTGCAACACGTCCGGCACGGCTATGGCCTCCCCCTGGCCGCTGACGGCAATCCACGACCCTGACCCCTCGGTGGGGGCCGGGTTGACCCGCTCCGGCGATGATGCCGGCAGAGCAGCGGCGCCACTGCAAGCCATGAGGAGCGATAGAGCGAGGAGCGAGAAGAAGGCCCGCATCGTTTTTCACCTCCGGTGCGTTCGACAGTAAGTCCGTCGCCGGGGCCGGCCGCGTGACGGCCAGCAATGAAAGAGGACGGAGGCGCTATTCAGCGGCGCCGGGACGTTCCATAATGGACGTAAGAGGTCGGGGACAGACGGGATGACGGATCGTAGCGAGGAGAGGGAGGAGCCTCCTCCGCCCGAGAGGGCGGACGGGCCGCTGGCCGCCCCCGAGCAGACAGGAGAGACGCCTCCCCCTCACCAGCCATCCCCTCCCCGCTTTCTACAGAGCGGGGAGGCCCAGACCGAGGCGCCAGCACGGGCTGACAAGTCCGTAGGACGGTTCCTATGGGAACTGGTGGAGACGCTCCTCCTCTTCGCCGTCATATTCCTGGGCATCCGCTTCTCCTTCCAGAACTTCCGTGTGGAGGGGATCAGCATGGAGCCCAGCCTGGAGGACGGGGAGTACCTCCTGGTCAACAAGCTAGCTTACCTGAAGATAGACCTTGCCGTCTTCGACTGGGTGCCCTTCTTCGACCCCGGCGACGACCGGGTGCGCTACGTCTTCGGCCATCCCCACCGGGGCGACATCATCGTCTTCCGCGACCCGGCCAACCTGAACCGGGACTTCGTGAAGCGGGTCATCGGCCTGCCCGGGGACACGCTGGAGATAGACAACGTCCAGGGCGTGGTCTATCTCAACGGTCAGCCCATCCGAGAGCCCTACGCCCATGGCCGGACCTCCTGCGCCCCCGGCCCCCGGGGCTGCGGCCCCTGGACGGTGCCCGCCGGCTATTACTTCGTCCTGGGCGACAACCGTGAGAACAGCACCGACTCCCGTTTCTTCGGCTTCGTGCCGGAGGGGAACATCGTGGGGAAGGCCCTCTTCACCTACTGGCCCCTGGAGCACTTCGGGCTGGCGCCCCACCACGCCCCCACCATAGTCAGCACCTCCTCCGTCGTCCCTGTCCCGATGGGCACGCTGAGGCCGTGGGTGCTCCCCCTCCTGGCGCCGTGAACCCACCATGCTCACCCCGGAGCAGGAGCGGTTCATCGCCATGCAGAGGGTGGCCCGCCTGGCCACCGCCGACGCCCGCGGCCAGCCCCACGTCGTGCCCGTCTGCTTCGTCTTCCTGGGCGGCGGTTTCTACATACCCGTGGACGAGAAGCCCAAGCGCACCCTTCGCCTGAAGCGCCTGCGCAATATCCAGGAGAATCCCCGCGTCGCCCTCCTGGTGGACACCTACGACGAGGATTGGCGGGGCCTCGCCTGGGTGATGGTACAGGGAGAGGCGGAAGTCCTGGAGGGCGGCCCGGAGTGCCGAGAGGCGGTGGCCGCCCTAAGAGAGAAATACCCTCAGTACCGGGCCATGGCCCTGGAGGAGCGGCCGATGGTGCGCATACGGCCCCAGCGGGCCATCGCCTGGGCCTTCGCTGCCGCCGAGGGCCAGCCCTCCTAACCGCCGCCCTGCGGCCGGCCGGCAGCCGCTACCAGGGGCACCGCCACCAGATTGGCGGCGCCAAGGAGCAGGAAGGCGGGGCGGTAGCTCTCTCCCCAGTCGTACATGGCGCCGGCCAGGACCGGCCCTGCCACCGCCCCCAGCGTCGCCACGGTGATGACCAGGCCCTGAATGGAGCCGAAGGAGCGCAGGCCGAAGTACTGGGCCTGGAAGGCGGGGCGAGCCGGTATCCCTCCCCCGAACCCGACGGCGAACAGGGGCAGCACCAGGAAGACCTGCCAGAGCTCCTCCAGCAGGGCGAAGAGCAGGATCCCCAGCGCCTGGACACCATAGGCCGCCCCCAGCACCCAGCGAGTGCCGATGTAATCGGTCAGGGAGCCGAAGCCCACCCGCCCCACCAGGCTGACGAAGGTGGTGGCCGCCAGGAAGGCCGCCGCCGCGCTCTCGGAGAGGCCGAGGCCCCCCGTGAAGAAGGGGATCTGGTGGACGATGACCGCCGTGGCGCCCATCTGGGCCAGGGCCACCGCTATGGAGAGGCGCCAGAAGAGGGGCGTACGCACCGCCTGGGCCGTCGTCAGGCCCGCGGCAGGCGTCTCCCCCTGCCCGGCGGGCACGGCAGAGGGAGGAGCGTCGTCCCCGTCTGGCTGGAGGCCCATCTCCTGGGGGCGGTCGCGCACGCTCAGGGCGAGGGGGAGGGCCACCGCCAGCTGGACCAGCCCCACCAATACCAGGGCGGAGCGCCAGCCGAAGCTGGAGATGAGGTGCTCCAGCACCAGGACCATGATGCCGCTTACCCCTGCCCCCACCGTCAACATGCCCAGAGCGCGCCCTCGCCGTCGCCGGAACCAGTGGGCCACCACGGTGGCCGCCACCGGAGACCCAGTCGCAGCCATGCCGGCGGAGATAACGAGAACCGAGCCGTAGAACGACCACAGGGAGTTCATACGGCTCAGCAGCACGAAGCCGATCACTACCAGGAGGACCCCCGCTACCAAGAGCCGCCTCGCTCCTATGCGGTCCAGCAGGAACCCTACCACCGGCGCCGCCACGCCCCCGATCTCGTTCCTCAGGGAAAAGGCGAACGAAATGGCGGCATGGCTCCAGCCGAACTCCTGGACGATGGGGTTGAACAGGGCGCCGAAGCCGTAGAAAAACGTGCCGCCGCAGAGGAATATTATGCCCGCGGTGGCGAAGACCACCCACCAGCCATAGAAGAAGCGCGTGCGGGCGGCGATAACGGTAGCTATGTCCATAGTCGGCGACGCTGGCGAAGCGCGGGCCTTTTTGTCTGGCTATATCATGGCCCAAAAGGCGCCCCCTAGGGAACCACCAGGGCGATGGCCCAACGACAGACGTTTTGACAGCGTCGCGTCCGTTCCCGATACTTTAAATCGGGCCCGTAGCTCAGCGGCAGAGCGGGGGACTTTTAATCCCACGGCCGTGGGTTCGAATCCCACCGGGCCCTCCAG
>BEIB01000042.1 GCA_002898615.1 bacterium HR25 | reverse complement strand
TCGCTCGCTTGGTGCCCCGGCCCGACGACCGGGCCCGCCTGACAGCCTCCCTGGGCGATCGCTGGCGGCCGGCGGAGGCCCACCCCCTAGCCACCCTGCAGGGGAAGGGCATCGGCCTGGGGAGGCTGGTGGTCTTCCTGGGGCCCCGCAACCAGGTGGGGGCCGATTACTTCCAGCTCTTCGTGCGGGACGACCAGGGACGGCTCAGCCAGGGGCCGCTGGCCCTGGGCCTCTCCAACCGTGGCCGCTACCCGGCCTACAACTGGATAGACCTGGTCCGCTACCTGCCCGTCCTCCGCTTCGACGGCGAGGAGGCATCTCTGAAGGAGGGAGGGCGCCAGGAGCGGCTCTTCCGCCTTCTGGGGGAGCTGGTGCCGCCCGGGGGGAGCCTCATGGTGGAGTACGACTCCCCGGACCATGCCGATACAGCGGCAATCCTGGGCCGCGGCTATCCGCCCCCCTGCTCTCCCCTGGGCTACGCTCTGCTAGTCGCCGGCTGCCTCTCTTACCGGGACTGGTACATACCGGAGGGCGGCCGGGAGGGCCCCCGCAAGCTCCAGGGCTACAAGCCTCTGGACGATGAGGCGGCCCGCGGACGGGCGGAGGCCCTGGCGGAGGCCCTGAGCCAGGCGTTGTCCCGGCCGCCGGGGCGGCGGACCGAGGGCCGGGACAGCGAGGCACGGCGCTGGGGCAGACGGGCGCTGGCCCTCCTGCGCCGCCGTTTTCCTTCCTTGACGCTCCCGAAAGGCGAGGACTAACATGAACGGTGTGGGGTACGACGGCGGGCGAGGGAGCTACAGCCCCCTACGAAAGAGAAAGGGCTGGAGGTGCTAGAAATGGTGACAATCAGCGTTATAAAGGCCGATATCGGCGGTTTTGTGGGACATTCTGCCTCCCACCCCGAGGTGCTGGACACAGCGCGGGAGGACCTGGAGCAGGCCCGCCAGCGGGGCCTCCTCATCGACTTCCACGTGAGCAACTGCGGCGACGACATGTTCCTCATCATGACCCACGAGCGGGGCGAGAACAACGAGGAGGTCCATCGGCTGGCCTGGGACGTCTTCCAGCACGGGACGGAGGTGGCCAAGAAGCTGAAGCTCTACGGGGCGGGGCAGGACATCCTGGCCGACGCCTTCTCCGGCAACATCCGCGGCGCCGGCCCCGGCACGGCGGAGATGGAGATCCAGGAACGGCCCTCGGAGCCGGTGCTCGTCTTCATGGGGGACAAGACCTCGGCCGGGGCCTTCAACATGCCCCTCTACAAGATGTTCGCCGACCCCTTCAACACCCCGGGCCTGGTCATCAGCGACCCCCTACACCACGGCTTCGCCTTCGAGATCCACGACGTCAAGGAGCACAAGAAGATCATCCTTAACGCTCCCGAGGAGCTCTACGACCTGCTCATCTTCCTGGGGGCGCCCGCCCGCTACGCTGTGAAGCGAGTCTTCAACCGCAGCACGGGCAACGTGGGCGCCGTCTCCAGCACCGAGAAGCTCTCCCTCATAGCGGGACGCTACGTGGGCAAGGACGACCCGACCATGATCGTGCGGGCGCAGGGCGAGTTCCCGGCGGTGGGGGAGGTGCTGGAGCCCTTCACTAACCCCTTCATCGTGGAGGGATGGATGCGGGGCTCCCACAACGGCCCTCTGATGCCGGTGAGCCTCCGGGACGCCCACCCCAGCCGCTTCGACGGCCCGCCGCGGCTGGTCTGTCTGGGCTTCCAGCTGGCCAACGGCCACCTGGTGGGCCCGCGGGACATGTTCGATGACCCCGGCTTCGACAACGCCCGTCGCAAGGCCAACGAGATAGCGGACTACCTGCGCTCCCTGGGCCCCTTCGAGCCCCACCGCCTCCCCCTGGAGGAGATGGAGTACACCACCATGCCGGCGGTGGCGGCCAAGCTGGCGGAGCGCTGGGAGCCGCTGGAGTAGCCGGAGGAGGGACTATACCCCACCTTCTTCTGGCCACCACCAACCAGGGCAAGCTGAGGGAGCTGGTCCCGCTCCTGGCTGGCTGCGGCTGGGAGCTGGTGAAGCCGGCTGAGGTCGGCCTGGCCCGGGAGGACTTCCCCGAAGAGGATGGAGAGTCCTACCGGGCCAATGCTATACTGAAGGCACGAGCGGCGGCCCAGGCCACGGGGCTGGTGGCGCTGGGGGAGGACTCCGGGCTGGAGATAGACGCCCTGGGAGGCACCCCGGGTCCCCTCTCGGCCCGCTTCCTGGGTCCCGAGGCTACCTACCAGGAGCGCTTCCGGTACATCCTGGAGCGACTGCAAGGCCTGCCGCCCGAGAGGCGCTCGGCCCGTTTCCGCTGCCTGATGGCGGTGGCGGCGCCGGGCAGAGAAGAGGTGCACGTGGTGGAGGGCATCTGCTCCGGCTTCATCGCCCTGGAGCCCCGGGGGGAGGGCGGCTTCGGCTACGACCCCATCTTCTACCTGCCCGCCCGCATGGCCACCATGGCCGAGCTGCCGCTGCACGAGAAGAACGTCCTGAGCCACCGCGCCCAGGCCGCCTGGCGGCTCCGCCCTCTCCTCAGGCAGTTGCTCTACCGGTGGGAGGGACGGTGAGGCGGCCATGCCCGGCTGGAGCGAGGAACTGATCCCCCTCACCAGCGTCTCCGCCCGGCCGTCGGAGCTGCCGGCGCTGGCCGGAAGCGGGCTCGTAGACCCGGTGGGGCGGAACATCCACTACCTGCGCATCTCCATCACCGACCGCTGCAACCTGCGCTGCGTCTATTGCATGCCGGAGCAGGGGATAGAGTGGGTGCCCCGGGAGGAGATCCTGACCCTGGAGGAGATACACCGCATAGTCCGCGTGGCGGCGGGCATGGGGCTGCGCCGCGTCCGCCTCACCGGCGGCGAGCCCACGGTGCGCAACGGTCTCGTCCAGCTCGTCCGCTGGATAAACGGGACGCCGGGCATCGAGGATGTCGCCATGACCACCAACGGCATCGCTCTGGCCGCCCTGGCGGGGGAGCTGGCCCGCGCCGGCCTGCGTCGGGTCAACATCAGCCTGGACACCCTGCGGCCCGAGCGCTTCCGTGCCATCACTCGCTGGGGGAAGATAGGGGACGTCTTCGCCGGCATCGAGGCGGCGCGGCGGGCGGGCCTGCGGCCCATCAAGCTCAACGTGGTGGTCATGCGGGGCCTCAACGACGACGAGGTGGTGGAGTTCGCCCGCACCACCCTGGAGGAGGACTGGGAGGTCCGCTTCATAGAGCTGATGCCCTTTCTGGAGGAGGAGAGCTCCTGCAACAAAGGCGAGGGGGGGCTGGAGCTGGCCTTCGTCCCCACGCGGGAGGTGAAGCGGCGCATCGAGGGCGCCCTGGGCCCCCTGGAGCCGGCGGAGAGCGCCTCCGGAGCCGGCCCCGCCCGCTACTGGCGGCTGCCCGGGGCCCGCGGCCTGGTGGGCTTCATCAGCCCCCTCACGGAGCACCAGTTCTGCGCCTCCTGCAACCGTATGCGCCTGACGGCCGACGGCAAGATCCGCCCCTGCCTCCTGACCGACCACGAAGTAGACCTGAAGGGTGTCCTCCGCTCCGGAGGCGACGACGAGGCGCTGCGGGCGGCCATCCTCCTGGCCCTGCGCACCAAGCCGGACGCCCACCACCTGTGGGACGGCAACCGTCCCCGCTGGCGCAAGATGATCCAGATCGGGGGCTAGGGCGTGAGCTGGCCCTACCGCCTGCGGCTGTTTTCCCCCGGCATCCCCCTGTCGCGGCCGGAGGAGGCCGGTCGGCGGCCTCAGCCGGCGGCGACAGGCGGGCGCCCGCCGCCCCGGCGGCCCACGGCCGTAGGCTACGCGGGCGGCGAGGAGCCACAATTCATCGTGCGACGTCTCCTTGCCGGGGCCGGTCGGGCCACCTCCCGGGCTGTCCAAGTCGCTCGCCGGCTGCGGCGCACGGCGGATGTCTGAGATGGACGAGACCGGCCGCCTGACCCACCTGGACGAGTCGGGGCGTCCCCGCATGGTGGACATCACCGCCAAAGGGGAGACGGCGCGTGAGGCGGTGGCCCGGGGGCGGGTCTACCTGAGGCCGGAGACGCTGCGCCTGGTCCAGGAGGGGCAGGTGGCCAAGGGGGACGTCCTCGCCACCGCTCGCCTCGCCGGCATCATGGCCGCCAAGCGGACCCCGGAGCTGATACCCCTCTGCCATCCCCTCCTGCTCACCGACGTGGAGGTAGACCTCCGTGCCGACGAGGCCTCCGCCTGCCTGGAGATCGAGTCGAGGGTGCGCACCACGGGGCGCACCGGCGTGGAGATGGAGGCGCTGGTGGCGGTGGCGGTGGCCGCCCTCACCGTCTACGACATGGTGAAGGCGGTGGATCGGGGCGCCCGCATCTCCGATATCAGGCTGGTGCGCAAGTCCGGGGGCAGGAGCGGCCCGATAGTCCTGGAGGACTAGGGCCTCCCCCGGCCGGTCCCCTGCTCCAGCAGTAGCTCCGTCACCCGGGTGAGGGCCCGGTAGGCGTAGAAGATGTAGTCCCGCGGGTGCAGGTCGAGGGGCTTCAATTCCTCCTTGCGGGTGGCCACCGGGTCGTGGGCCTCCTCGGGGAAGATGGGCAGCTCGTAGCCGATGACCAGCTCGTACAGCTCGCCGTCCGGCCCCAGGACCACACAGCCGCGGTCGGGGTCGTCCCCCGCCAGCGGCTCGTCGATCTCAATGCCGTAAGTGAAGAAGGCGCCCGGGAAGGGTGGGAAGGGGTTCAGGCGGGAGACGGCCTCGTGCAGGAGGGCCCGCAGGCGCTGGGCCGCCCGCTCCAGGATATCGTCTGCCTCCGTCTTTAGCTCCAGAGGGTCGGGACCTGTCATCTTCTCACCGCCGGCGTTTTCGCTCTAAAGTATCATTATAGCTGCATAAAGTGTTATAATGCCTGACAGGATGAGCAATAGCCTCCACCTCCAGACCACCCGGCAGGAGATCATACGCTACCTGCAGCGGGCGGGGCGCGCCACCGTGAAGGAGCTGGGGGAGCTGTTGGGGCTGACCGCCACCGGCATACGGCAGCACCTGACGGTGCTGGAGCGGGACGGCCTGGTGACGGCCCGCGAGGAGCGGGGCCGGGTGGGAAGGCCCACTCTGGTCTACTCTCTGACCGAGAAGGCGGAGTCCCTCTTCCCCAAGCACTACGATGAGCTGGCCCTGGCCCTCCTGGGGGAACTGAAGGCCAGTGAGGGCAGCGAGCGCTTCCATCAGCTCCTGAAGCGGGTGGCTGCCCGCATGGCCGCCCCTCACATAGAGCGAGTGGAGGGGCGTCCGGTGGAGGAGCGGGTGGCGGAGACGGTGCGCCTCATGGAGGAGCAGGGCTGCCTGGCCCAGTGCTCCCGCAAGGGCGACGAGTTCTACATAGACCAGTTCACCTGCCCCTACTCCCGCGTGGCCCAGGAGGACCGGGCCATCTGCGCCCTGCACGTGGAGATGGTGCGGCAGCTCGTGGGGGCGGACACCCGGCTGACCCGCAGCCTTTTGCGGGGGGAGGGGGCCTGCACCTACCGCATCCGCCCCCTCGTCAGGGCAGAGGCCGGGTAGGCCCGGCGCTAACGTCAAGCGTCCCACCGTTGTATCCTCCATAAGTGGTCGCCCCGGAGGCCACCTTATGACCATGCTCTGGGTCTCCCACTTCAGCATCCTGCGCGGCCAGTTGCGGGAGGACGGCCCCTTTACCGCTGTCTACCTCCAGGAGGGGGCGGAGGGCGGCCCCGACCTCTACCTGGTGGTGGAGCCTGCCCTGCCCGGCAGCGAGGAGTTCTGCGCCGACGTGGCGGCCGTCATCGGCGAGAGCTTCCACCGGGAGCGGCTCTCCCTGACCGGGGGGCTGCTGCGGGCCCTCCGGGCCGCCCATCGTGACCTGAAGAGCTGGAACGGGCGCAGCCTGCGCGAACAGTGGGTGGCGGCTGGCGTATCCGCCCTGACGGTGCGGGGACGGGAGGCATATCTGGCCCAGGTGGGCCCCGCCCTGGCCTACGCCTTTCGCGGCAGGACGCTGCAGCCCCTCCAGCCCCACATCCCGGAGGCCCAGGGCCCCCTGGGGCTGGCCGACGATATCTATCCCGCCTTCACCCGCCATGAGCTGGCCGCTGGCGATCGCCTCCTCCTCGCCTCCAGCAATCTGGCCGAGGCCCTTTCCCAGGAGCGGCTGCGCGAGCTCATGGGCCAGCGCCCCGAGCGCGGCCTCTCTCTCCTCTACCGTTGGGTGCGGGAGATGGACTGGTTCGCTGCCATCCTGCTGGTGGTGACGGATGACCCGGCCCGGGAGGAGGGAGAGGGATGAGGGTGCTGGGCATCGAGACCTCCTGCGACGAGACGGCCGCCGCCGTGGTGGAGGACGGGCGGCGGCTTCTGGCCAACGTCGTCGCCTCCCAGGCCGCCCTCCACGCCCGCTACGGGGGCGTGGTGCCGGAGGTGGCCTCCCGCCACCATCTGGAGGCGCTCCTGCCGGTGGTGGAGGCCGCCCTCCGGGAGGCCGGCTGCCGGCCCCAGGAGCTGGACGCCGTGGCCGTCACCATCGGCCCCGGTCTGGCGGGGTCGCTGGTGGTGGGGGCCAATCTGGCCAAGGCCCTGGCCTACGCCTGGGGCCTCCCCCTGGTGGCCATCAACCACCTGGAGGGGCACATCTACGCCAACTGGTTGGAGGAGGGGCCGGAGCCTCGCCTGCCTGCCCTCTGCTTGGTGGTCTCCGGCGGCCACACCGACCTGGTGCTGATGGAGGCGCACGGTCGCTTCCGGCGGCTGGGGCAGTCGGTGGACGATGCGGCGGGCGAGGCCTTCGACAAGGTGGCGCGGCTGCTGGGTCTGGGCTTCCCGGGCGGCCCCGCCATCGAGCGGACGGCCCGGGAGGCGGGCCGCGTGACCCTGCGCCTGCCCCGCGGCCGGCCCCAGAGCCCCTATGACTTCAGCTTCAGCGGCCTGAAGACCCACGTCCTGCGCCTGATGCGAGGGGAATACGGGGAGCCGCCCTCCGTCCCCGAGGTGGCGGCTGCCTTCCAGGAGGCGGTGGTGGACGCCCTGGTCTCCCGCGTCGTGCGGGCGGCCCGGGAGACGGCGGCGGTGGAGGTGCTCCTGTCCGGCGGGGTGGCGGCCAACGGCCTCCTGAGGCG
>BEIB01000041.1 GCA_002898615.1 bacterium HR25 | reverse complement strand
GGAGGGCCGCATAGAGGCCACGCCGGTCGCTCTCTCCCACCTGGACCTCTGCCTCCAGTGCCGCAACTGCGAGGCGGTCTGCCCCTCAGGCGTCCCCTTCGGTCGCATCATGGAGCGGGCGCGGGCCACGGTGATGGCCCAGGGGCGGCGGGCGCCCGCTAGCTGGCGGCTGCGGGCCGCCCTCCTGCGCTTCTTCGTCCTCCACCCGGAGCGGCTGGCCCTCGTCACCCTGCCCCTGCGGCTGCCCGGCTGGCCCGGGGCGCAGGCCCGCCTGGCACGGACGCTCCCCCGCCCCCTCCGCCGCCTCCTGGCCCTGGCTCCCCCGCCAGCGGGCCGGCCATTCCGTCGCTATGGTGTCCTGGCGCGTCCCCGCCGCCCGGCGAGGCTGCGCGTCGGCCTCTTCCTGGGCTGCGTCATGCCCTACCTGTTCCCCGGAGTCCACGGGGCCACCGTGCGTGTCCTGGCCCGCAACGGCTGCGAGGTCGTCTCACCCCAGGGACAGGCCTGCTGCGGCGCCCTCTTCGCCCACAGCGGCGACCTCCCCACCGCCCTGGAGCTGGCGAAGCGCAATATAGACGCCTTCCTGGACGCCGGGGTGGACGTGGTGGCCATCAACGCCGCCGGCTGCGGCGCCCTCCTCAAGGAGTACGCGGAGCTCCTGGAGCACGACCCCGCCTACGCCGAGCGCGCCCGTCGCTTCAGCTCCCTGGTCAGGGACGTCACGGAGCTACTGGCGGAGCTCCCCCTGGAGCCTCCGCAGTCCCCCTACGAGCTCTCCGTCACCTACCAGGACCCCTGCCACCTGGCCCACGCCCAGGGGATAAAGGAGGCGCCACGACGTCTGTTACGCTCCATACCCGGTCTCCGTCTCTTAGAGATGGAGCACCCGGACCGCTGCTGTGGCAGCGCTGGCATCTACTCCCTGAACCATCCTGGCGTCTCCCTCTCCCTCCTCGAGGAGAGGATGGACGAAGTGCAGGCCACCGGGGCCAGGGTCATCGCCACCGCCAACCCGGGCTGCATGCTACAGTTGACAGCGGGCCTGCGGCGGCGAGGCCTGCCCGGACGGGTGGCCCATGTGGTCGAGCTCCTGGACGAGGCCTACCGGGCCACCGGGCCGCGCCGGGACGGGCCCGAGCGGGAGCGGCCTGAAATATGACCCGGCCTTCTCTCGTTGAAAAAAGACGGATACAATGACTGTGAGCAGCCGTCGTCAGGGGAAACCCCGGGGCCGGGGGAGAGGGCCATGACCGAACTGGAGCCTCACCGGCAGGAAGAGATGGAGAAGGCGCAGCGTCTGGCACAGGCTATCGACGACCTCCTGAAGGGGAACGACCCGGCCCTGGACGACGCCGAGCTGGCGGAGCTGCTGGAGGTGGCCCGTCTCCGCCACCGGCTCTCCCTCAACTGGATGCGACTGGCCAAGCGCTGGGAGGGGGACGTCTGGCGGCGAGTGCTGGAGCGCATCGACCACCACCAAGAGGCCCGGGACGAGGACCCGGGCAGCTAGCGCCCTCCCCCGCCTTATTGACAACCCCCCAACGCCTTCTCATCATACTAACCAAGGCTGGCCCCGCCAGCGCATTACACCCTCGGGTAGCTGCAAGGATGGCGCAGGAACTGGAGATACTGGCCGAAGGCGAAGCCCCCTATCTCCCCGTGGACCCCGACGGCTTCCGTGAGTGGGTCCGGGACCACAAGGACCGCTCCCTCCGTCCCAAGCTCATGTCGGAGCGGGAGGCCATCGAGCGCTTCGTCCAGGATGGGGACTACCTGGTATACGAGTGCAACTATCTGAACCGTGGCCCCGCCGCCCTCCTGAGGGAGATAATGCGCCAGCGCAAGCGGGACCTGTGGGTGGGCTGCAAGTTCACCTGGATAGACGTGGCGCTGCTGGTGGAGGCAGGCTGCGCCACCAAGATAGACGTGGGCTTCTTCCTTTACAGCGCCGCCATAGACCGGGCCGTCAAGGAGGGCCGGGTCCAGCTATACGAGTATTCCAACGTGGTGCTGACCAACCGCCTGCTGGCGGGGGCCATGGGCATCCCCTTCATCCCCGTGCGCTCCTTCGGGGGGACGGACGGCTTCAAGTACTCCGGGGCCAAGCTGGTGCGGGATCCCTACAGCGGACAGCCAGTGACCATTGTCCCCGCCCTCAATCCGGACGTCGCCATCATCCACGTCCATCAGGCGGATATCTACGGCAACGCCCGCATCTATGGCGTCGGCATATCGGACATGGAGGCGGCCCTCGCCTCCAAGAAGGTCATCATCTCCACCGAGGAGATCGTGGACACAGAGGAGATACGGAGCGACCCCGGCCGCACCACCATACCCTACTTCCTGGTCAACGCCGTGGTCCACCTGCCCTTCGGCGCCTACCCGGGGGAGATGCCGGGCCGTTACTGCTCGGACGTGGAGCACTGCGTGGAGGTGGTGGGGGCCAGCATGCGGGGGCGACTGGACCAGTACCTGGAGAAGTGGGTCTACGGCGTCGGCAGCCACGCCGAGACGTTGGACAAACTGGTGGGCTACCAGAAGCTGGCCCAGATGGTGGAGCGGGCGACCATCAAGGAGGGGTACGGGCGATGATCGAGCTGAAGCAGCCTGTGGGACGCAAGGCGGCCCTATTCAACGAGCGGGAGCACCAGATCTGCGTGGTGGCCCGTCTGATAGAGGACGGCAAGGCCTACTGGATCGCCGCCGGGGGCTCCCCCATGGCCTCCATGCTCCTGGCCAAGCGACTCTACGCTCCCAACGCCGTCTACGTCACGGAGGACGGCATCGTCGCCCCGGAGCCGCTCATCCCCTTCGACCCCATGCAGCAGGTGGTGAGCCCGCGGGCCGGCTACCGCGCCCTCCAGTGGGCCAACATGAACCTCATAGGCGCCTACGCCCAGGCGGGAGTGCTGGACTACGGCATCCTCAACACTCTGCAGGTAGATCCCTACGGCAACATCAACTCCACCGCCCTGGGCGACTTCGAGGGGGGCGAGTACCGACGCTTCGGCGGCCCCGGTGGGGCCGATTCGGTGGCTGCCCTCTGCTGGCGCACCATCCTGCTGACGGACCACGACCGCCGCAAGTTCGTCCCCCGGGTCGACTTCATCTCGTCGCCTGGCTTCCTGGACGGCAGCGAGGGGGCGCGAGAGCGCTGGGGTCTGCCGCGGGGCACAGGACCCTACCTCCTCATCACCCCCTGGGCCATGTTCGATTACGAAGAGCGCTACATGCGCCTCGTCGCCATATCGCCCTTCGTCACTCTGGAGCAGGTGCTGGATGAGATGGGGTTCCGGCCCAAGATCGCCCCCCAGCTCCAGACCCTGGAGACGCCCACGGAAGAGGAGCTGACCATCCTCCGCACGGAGCTGGACCCTCGCGGCCAGATAACCCTGCCCGACAGCAGCCGCTGGGTGGCCCTCAACGACGATGGCAGCTACAGCTTCGTGGAGGCGGAGGCGAAGGCGGTGGATCCCAACCTCCCCCGCTGGTAGGGACTAACGGAAGAGGTCCCGCTCCGGGGGGCGGACCAGCTCGCGGGCGCTGCCCGGCCCCGGCTGGTAGGGGAACCCGCGGACGAGGGCCACCGGGACACGGGAGAGTTTGCCCATCACCAGCTCGGCGGCGGCCGCCAGCTCGTCGGCCACGGCCATGGTGCTGACCCGCAGTGTGTAGCCGTAGGGGTCCGTCTGGCCCACGTAGTCCAGGAAGGGGCTCATGCCCGCCACCCCCACAGCGACGTTGACGTGTCCCTCCCGCCACGGCCGGCCGAAGGTATCGCTTATGACGACGGCCACCTCCACCCCCGCCAGCTCGTGGAAGCGGCGGCGGAGGGCCTCGGCGGAGCGGTCCGGGTCTTCCGGCAGGAGGGCCACGTAGCCCTCGCCGGCCACGTTGGAGGAGTCCACCCCGGCGTTGGCGCAGACGAAGCCGTGCCTGGTCTCGGTGATGATGACGCCCCGCTCCGCCCGCACGATGCGCCGGCTCTCCCGCAGGACTACCTCCATCAGCCGAGGATCTTTGTCGTGCTCACGGGCCAGGCGCAGCGCCTCCGGCGAGGGGACAACCTCCGCCAGGGCCACCACCCGCCCTTCCGCCTTGGAGACTATCTTCTGGGTCACCACCACCACGTCCCCGGAGGCGATGGGCGTGCCCTGGGCGCGGGCCGCCTCCAGGACGAGGGGGGCCAGGTCGTCGCCCGGGCGCACCTCCCCCAGGCCAGTTATGGCGATGACCCGCACCTCAGGGGGCGTCAAGCCCGCCTCTCCCCGCTTCCCTAGCCGTAGGTCATGCCGCCGTCCACGGGGATGGCCTGCCCCGTTACGTAACGGGACTCATCGGAGACCAAGAAGGCCACCACAGAGGCCACATCCTCCGGCTCGGCCAGACGCCGCAGAGGTAATCGGCGGGCCACGGCCTCCCGCATGTCGCCGTACTTCTCGGTGAGGCGGGTGCGCACCATGCCCGGCTGGACGGCGTTGACCCGTATCCCCTCCCGCCCCAGCCGCTGCGCCAGGTGACGGGTGAGGCCCAACAGCCCTGCCTTGGCCGCCGGGTAGGCAGGGCCGACGTTGGCGCCGATGAGGGCGGCCACCGAGGACATGTTGACGATGGAGCCCGACCGCAGCCCCGCCTGGCGATAGGCCCGCACGTAGGCGCGGCAGCAGTAATAGGCGGAGGTCAGGTTCTGGTCTATGAAGAAGCGCCAGTACTCATCGTCGGTATCGGCGATGTCGACGCCCAGGCCCTGAGGGTTGTTGACGGGGTCCGGCCCCAGGGAGCTGCCAGCGTTGTTCACCAGGGCGTCCACCCTGCCGAAGCGGGCCAGCGCCGCGGCGAAAAGCTCGTCCACCTGACGGCTCACAGTGACGTCGCAGGGCTGGAGGAGCACGTCACGGCCACGCTCCCGGACGAGCTGTCCCGTCTCCTCCAGCATAGGCCAGTCATGGGGAGTGTCCAGGTCGCACAGGACCAGGTCAGCGCCGCCCCTGGCCAGCTCCAGAGCGATGGCGCGGCCTATGCCCCGGGCCGCTCCCGTCACCAGGGCCACCTTGCCCGACAGGTCTGGCATGGTCCACCTCCCGGCCTAAATGCCTACGATGCGGACACCGCTGCGCGCTTTGTAGATGCGGTTGATGTTGAGGAGGAGGGCCGTCCATTCCTCCAGATACTTGGAATTAGCCAGCACGCCCCCGTCCACCGCCCGCACGTATTCTATGGACTCCGCCAGTTGCATCACCTGCTTCTTGGCCGCCTTGTGGTCAGAGCATATGATAACGTCGCCCTGCATCGGCTTCTCCACCGTCTGCAGGAGGGTAGCGTCCAGGTGATGGAAGCCGCTGACGATGATGGCGTTGGGCACCAGGGAGCGTGCCTGCTGCGCCGCCGATCCCTCCTCCACGTCGATGGCCCGCACGCCGCTCTTGCTGAACTCCAGAGGCACCACCACGTCCACCAGCGTCTTACCCTCCATCAGGTCGGCCAGCGACTGCAGGGTCTCCCGGTGGGCCTCGTAGGGCACAGTGACGAAGACCAGGTCCGCCTGCTGGACCGCCTCGGCGTTCAGCATCCCCTGCACCTTGGCGTGGGGAACCTTCTCTCGCACCTTGGCCGCCGCCTGGGCCGCTCGCTCGTCGGACCGTGAGCCTATGAACACCTCCTCCCCTGCCTTGGCGAAACGCATGGCCAGCCCCAGGCCCTCCGGCCCCGTCCCGCCAATGAAAGCGATGCGCGTCATTCTCCTGTCCTCCTGACTGTGTGCTCGTCGCCTCAGCCTGTATTATGGCACTGGGGAGAGGAGCAGGAACAGCCTGCGGAAAGCGAAGGACGCCGGTGCGGCGCCTGGCCCTGACAGCCATTTACGCCTCCCTGCTTCTCCTTGCGGCCGGCTCCGTCGCCTGGGGGCTGATGCGCCTGGCCCGCGGGCCCGCCCCCTCCGGCCCCGTCCAGGCGGCGGCCCAACGCTACAGCTACGACATAGTCCGCTGGCACATCTACGCCGTCCCCCAGAAGCTGGCGAGCTGGCTGGGCGAACTGCGGCCGGGCGCCAGACGCCAGAGCGATGACGACGTCCTCATCGCCTTCTTCGCCCGGCTGCGAGAGCTCCGGGCCCTGGAGACGACGGGGGCAGACCTCCCCTCATCCCTCCGCTATGCCCGCGCCGAGGCCCTCCGCCGGGAGCTGAAGGACATGGAAAACGATGTCGAGCGGGTCTTGGAGAGACGGCTGACGGCGGTGCTGCGGGAGCAGGGGATCACTCTTCGTCCCCCTCTCTTCCAGGGAGTGGAGCTGGTCTTCCCCCCGGTGGCCGTGGAGCTGGACGCTCCTCCCAAGGTGCTGGCCATCTCTCCCCGCGACCACATAGAGTTGACGGCCGCCTACCTCCTGCAGCCCGACCTGGGAGAGCTGGAGCGGGACGCCATAGAGGACAGGGCGAGCGCCCTGGGGATGGCCGCCCTGGTGGCGGACGTGGGCGCCCTGGGCAGCTACCCCAGCGCCGTCCCTCCCCTGCTGGACTACCAGGCCCTCATGGAGACGGTGGCCCACGAGTGGGTTCACCAGTATCTCGCCCTCTTCCCCCTGGGACGTCACTACTTCCGGGACGACGAGACGCGCACCCTCAACGAGACGGTGGCCAACATAGCCGGCCGGGAGCTGGGCAGGCTCATCGTCCAGCGCTATCCCCTCCCTCTGCCCACGGCCTCGCAGGCGCCCTCCCCCCAGGTGGCCAGCGAGCTCCGCCAGCTACGGCTGGACGTGGAGTCCCTCCTGGCCAGAGGACAGGTGAAGGAGGCCGAACAGCTCATGGAGGCCAAGCGCCGCGAGCTGGCAGCGCGGGGGTTCTACATACGGAAGATAAACCAGGCCTACTTCGCCTTCTACGGCCTCTACGGCGACTCGCCCGTCTCTACCAGCAGCGTCGGCCCCAAGCTGACCAGACTGCGAGAGGAATCGGGCAGCCTGGCCCGGTTCCTGTCCAGGGCGGCCGGCATCACCAGCGTGCAGGAGCTGGACACCCTGTTGGCAAGCAGCCGCTGAGGGATGGAGCGGCGGCCTAGCCCCTCTCCAGGGAGACGGGCACCTCCATCACCTTCACCCGCGGCATCTTCTGCAGGTAAGGCTTCAGACGGAGGATGGTCTGGTTGTGGAGGAGCCTCTCCCACCAGTGGGC
>BEIB01000040.1 GCA_002898615.1 bacterium HR25 | reverse complement strand
CTCGAAGAGGATGCGCCCCTCCGGGTGCTCGATGATGTAGCCCAGGGCCGGGCAGCGGTACCACACCTTGCTCCCCTCCCGCCGCTGGCTGTGCAGGATATAGCCGGGCGAGGGGAAGAGCAGAAACTCCTTGTCCGCCCCCATGTACCCGTAGTTGATGCCGTACAACCGGATGCCCATCTCGTCACTCCTCCTGTCCAGGGCTGGAGCGGCGTCCGCCCCTGTGCGGTCTGCCGTCGCTGCCGGCGCCGGAAGCGCAGGGCGCACCATTGGCCCATCGGCTCGCTTTTCGGCCATCGGCGGGCCGTCAGGACGTCAGGCTGCCCCGGTTCTGGCCGCGCTACGTCGGCTCGGCAAACATGTCTAGCGGACGGACGGCCGCCCCTCATATTTCATGTTGAGACAGGGCCCGGAGCGGGGCGAAGGCCGCCCCCAGCGGGGGGATGGTCTGGCCCGACGGGGCGTCAGCGGCCGGTACGGCAGGACGGCGGACGCGGCACACCCGGCGGGGCCGCCTCCTGCCAAGGCCACCGGCGCCCCCGGCTCTGGCCGGCCGCGGGGCGGGCCTCAGCGTTCCTCTCGGCCGTCCTGATGGAGCCAGCGGAGGATAGCGTCGGCGGCCACCAGGAGCTCTCCGACATTCTCGCAGCGTATGCTGTGGCTCGCCTGAATGGCCAGCCGCAACGCCTCCAGCCTCTCCTGCCGGTCTGCCTCTGTCACCGCCACTCCCTGGTCAGACCTCAGGCCTTGTTCGTTCCTCATCGCACGTCCGCCCCCTCGCCTCGAAATGGGGCGGGGCCGGGCAGCCCTCGCCCCTCCACAGCCCACGCGGCCCTGGCCCTTCGGACACGGGCCTCACAGGAGAGATGCGGCACCATGAAGTATAGGGAAGGCCCTCCTGAGCCGGGCCATCGATTTTTCCATGCACTTATGGTAACCAAATGGCCGGCAGGGTACTCGGGGAAATCCCTGACAGTTGGCGATGAATTTGTCGTCCCGCGCCCTGTTCGGAGCGGTCGCCCGGGGGCGGCAGGGCCCTCAGAGGGACATGTATCTGCTTCGGGGAGCTTTCGGAGGTGCACCGTGTCTGGCCGCTGGTCGGGGTGGCCGGATTTGAACCGGCGACCTCCTGGCCCCAAACCAGGTGCTCTACCAGGCTGAGCCACACCCCGCTGCCGAGTCCTACACTAAGGCCCCGCCTCAGGCCCGTCAAGGGGCGGCCTCCTCCAGCGCCGGGGCGCCTCTAGCTCCCAGATGGAGGGAGACTGGCAGGGGCTGGTAGAGCTCCACCCACCCCTTCACATGGCGTCCGGCCCCGGCGTGGCGGAGGTAGGCGCGGTGTCCCTCGTCCTGGAGCCAGCCCTGGGCGCTGGGCAGGTCCGCCCACCAGGTCATGAGGAGGACACTACGGCGAGATATCCAGCGGAAAGCCTTCAGGCAGCCCGGACGGCCCCGCGCCCGTCGCTCCAGTCGACGCGTCCGCCAGAAGTAGAGGGGAAGGAGCCACATGCCGCTCAGGTGAAGGGCCGTCAGGACGAGGAGAGGGCTTCCGCGCTCCACCACCTGTCACCCCGTGGGACGCCATCTCTCCTCGGCCGGCGTCTGCGCCCGCTCCTCCACGGGCCCGCGCAGGGAGAAGACGTCACGCGGCCGCACCTGCATCAGCCACAGCGCTAATACGCCCGTCACGATGGTCCAGACATTCACGAAGGCGTGGGAGGCCACCGAAAAGGCGAAGGCCGCCTCCCGCTCCACCCCCCAGGCCGCCAGCAACTCCGTCATCGCCAGTTGGTAGGTGCCGATGCTCTGGAAGGTTATGGGGAAGGCCACCACCAGGTTGGCAGCCACCATGATGACCACATAATTGCCGAAGTCCAGGTCCAGCCCCAGCGAGAGGCCAAAGCACCAGAACATGAGGACGTGGGTCAGCCAGCCCAGGAAGTTGAGGCCCACCGCCTGGGCGAAGAGCCGGGGGTTGCGCATCGTCTCCAGGCCATCCAGGAAGCGGGGCCAGGCCTCCGCCACGGACCGCCTCACCGGGCCGGGCAGCCAGCGCAGGGGGCGCCAGTCGCCCAGCTGGCGCGGCAGGAGGTGGCTGGCCAGAGTGACGGCCACCAGCCCGCCCCCGGCGGCCACGGCCAGGAAGGCCAGCAGTGGCACCGGGACGAAGTCTATCTCCAGCACCGCCAGCCCGATGACCAGCAGCACCAGGAAGGTCACCCCGTCCATCATCGCCTCCACAATGAAGGTAGCGGAGGCGAGGCCGGCCCTGGGCAGCCCGTAACGGTTGGCCACTATCTGGATGCGGGCTATGTCCCCAGCCCGCGCCGGCAGCAGATTGTTTCCCAGATTGCCGATGAGGAAGGCACCCAGCAGGCCCAGCAGGGGCGGACGCCCCAGCTTCCGTAGGTAGACCCGCCAGCGCGCGGTGTCGATGACCCTCACCGCCATGGCCACCAGCAGGGCCAGGCCAGCCCAGCCATAATGGGCCCGGCCCAGGGGCTCCACTACGGACGGGACGTCCACCCGCCAGACCAGCAGGGCCAGGAACAGCCCGGTGGCGACTATCTGGAAGGCCCATGACCGGCGTGCCAGCCACCTCAGCGCCCGCCCCAGGAGCCTCCCCGAGAACAGCCATCCTTCTCGGCTGGCCAAGGCTTTCATCCCTCGGGCACCACGGCTAGGTCTATCGAGCGCTCTCCGGCCCGGCTCCGTCCACCACCAGCGACCGCTCCACCGCCGCCGCGTAGGCGCCCCAGAGCTCCCGCGGCAGCAGCCTGCCGATGGCCACCATCACCTGTTCACGGGCCAGGCGGTCCTGCTCCTCCCGGGACAGGCCCCGCTCCAGCGCGACGGAGTAGGGGCAACCGAACCGCACCACCAGCGTCTCGCCCTCCTCCCACACCCCCACCGGCAGAACAGGATACCCCTGCTGGGAGAGAAGGGCCAGGAAGAGGCCGCTCCCGGGTGGCGGCTCCACCAGCCGCCCCGTCCCCCGTTCCCCCTCCGGCGTGAGCCCCACCGGCGCCTGTCCCAGCTCACGGAGCAGACGGCGCAGGGCGGCCGCCCTGCCCATCACCATCTCCTCCGGCCGAGGGAGGATCACCAGCCCGTAGACCCGCGCCACCCGGCGGAACGTCCAGCGTATCAGCCACAGGGGCAGGGGGAGAGGTCCCAGTCGCTGGCCGCGCAGCTCGCTGGTGAAGGCCCAGCGCACCTCCTGCTGGCCGCGCCGCCTCTCCAGCAGGGCAGCGCTCACCACCATGGCACAGTGGTAGGGCCGCAGGCCCCGACGGCTGTAGTGGTTCATCGTCAGCACGAAGGCGCCCTCCGTCGGCACTCTCTCCAGCCCCTCCACCCGTCGCGGGAAGGGATTGGCGGCCAGCACCCTCACGGCGTCCCGGGCGAAGGAGCGGGGCCGTCCCAGCAGCAGATCGATGCCGAAGCCGATGAGGGGGAGGAGGAGTCGCCAGCGGACGATCTCGTAACGAGGGGCCTGGCGGGACGAGGGTTGCGGCCCCATCTCACGGACCTCCTCTGCCGGCCATCCCTGGGAAGCGGGCCGGGCTAGCTGCACTGGGTGTAGCCACAGCTCCGGCAGACCAGACAGCCCTCCTGGAAGACCAGGAGAGCGCCGCATTCGGGGCAAGTCATCCCCGTCTGTTCGTCAGGGCTGACAGCCAGGTTCAGGGGCTCGCCTGACTGGGAAGAGGGGCGCTGGCGGGCCCCCGGGACGAACCTGAGCTCCAGCCAGCGGAAGATATAGTCTATGACGGAGGTGGCCCAGGGGATACTGGGGTTGTTGGTGGGGCCGTAGGGCTCGAAGCGGGTGTTGCGCAGCTTGCGGGTCAGGTCTTCCAGGGGGACGCCGTACTGGAGGGCCACCGATGTGAGCAAGGCCACCGTGTCCATGAGGCCGGAGACGGTGGAGCCTTCCTTGGCCATCTTGATGAAGATCTCCCCGGGGCGGCCGTCCTCATAGAGGCCCACGGTTATGTAGCCCTCCTGACCACCCACCTGGAACTTGTGGGTGATGGAACGTCGCTCGTCGGGCAGCCGCTCCCGATAGGGCCGGGGGCGGGCCGGCGTCCCTGCTATCTCCCTGGCCGATTCGCTCGTCTCCTGCTCCGGGCCGCGAAGGTTGACGGTGGCGTGCGAGAGGACGGAGAGCTCGCGGGAGCCCTCGCGGTAGATGGTGATCCCCTTGCAGCCCTCCCGGTAGGCCAGCCAGTAGGCGCGGGCCACCTCTTCGCGCGTCGCCTGGTAGGGGAAGTTGATGGTCTTGGAGACGGCGTTGTCGGTGTAGCGCTGGAAGGCGGCCTGCACCCGCACGTGCCACTCGGGCGATATCTCGTGGGCGGTGACGAAGAGGCGCTTCGCCCAGTCCGGCACCTCGGGGCGCTCGGCCAGGCGGCCCCCGGCGGCCAGATAGTCCAGCAGTTCGTCGCTGTAGAAGCCCTCCTCCCTGGCCACCTGGACGAAGTAGCTATTCACCTCCCGCAGGCGGGTGAGCTTGGACGGGTCCTGAGGGTCCAGATAGTGGTGGCGGTAGAAGGCCAGGGAGAAGAGGGGCTCGATCCCCGAGGAGCAGCCGGCGATGATGCTGATGGTCCCCGTGGGGGCGATGGTGGTACGAGTGGCGTTGCGGTAGGGCCGCTCCGGGTAGTGGCGAGAGCCCTCCCAGGCGGGGTATGGGCCTCGCTCCTCGGCCAGGGCCAGGGAGGCCTCGTTGGCCTTGTCCTGGAGGAAGCGCATCAGCTCCTCGGCCAGGGCCAGCGCCTCCTCGGAATCGTAGGGGATGCGGAGCTGGAGGAGGAGGTCATGCCAGCCCATGATGCCGAGGCCGATCTTGCGGGTGCGCTTGGTGGCCTCCTCTATGCGGGGGACGGGGTAGCGGTTCATGTCTATGACATCGTCCAGGAAGCGGACGCAGATGGGGATGACCTCGGCCAGACGCTGCCAGTCCACCCGCGGGTGGGCGCCGTCGCTGCGCACGAAGCGGGCCAGGTTGATGGAGCCCAGGGTGCAGGACTCGTGGGGCAGCAGCGGTTGTTCGCCGCAGGGGTTGGTGGCCTCGATGCGACCCAGGTGGGGAGTGGGGTTGTCGGCGTTGATGCGATCCAGGAAGACGAGGCCGGGGTCGCCGCAGAGCCAGGCGCTGTCCACGATGAGGTCGAAGATGCGACGGGCGTTACGACGCCCCGCCGGATGGCCGGTGCGAGGGTTTATCAGCTCGTATTCACGGTCTTCCTCCACCGCCCGCATGAACTCGTCCGTCACCGCCACCGAGATGTTGAAATTGGTGAGGGTGCGGCCGTCCCTCTTCAGGGTGATGAACTGCTCGATGTCGGGATGGGTGACGTCCAAGATCCCCATGTTGGCCCCCCGGCGCGTCCCCCCCTGCTTGATGGCCTCCGTGGCGGCATCGAAGACCTTGAGGAAGGAGACCGGCCCGGAGGCCACCCCCATGGTGGTGCGGACGCGGTCGCCGGCCGGCCGCAGGCGGGAGAAGGAGAAGCCCGTGCCGCCGCCGGTCTTGTGGATGATGGCCGTCTCCTTGATGGCCTCGAAGATCTCCTCTATGGAATCGCCCACCGGGATAACGAAGCAGGCGGCGAGCTGCTGGAGCTCCCGCCCGGCGTTCATGAGGGTGGGGGAGTTGGGGAGGAACTCCAGGCGGGCCATGAGCTGGTAGAACCGCTCCTCCCAGAGGGCGATGCGGCCAGGGTCTTCCAGCGGCTGGTAGAGGCGCTCCGCCTGGGCTATGTTGCGGGCCACCCGTCGGAACATCTCCTCCGGCGTCTCGATGGGCCGGCCCGATTCGTCCTTGGCGAGATAGCGCCGCTCCAGGACGACGAGGGCGTTTTCGCTCAGGGCTATCTCCGCCATATCTCCTATCCAGTATAGCACTGCGGGGAGGCACCGCCAGAAATGACGAGTTTTCCCGCCTCCTGACACGGGCGCTGCAGGGGTCAGAATGGGTACAGCCGTGGAGAAGAGAGGGAAGACCCCCCGTTGCGACGCCTGCAGTCACCCGATGGGGCGTGGCTCCGGGGGCAGGTGGCCCTGCAAGCGCTGCGGCTTCCTGCTCACCTGCTGCGACCCCTGAGGGAGGGCGAGAGGATCAGGGCTGGCCAGCGGCCCCCAGCCTCGCCTCCAGCTCCGAGAGGCGCTCCCGCAGCTCCCGCTCCCGCTGCCAGCGCTCCGTCACGTCGCGCAGGATGGCAGCGACGCCCAGCACCCGCCCGTCCTCCCCCTTCAGGAGGGTGATGGTGAATTCCACCGATATGCGGCTCCCGTCCTGGCGCTGGGCGGGCACGGAGAGGAGCTGACCGGGTCCATAGCGGCTCTCCCCCGTGGCCATCACCCGCCGGTAGCCCTCCCAGTGGCGCTCCCGCAGCCGCTCGGGGATGATGATGTCCAGAGTCTGGCCCAGCGCCTCCCCTGCCGCGTAGCCGAAGACCTCCTCCGCCCGGCGGTTCCAGAGGCGGATCACGCCCTCACGGTCGGCCAGGATGATGGCGTCCCCGGCCTCGGCCAAGATACGCTCCGCCAACCCCTGCCAGAGGGGTTCATCGCTCATCACAATGCCTCCATCATCTGCTGGAGCATCTCCCTGAGGGCCACGGCGTTGTTGTGCTGGTCGTCCCGGGCGGAGTAGACCAGGGTAATGGTGCCGGCGCGGGCCTTCTGCGCCAGCTCCTGCAGCAGGTCTTGCTTCTGGGGAGAGGCCAGCTCCTCCCTGTAACGGGCCTTGAACTCCTCCCACCGGGCGGGGTCATGGCTGAACCAGCGACGGAGCTCGTGGGAGGGGGCGAGCTCTCGCAGCCATCCGGCGAGCTGTAACGCCTCCCGGCCTACGCCCCGGGGCCAGAGCCTGTCCACTAGGTAGCGCTCGCCGTCCTCCGGCGCTGGCGGCTCGTAGGCTCGCTTGAGCCGTATCATCACCTCATGTGATACCGCGCGGGGGAAGGCCGTATCAAGTGCCTCCCCCGCGGCAAGCGGCCCGTCTTCCCCTAGCCGCAGCCGGTGGTGGCGCCGCAGTTGTCGCAGCAGTAGCAGGCCCCCCGGCGCACCATGATCCAGCCGCAGTTGTAGCAGGGAGGGGCGTCGTCGCTGGCCTCGCCGTTGCGCCGCACCTCTATGGCCAGGGCGAGCTGCTTCGGCCCCTCCCGCGACAGCTTCTCCCGCACCGCCGGCGAGAGCACCCCTAACTCCTCCTTCTCCTCATCGCTCAGGAACTGGGA
>BEIB01000039.1 GCA_002898615.1 bacterium HR25 | reverse complement strand
GGGTTGTCGCTGTACAGGAAGGCGATCTTGGGCCGGCCCGTCCCCCGCCACTGCTTGAGGGCGAAGTCCACCGCCGCCGCCGTCTCCGACCAGTAGCTGGCGGTGCCGATGAACATGTAGGGGAAGCGCTCCCCCTGGCTCCACTGGACAACGCCAGCGGCGTAGGCCACGCAGACTATCTGGTCCTGCTGGCAGCGGTCCTGGACGGCCACCCCCACAGGGGTGCCAGCGGTGTAGAGGGCCACCACCCCCTCCCGCTTCATCCGTTCGTAGGCGTCCACCCCGCGGGCCACGTCGTACCCCATCTCGATGTCCACCAGCTCGATGGGGTGGCCCTCCACGCCGCCGTTCTTGTTGACGAGGGCCACATAGTCGGCAGCGCCAGCCCGGGCCGGCGTCAGGGTCTGCTGGGCGGGGCCAGAGGCGTCATACATGAAGCCTATCTTGATGGGCTCCTTCGTAGGCGTCCCGCTGGAGGTCTCTTGGCCCCCGCCCCCGCAGGCCGCCAGGAGGAGCGTCGCCGCCGCTACCAGGGCCAGCGGCCATGACCTGGCGAATGAGAGCATCCGGCTACCTCCCTGATATGTAGGTATGTTGCGTATACCCTGCGCAGGGCATACTGTAGACACCTTATCCGTCCTTAACGTTAGGGTCAACAGCCAGGGCCGCGGCCGCTTTGTGAGGGGAGGGACGCCGTGCTAGAATGCCAACGCCCCCGCCGGCGGAGCAACGCAGAGAGGAGGTAAGGAGAGATGGTAGCCGTCTTCGGCGATCTACGCCCCCAGGACGACTACACCCACGCCCCCGGCCCGGAGCCCGATTTCAACGAGAGCGCCTACTACAACTTCTTCGACCAGGGCCAGGGCCTGGGCGGATGGATGCGCATCGGCAACAGAGTGAACGAAGGCTACGCCGAGGTCACCCTCGCCCTCTATCTGCCCGATGGCAGCGTCCTCTTCAGCTATCAGCGCCCCGAGATCTCGGGCAACGATGCCTTCGAGGCCGCCGGGATGCGCTTCCAGGTGCTGGAGCCCTTCCTGCGCCACCGAACCACCTACGAGGGCGAGACCGTCCTCCTCACTGACCCCGTGCGCATGGCCGACCAGCCCGGCCAGACCCTGCGGGAGGGCCCCCGCCGACAGGTGCGCCTCGACCTCCAGCACGAGGCCATCGGCCCCGTCTTCGGCGCCGGGGGCCAGCGCCCGGCCGAGGGCCTGGAGCGCGTCCTCGGTCAGGCCCACTTTGAGCAGCACATGCGCATCAGCGGCAGCATCGAGATAGACGGCGAGCGGCTCTCGGTGGAGGCGCTGGGGCTGCGCGACCACTCCTGGGGCCCCCGCACCTGGCAGGCCATCCCCAGGTACCGCTGGCTCCCCTGCGCCTTCTCCCCGGACCTGGGCATCCGGGCCTGGATCATCTACCTGCCGGACGGGAGCGTCGCCCAGGAGATGGTCGTCGCCCGGGGGCCAGAGCGGCTGGAGCGGGCGGCGGAGCTGGAGTTCAGCGAGGAGCTGCGGCCCGGCACTCCCTACCAGCACTCCTTCGCCATACGGGCCACCCTAGAGAGCGGCGAGCGGCTGGAGGTCCAGGGACGGGTCAGGAGCCTCCTCCCCCTGCGCAACCGCCGGGCCGGCCACGTCACCAGCATCGGCGAGGCGATGACGGAGTACCTCTGCAACGGCCTGGCCGGCCTCGGCATCTCCGAGTACCTGGAGCAGGTGCGCTGACGTCCATGGCACCGGAGGGGCTGCAGGAGGAGCTGCGCCGCTTCCTGGGCCGCTGGTGCGGCTGGTCGTTGGAGATAGAGGGGCTGCGCCTCCTCTCCGGCGGCGCCAGCCGGGAGAGCTGGGCCTTCGATGCCCGCCTCCGGGACGGCGAGGGCGGGGAACAGCTCCTGCCCCTGGTCTACCGCAGCGCCGCCTCAGCGGTGGGGCCTGGCTTCAACAGCCTGGAGATGGAGTACTTGGTGCTGCGCGCCGCCTATCTGGAGGGTGTGCCGGTGCCCCGGGTCTATCCCCTCCTGCCGGACCCCTCCCAGGCGCCCCAGGTGACGATGCTGGTCATGGATCGCGTTCCCGGGGAGACGATACCCCGCCGCATCCTGCGGGACGACGCCTACGCCGAGGCCCGCCGCCGCCTCGCTCGCCAGCTGGGGGAGGCCCTGGCCCGCATCCACCGCATACCTCTAGAGAAGCACGGGCTGCAGGCCCTTCCCTCTCCCCCGCCGGGCTGCCACCCGGCGCTGCACCAGATAGAGCGCTGGGAGGAGCTCTACCGCCTGGTGGCCCTGGACCCTCAGCCCGTCCTGGAGCTGGCCCTCCGCTGGCTACGACAGCACCTGCCGCGTCAGGGGCCGCTCACCCTCGTCCACGGCGATTACCGGATGGGGAACCTGGTCGTGGGACCGGAGGGGCTGCGCGCCGTCCTGGACTGGGAGCTGGCCCACATCGGCGACCCAGTGGAAGACCTGGCCTGGGCCTGCATCCGCTCCTGGCGCTTCGGGAACGACCACCTCCCGGCCGCCGGCCTGGGCACCCGGGAGGAGCTGCGGGAGGCCTACGAGGCCGCTGGCGGCCCCCCGGTGGACGAAGCCGCCTGGCGCTTCTGGGAGGCCTTCGGCAACGTGCGCTGGGCCGTCCTCTGCGTCATGCAGGCCCGCCGCTTCGCCGAGCGGGACCCGGACCTCTACATCGGCCTCACCGGCCGACGGGTGGCGGAGACGGAGTGGGAGCTGCTCCACTTCCTGGAGGGGCTCTAGGGCCCGCCTAGCCGCGCCCGGCCCTCTCCGCCCTGACGGCCTCCCAGTGCTGCCGCACCACCTCCGGCGCCGGCGACTTGAAGAGCTCCAGCAGGTTGCCGTCCGGATCCTCGAAGATAACGGCCTCGATGGGGCCGTAGCCCCGCAGCTCCAGCGTCTGGGGCTCCGAGAAGCAGCGTACCCCCTTCCCCTGCAGGCGTCGGTAGACCTCCGTCATCTCCTCGTCCGTCACCTCGAAGGAGATGAGGAAGACCCCCAGCTCTCCCGCCCTCTTGGGCCGGCCAGGGTCAGGGAGCGGTGGGTCGACGGCGATGAGCTCCAGCTCCCCCACGGTGGCCCGCCCCTGCTGGAGGATGACGGAGCGCATCTTGCTCCCCGGCCTGAGGCGGGCCAGCCTCTCGATGCCGGGGCCGCTCAGGGTCATGTCCAGCGTCTTGCGGAAGCCCAGGACATCGCAATAAAAGGCGACGGACCGCTCCAGGTCCGAGACCGTCAACGCCACGTGGTGAATGGGGCTTATGGGCATGGTCGTCCCTCCTTCCGGCCGTGGGCCGCCCTGTGGCCAGGATTTTAGTCCGGGCGGAAGCGAGACGGCAACCGCGCCCTCCACCTACTTGACAGAGGAGACGGGCATCCGTAAAAGTGCAGCGAAGAGCCTTGCAAGGAGGCGACATGAAGTTCGGCGTCCTTCTGATGCCCACGGAGTACTCTATAGCCCCCCAGGAGCTGGCCAGGCTGGCGGAGGAGCGGGGATTCGAGTCCGTCTGGTTTCCAGAGCACACGCATATACCGGCCTCCCGGGAGACCCCCTACCCGGGAGGGGGCGAGCTGCCCCAGGACTATTACCACATCATGGACCCCTACATCGCCCTGACGGCGGCGGCCATGGTCACCAGTCGCATCCGCCTGGGCACCGGCGTCTCCCTGGTGACGGAGCGAGACCCCATAGTGCTGGCCAAGGAGATAGCCACCCTGGACATCCTCTCGGGGGGCCGCTTCATCTTCGGCGCCGGGGCGGGCTGGAACCGTGAGGAGATGCTGAACCACGGCACCCATCCCTCCCAGCGCTGGCGCGTCATGCGGGAGCGTATCCTAGCCATGAAGGCCATCTGGACGGAGGACGAGCCGGAGTTCCACGGCCAGTTCGTGAATTTCGACCGCATCTGGTCCTGGCCGAAGCCCGTCCAGAAGCCGCACCCGCCGGTGTACATAGGCGGCAACAGCTCCTACGCCATGCGGGAGGTGGCCGCCTGCGGCGACGCCTGGATGCCCACCCACAACCCGGAGATGCCTCCCCTGGGTGAGCGGCTGGCCGAGCTGAACCGCCTGCTGGAGGAGGCGGGCCGCGGGCCGGTGCCCATCACCGTCTTCTGGGTGCCGGGACAGCCGGAGGTCATCGAGTACTACGCCGGCCTGGGGGTGGAGCGCTGCGTCTTCCGCGTCCCGTCGCTGCCGGCGGACCAGGTGGTGCCCATCCTGGACCGGCGGGCCGCCCTCATCGAGGGGTTCGCCAGGGCGTAGGCCCCCGCCCCCGCCTCACTCCAGGACGCCGCGGGCTGCGTAGTCGGCTATCTCGTCATCGCTGAGGCCCAGCAGCTCCCGGCAGAGCTGGTAGGTGTGCTCCCCCAGGAGGGGGGCTGCCCGCGTCGGGCCGGCCTCCAGCCCTTCGATGCGGAAGGAGTGGCCCAGCACGGCGTGACGCCCTATCTCCGGATGCTCCAGCCGGCGGAAGGCCCCCCGGTGCTGGAGCTGGGGGTCCCGCAGGAGGTCCTCCGCCTTGGCCACCACCCCGGCGGCGACGCCCGCCGCCTGGAGCCGCTCCATGAGATCCAAGGGATCGTGGGGGGCTGTCCAGGCGCTCAGGAGAGCGTCCAGCTCGCCCTCATGGGCCTTGCGAGCGGCCAGGGTGGCGAAGCGAGGGTCGTGGGCAGCCTCGGGATGGCCCAGGGCCTGACAGAGGGCCTGCCACTCGGCGTCGCTGCTCACGGTGATGGCCAGCCAGCGGTCGTCCCCCCGGCAAGGATAGACGTTGTTGGGAGCGGCATAGTCCTCGCGGTTGCCGCGCCGGCTGGGGACCCGTCCCGTGAGCTGGAGCTCCAGCAGGAGGGGGGCCAGGAACTGCAGGGAGGACTCCATCTGAGCATGGTCTATATAGAGGCCACGGCCAGTGACCTCCCGCACCTCCAGGGCCACCAGGATGGCGATGACCAGGAAGGGCCAGGAGATGAAGTCGGTGTAGGCGGAGTAGGGGCCCACCGGCTCCTCTCCCTCCTGTCCCGTCAGGTCGTACCAGCCGCTCATGGCGCTGGCGATCTGCCCGTAGCCTCGCTGACTGGCCAGGGGGCCCCACTGCCCCTGAAGGGAGTGGCTGGCCATGACGATGCGCGGGTTCCATTGGCTCATGAGCTCGTAGGTGAGGCCCAGGCGGGCCAGCACGCCCGGAGCGAAGGACTCTAGTACCACGTCCGAGCGCTCCACCAGCCGGCGCACTATCTCCAGTGCGCCGGGCCGGGTGAGGTTGAGGGCGAAGGAGAGCTTGCCGGCGTTGTAGGTGGCGAAGTAGCCCGACCGGTTCAGGCCTCGCACGCCGCCGGCGTAGGGCATACCCACCCGCAGGGTGTCGGGGTGGGCCTGGGACTCTACCTTTATGACCTGGGCGCCGAAGTCAGCCAGATGGCGGGCGGCGGAGGGCCCGGCCAGGGTGGCGCTGAAGTCCACCACCCGTATCCCCTCCAACGGTCTTTTTATCCGCTCCTCGCTCATGGCATCCGCAGCGTCAGGCATTGGGCGGGGCGTCTGGCTGCCCCCGTCCCGTTTCCTCTACGCCTCTCGCTCATGGCACCCGTGGCGGCGGGCAGGGGCCTCTCCCTCAGACGACGCCCCTCTCGGCCAGCGCTGTCAGCTCGGCCTCCGTCAGCCCCAGCTCCCCCACGTATATCTCCCGGTTGTGCTCCCCGGGGAGGGGCGGGCGACTGCGGGGCTCCCAGCGCACGCCGTCCAGCCGGACGGGCGGGCCGGGCACCCGGGCCTGGGGAAGCCCTGGCCCCAGCTCCACCGTCCGCCAGGCCTCCCGCTCCGCTAGCTGCTCGTCCTGGAAGACCTCCCCCAGGGTACGCATGGGGGCCAGCATGGCCCGGTGCTCCATGGCCCAGCGGAAGAGCTCACGCTTCGTCTTGGTGGCGAAGAAGTCGGCGAAGGCCCGCTCCAGCTCCGGCAGGAGCTCCCGCCGCTCCAGGAGGTCGAGGTCGTCCCAGTCCACGGTGGCGAACCAGTCGGGAGCCATCCCTTCCTTTGCCATCCACTGGACGAGGGCGCGGGCGTCCCGCCCGCCGATGTGCCCCGGCACGAACATCCAGACCACGTAGCCGTCCCGACAGCGGTAAACGGCCCGCAGCCGCACCACGGAGCCCAGGTCACGCGCCGAGCCGCGCCGGCGCACGTTGATGCCGGCCAGGTCGTAGTGCTGGTAGGTGTTGGCCAGCATCCATAGGACGGTGTCGCGGATGGCCTGGTCCACGCGGGCCCCCCGGCCGGTCTGCCGACGCCAGCGCAGGGCCAGCAGGGTGGCCATGACGGCGTGGCTCCCCCCGAAGAGGAGGGTCTGCCAGGGCGCCGATACCTTCAGGGGCGGGCCGTCCTCCGGCCCCGTCATGTAGAGGTAGCCCCCTAGAGCGAAATGGACCAGGTCGGAGCCCCGCCAGCGGCTGTAGGGCCCCGTCTGGCCGAAGGAGCTGATGGAGGTCAGGACCAGGCGCGGGTTGGCCTGCTGCAGCCGCTCGTAGCCCAGTCCCAGACCCTCCAGCTCCCCGGGCGGGAAGCCGTCCAGGAGGACGTCTGTCCCCTCCAGGAGGCGTAGGAAGAGGTGCCTTCCCTCCTCTTGGTGGAGATCGAGGGTGACGCTGCGCTTGCCCAGGCTGTAGGCCACCCATAACAGGCCGATATCGCCGCCGTCGCCCAGGGGGGCCAGAGGAGGCAGGAAGCGGGCCTCGTCGCCGCCCGGGGGCTCCACCTTTATCACGTCGGCCCCCAGGTCGGCCAGCAGCTTGCCGGCGAAGAGAGGGACGGGGCCCGGCAGCTCAATGACCCGGTAGGCCCCAAGAGGTCGCTCCAGCATGGAAGGCTGGCCCTTTTCTCCTATGCAAGAGGGTAGGGGCGCCCATCTGTCCCGTCAACGGCCCTGCCACTTCTTGATGAAGCTGCCGACCTTGGGCTAATATGCGACTAACCTGAGCATTGGTTGAACAGGAAGGACGCGCCGCCGCGTCCGGTCGAGGACGGTGTGAGTCATGTCCGTCAACGGCAGCGTCACCGAGCGCATAGTCCAGACGGCGCGCTGCCTCCAGTTCGAGGCCCTGCCGGAGGACGTCGTCGTCCTGGCCAAGCACTGTCTCCTGGACTGGGTGGGAGTAGCCATAGCGGGCTCACAACAGCCCCTCGCCTCCCTCCTGCTGGCGGAAGCGCAGGAGCAGGGGGGCGACGGCGCCGCCGCCGTGCTGGGCACACCCCTCCGCACCACCCCCCTCATGGCGGCCCTGGTGAACGGCGCCGCCTCCCACGCCCTGGACTACGACGACGTCCACCTCATGATGCCTGGCCACCCCTCCGTCCCCGTCTACCCAGCCCTGCTGGCCCTGGCGGAGGCGGGGCAGGAGGCGCCCGGCCATCGCTTCCTCACCGCCTTCGTGGCCGGTCTGGAGACGGAGTGTCGCGTTGGCGGGGTCATGGCCCCCGGGCACTACAGGGCGGGCTGGCACGCCACTGCCACCCTGGGGGCGCTGGGGGCGGCTGCTGCCTGCGCCCACTACCTGGGGCTGACGGAGGAGCAGTGGCGCCACGCCCTGGGCATCGCCGGAGCGCTGGCGTCCGGCCTCAAGTCCATGTTCGGCACCATGACCAAGCCCCTCCAGGCGGGGAAGGCCGCCCTCAACGGCCTCTTGGCGGCCCGCCTGGCCGCTCGCGGCTTCACCGCTGATGCCGCCGTCCTGGACTCGGAGCAGGGCTTCTGCGCCACCCACACCGATACCCTGCGCCCCCAGGTGCTGGACCGCCTGGAGGGCGGCTTCGCCATCCGCGATGTCCTGTTCAAGTACCACGCCGCCTGCTACGGCACCCACGCCAGCATCGAGGCTGCCCTGCGCCTCAGGGAGCGGCACGGCATCAGCCCGGAGCAGGTGCGGGAGGTGCGCCTGCGCGTCCCCGAGGTCAACATGGGGATCTGCAACATCCCCTCGCCCCGCACGGGGCTGGAGGGGAAGTTCAGCATGCGCTTCACCACCGCCCTGGCCCTGGCCGGG
>BEIB01000038.1 GCA_002898615.1 bacterium HR25 | reverse complement strand
CCCCGAGCACGGCTGGCCCCTGCGGCTGGTAGTCCCCCACCTCTACTTCTGGAAGAGCGCCAAGTGGGTGCGGGGCCTGGAGCTGATGCGGGAGGACCGTCCCGGCTTCTGGGAGATGTACGGCTACCACATGCGGGGCGACCCCTGGAAAGAAGAACGCTACGCCTGATCTCTGGACGCCCCCGCGTGGCCTGAGCCGCTCTGACAGCCACAGTGCGTCTCTCGTCTGCGTGCCGCCGCGCGGCCTGCGCCGCTCCGACAGGCGAAGCGTGGGGCCGAGAGCGGTCTCTTCCTCTACGCGCCCCGCGCCCGGTATTACGGTGCTGACAGCTGGGGTCGCTTGTCCTCTCCACTCTCGCGCCTGGCCTGAGGTGCCCGGCCAGCCGGGGCACGCGAAAAGGTTTACTGGCGACGCCCGCTGTGGGAGAATGGGCGTGGGCCAGAGACGGTCGGCCTTCGGGACGGGTGAGAGCCTTGGACGACTACGGACTGGACATGGACGAGGCCCTCCAGGCCATCGAGACGGCGGAGGTGCTGGTAGTCCGCTTCGCCATCCTGGAGAAGAGGCTCCTCATAGACTTTCGCACCAGCGAGACAGAGGGGCCCTTCATCGCCGTCGTGCCCAGGGCCGGCTCGCTGGAGGAGCGGTACAAGAGCCTCAAGCGCTTGCGGCCTCGCTTCCCCCTCCCGGAAAAGATCGTCGCCTTCATGTGGCAGCGGGCCTCTGTGGAGTCCTTCAAGCAGTCCGGCCTCTGGGAGCGGATAGTGGAGCGCCTGGTGGCCCTGGGAGGGCCGCCGATGTCCCAGCGCTGCGAGGCCGTCTATGAGGAGCTGCTGCGCGAGGAGCGGAGAGAGGTGCTGTCGGCCATACGCGGGGGCGAGGGTTACCAGTCCCTCTGGGAGCGGCAGCCCTAGACGACAGGCCCACGAAGGGGCGGGGAGAGGAGGCCCGGGCCCCCTCCGCTGTCCCTGCCAGTCACCATAATGGCTACCCCAGGCACCATAGACCTGCGCAGCGACACCGTCACCCTCCCCACCCCCGCCATGTACGAGGCCATGGCGAGGGCCGAGCTGGGGGACGACGTCCTGGGCGATGACCCCACCGTCCGCCGGCTGGAGGAGCGGGCCGCCCGCCTCCTGGGGAAGGAGGCCGCCCTCCTCACCGCCTCCGGCACCATGAGCAACCTGGTGGCCCTCCTGGCCCACTGCCAGCGGGGCGACGAGGTGGTCCTGGGGAGCGAGGCCCACATCCTACACTACGAGGTGGGCGGTGCCTACGCCCTGGGAGGGCTGGGCCTGCGGCCCGTTCCCAACGACGCCCAGGGCCGCCTCGACCTGGAGGCACTGCGCCGAGCCATCCGGGCCGACAACATCCACTACCCCCGCACGGGCCTCGTCTGCCTGGAGAACACCCACAACCGCTGCGGCGGCACCGTCCTCACTGAGGAGGACACGGAGGCGGTGGCGGCGGTGGCGCGGGAGCACGGGCTCCCCGTCCACCTGGACGGCGCCCGCATCTTCAACGCCGCCGTGGCCCTGGGCGTGCCGGCTGAGCGGCTGGCCCGCCCCGTGGACTCCGTCTGCTTCAGCCTCAGCAAAGGCCTCTCCTGCCCCATAGGCTCCGTCCTCTGTGGCAGCGCCGAGTTCGTCCAGCGGGCGCGCCGCTACCGCAAGATGGTGGGAGGAGGGATGCGCCAGGCCGGCATCATCGCCGCGGCGGGGCTGGTGGCCCTGGACAGCATGATCGACCGGCTGGCCGAGGATCATGAGAACGCCCGCCTCCTGGCCGAGGGGCTGGCCTCCCTGCCCGGGGTGGCCCTTTCGCCGCCGCCCCAGACCAACATCGTCTACTTCCGGGTGGCTGGCTGGAGCCCTCAGGCCTTCGTCCGCGCCTGCGCCGAGGCCGGCGTCCTCTGTCTCACGGAAGGGGAGCGGGTGCGCATGGTCACCCACCGTCACATCACCCGCCAGCTCGTGGAGGAGGCGGTGGAGCGGCTGGGCCGGGTGCTGGCGGAACACCCGCAGGAGGAGACCAGTGAAGTCTCGCACCGCTAGAGCGCTGGCGGCCGCCCTCGCCCTCGGGGGGCTACTGCTGGCGCTGACCGCCTGTAACGGCTCCCAGGCCGAGAGCCAGGTAGAGACCGCGGACGTGGTTCAGCAAGTCCCCTGGGGGACCAATGAGACCGCCCGCTATCGTATCCTCAGAGGGGGAGAGGTCACGGGCTCCGCCACCCTCACCGTAGCCCGTGAGGGGGGCGTCTTCACCGTTCGCCAGGAGTTCCGCGACGCCCGCGAGCGCTTCCGGGACGTGGTGACCGCCACGGTAGACGCCGCTACTCTCAAGCCACGGGCCGTGGAGCGCGTCCTCACCGGCCCAGAGGGGGAGCGCCGCTGTAGGGCCGAGTACGAGGGGGGGCGCGTCCGCGTCCACCAGGAGTCCGATGACGAGAGCCGCACCGATGAGCTTGTCGTCCCTGCCCACGCCTACGATTCTTGGACGGACATCTTCCTCTGGCGCACCATGGGGCTGGATCGGGGCGCCAGCTTCGCTTACTGGGACATCGGCACCTGCATACTGTCCAAGCCGGGCAGCGCCATCATGCAGGTCACCGTCGTCACCAAGGAGTTCGTGACGGTGCCCGGCGGGGGGTTCGACGCCTGGCGCCTGGAGGCCCGCAGCGATGGCCAGCGCCACCTCATATGGATAGCGGACACGCCCCAGCGCCCGGTGGTACGCTACGACAACGGCACCCACCTCTTCGAGCTGCAAGAGCTGCGATAGGGTGACCGCCATGGCGGTAGTGCTCATCGTCAGCGCCCAGGATGCCCTCCGAGAGATGGTGCGCCAGGCGCTGGCCCAGCGGGGGCACGAGACCATCGCCGTGGGGCGGGTGGCCCAGGCGGAGCGGGCCACCCTCACCCTCCGCTTCGATGCCGCCGTCATCGCCAGCGATATCGGTCGCTCCCAGATGCTGGGCCTCGCCCGTTTCCTCCAGGGGCAGCCGGGGCCGCTACCCCTCCTCTACCTGGTGGGGCCGGAGGAGCGCTGGCTGCCCGACGCCGTCCCTCTGCGGCCGGAGCTGGACGCCCTCCTCTGGCCTCCCTACAGCGCCAGCGAGATAGGCCAGGCGATGGCCCGCCTGCTGGCTTCCCACCTGGACGGCGATACGGTGCTCCTGGGGGCCGCCCGCTTGCACCCGGCAAGCCGCACCCTGGAGGGTCCGGCGGGTTCCGTCACCCTGACGCCGACAGAGTCCGAGCTGCTGGAGTACCTGGCCGCCCGTCAGGGCAGAATGGTGCCCGTCAGGGAGCTGTTGCAGCAGATATGGGGCTTCCCGGAGGGCCAGGGGCCGCCGGAGCTGGTGCGGGCCCACATCAGCAACCTGCGGGGGAAGCTGTGGCAGGCCACCCAGGGCCGGCTCACTGTGCGCACCGTCCCTCGCCGTGGCTACTGCCTGCAGTGAGAGCGCCGCTATAATCTTAGTGTGAGGGCCGTATACGGACGGCCCACCGGGCCCCCGGGGAGCGGGCGTAGCTCAGTGGCAGAGCACCGGCCTTCCAAGCCGGCTACGCGGGTTCGATTCCCGCCGCCCGCTCCAAAAGGAGGGAGGGGGCGCCGGCAGAGTAGCCAGAGCCCATCCAGGCCGCCAGGGCCACCGCAGCACCCCTTGCCGGGACGCCGGCCCTGCTCCTCGCCATAAGCTAGGGGAGCATATAAAATATGAAGCGCCCTATGCCGCAGGGCAGCGAAAGGAGAGAACAGGGCTATGGGCAAGATCAATGTGGCCATCATCGGCGTGGGGAACTGCGCCTCCTCCCTGGTGCAGGGAGTCCACTACTACCGTAACGCGGACGAGAACGAGTCCATCCCCGGCCTGATGCACGTGAACCTGGGCGGCTACCATGTGGGAGACATAGAGTTCGTGGCCGCCTTCGACATCGACGCCAACAAGGTGGGCAAAGACCTCTCCGAGGCCATCTTCATGCCGCCCAACAACACCTACAAGTTCGCCGACGTCCCCCATCTGGGCGTGAAGGTGGAGCGGGGCATGACCCATGACGGCCTCGGCAAGTACCTGACCCAGGTGATCCACAAGGCGCCGGGCAGCACCTCGGACATCGTCCGCATCCTGCGGGAGACCCAGACGCACGTGGTGGTCAACTACCTCCCTGTGGGGGCGGAGGAGGCCACCAAGTGGTATGTGGAGCAGGTACTGCAGGCCGGCTGCGCCTTCGTCAACTGCATCCCTGTGTTCATCGCCCGGGAGCCCTACTGGCAGCGACGGTTTGAGGAGCGGGGGCTGCCGGTGGTGGGTGACGACATCAAGTCCCAGGTGGGGGCCACCATCCTCCACCGCGTCCTCACCCGCCTCTTCCGTGACCGCGGGGTGCGTCTGGAGCGCACCTACCAGCTCAACTTCGGCGGCAACACCGACTTCCTCAACATGCTGGAGCGGGAGCGTCTCATCTCCAAGAAGATCTCCAAGACCAACGCCGTGACCTCCCAGCTCGATTACCCGCTGCCGGAGGGGAACGTGCACATCGGCCCCAGCGATTACGTGCCCTGGCTGCTGGACCGCAAGTGGTGTTACATCCGCATGGAGGGGACGGGGTTCGGCGGGGTGCCGCTGAACGTGGAGGTGAAGCTGGAGGTGTGGGACAGCCCCAACTCCGCCGGGGTGGTCATAGACGCCATACGCTGTGCCAAGCTGGCCCTGGACCGGGGGATCGCTGGCGCCCTCATCGGCCCCAGCGCCTACTTCATGAAGTCACCGCCGCAGCAGTTCACCGATGAGGAGGCCCGCCGGCTGACGGAGGAGTTCATCGCCGGCCGGGACGGGCAATCGTCCGCCTGAGCGGTGGCCAGCGGCCCCAGGGCCGGGCGGGAGGGCCTCGGGCCCAGATGTGGAAGTACGTCCTGTTCGTGGTAGCCCTCCATACCCTGGGGCGCCTGCCCCTCAGGCCCCTGTACCGGTTCTGCGCTTGCGTGGGAGACCTGGTCTACTGGCTCTTCCCTCGCCTGCGGCGCAACGTATGGGACAACATGCGCCACGTCCTGGGCCCCCAGGCCTCCAGGGGCGAGGTGCGCAGGGCCGCCCGGCGTGTCTTCCGCAACGTGGCCAAGTACTACGCTGACCTGGTCCACATGCCCCGCCTCGACCTGAACGACCTCTATCACCGTCGCATGAACATCCGTGGCCTGGAGGAGAACCTGCGCCCCGCCCTGGCCCAGGGACGGGGTGTCATCATCATGAGCGCCCACATGGGCAGCCCGGAGCTGGCCATGCAGGCCCTCCTCATGGCCGGCATCCAGGGGATGGCGCTGACGGAGCCGCTACGGCCGGCCCGCCTCTCCCGGCTGGTGGACGGCCTCCGCTCCTCCCAAGGCCTGACCTTTCTCCCCGTGGGGGTGACCGGGGTCAAGGCGGCCATGCGCACTCTGCGGTCGGGCGGGGTGGTCGCCCTGATGGGGGACAGGGACATAGAGGGCCCCAAGGCGCTGCTGCCCCTCTGCGGCTACGAGACGCTGGTGCCCACGGGCCCCATGGAGCTGGCCCTGCGGACGGGGGCTACGGTGATACCGGCCTTCTGCTACCGGCGGGGCTGGGAGGGGCTGGAGGTGGTGCTGGAGGAGCCGCTGGAGCTGGTCCGCACCGGCAACTTCCAAGAGGACGTCCTGGTTAACACCCGTCGCTTCCTGGAGCGGTTCGAGCGCTACCTGCGCCAGGAGCCCAGCCAGTGGCTGGTGCTGGAGCGGGTCTGGGACGCCGCCATGAAGAGGGAGAGAAGGGATTGAGCGACAGGGAGCTGGGAAAGGCAGACCTGCACGTGCACACCGCTCTGGGAGACGGCATGGCCTCCCCCCGCGAGATCCTGGAGTACGTGGAGACGCACACTGACCTGGACGTTATCGCCATCACGGACCATGACAGCCTGCGCGGCGCCTGGGAGACGCGCGAGCTGTGGGCCCAGGGGAGCTACCGCTTCCAGGTGGTCATGGGGATGGAGGTGACGGCGCTGGAGGGGCACCTGTTGGCCCTGTTCATAGAGGAGCCGCTGCCCAGTCTGCGGCCGGCGGAGGAGATCATCGCCGCCATACACCGCCAGGGAGGGCTCTGCATCGTCCCCCACCCCTTTAGCTGGCTTACCCGCAGCCTGGGGCGGCGGGCCCTGGAGCGCCTCCTGGCCTCCGGTAGAGAGGGCGTCTACCTGGATGGCCTGGAGACGGCCAACGCCTCCCCGGGGGCGAAGCCCGGGCAGCGCCCGGCGCGGGAGCTGAACCAGCGCCGCTACCACCTGGCCGAGGTGGGCGGCAGCGATGCCCACTTCCTGGCGGCCATCGGCAGCGCCTACACCCTCTTCCCCGGCCGCACCGCTGAGGAGCTGCGTCAGGCCATCCTGGAGCGCCGGACGCGGGGGGTGAACGGCCGCCACCCCACCCTGTGGGAGCTGGGGCTGGGCCAGGTGCTCCGCCAGTCCTGGCGTGGCCTCACCGTCACCCCCCGGACGGTAGGGCTCTGGCCCACCGCCCGGAGCTTCATGAAGCGGCTCTTCCCCTGGGCCCCCATGTGAGGCTACTCTACGGGGGCGGAGAGGGGAGGCCTTTCCCCCTCCGACAGGGAAGCCAGGATGAGGATCGCTCTCGTATCACCGTATGACTGGGCGGTGCCAGGGGGGGTCAACAACCACGTGGCCCACCTGGCGGCGGAGTTCCAGCGCCAGGGACACCAGGTGCGCATCGTCGCCCCCTCCTCGCGGCCCTGGGAACATCCCAACGACTGCCTCTTCGTGGCCGGCCGTTACACGGTGGGGCTGCCCGCCAGCGGCTCCGTAGCCCACATCTCCCTCTCCTTTGCCCTGGCGGGGCAGGTGCAGCGCCTCCTGCGGCGGGAGCAGTTCGACCTGGTCCACCTGCACGAGCCGTTCATGCCCCTGCTCCCCTTCCAGTTCCTCCGCCTCTACGATGGCCCCCTGGTGGCCACCTTCCACGCCGCCCGGGAGGGCGGGAGCCGCCTCTACAGCTACGCCCGCTACCTGATCCGTCCCTACTGGGGCCGCCTGAGGGGGCGCATCGTGGTCTCGCGGCCGGCGCTGAGGCTCATCGGCAAGTACTTCGCCGGGCGCTACCGCATCATCCCCAACGGCGTTGACAGCCAGCGCTTCTCGCCCGAGGTGGAGCCGCTGCCCCAGTTCGACGATGGGCGTCTGAACCTTCTCTTCCTGGGGCGGCTGGAGCGGCGCAAGGGGCTGCCCCATCTCCTCCAGGCCTACGCCCTACTGAAGCGGGAGCTGCCCCAGCTCCGCCTCATAGTGGTGGGAGGCGACGGCGGCATGCGGGCCGCCTGCGAGCGCTATATCGAGCGGGCGGGGCTGCGGGACGTGGTGTTCACCGGGCGGGTGCCCGACGCCGAAGTCCCCCGCTACTACCGCAGCGCTCACGTCTTCTGCGCCCCCAACACGGGAGCGGAGAGCCTGGGGATCATCCTCCTGGAGGCGATGGCCAGCGGGGTGCCCATCGTCGCCTCCCGCATCGAGGGCTTCGCCGAGGTGCTCACCGATGGCGAGGAGGGGCTCCTGGTGCCGCCGGGGGACGAGCACGCCCTGGCCGCCGCCCTCTACCGCCTCCTGACGGACCCCTCGCTGCGGGAGCGCATGGGGCAGCGGGGCCTCAGCACCGCCCGCCGCTACGACTGGGGCAGCGTCTCCCGGAGGGTGCTGGCCTACTACCAGGAGGTGCTGGCCGGAGGGGAGGCGGCCAGCCCGCGCCCCTGAAGGCCGGCCATGTCCTCCCTGGTGCCACGCTCCACCGTCCAGCGGCTGCTACAGCCGCCAGTCCTCCTCCTGGCGCGCCTGGGCGTCCACCCCAACCACCTCACCGTCCTGGGCACCGTGGGGGGGATAGGGGCGGGGGCGCTGGCGGCCGCCGGACAGCTCCTGCCCGCCGGCGTCCTCCTTCTGGCGGCCAGCGCCCTGGACATGCTGGACGGTGCTCTGGCCCGGGCTACCGGCCGGGCCACCCGCTTCGGCTCCGTGTTCGATGCCGTCATGGACCGCCTCTCGGAGGGGGGCGTCCTCTTCGGCATCGCTTACTACCTGAGCGGCCAGGGGGAGCGGGACGGCGTCCTTCTGGCCCTGGCCGCCGTCATCGCCTCCTTTCTGGTGAGCTACGTGCGGGCGCGGGCGGAGATCGTGGGCATACCGCTGGCGGAGGGGCTCTTCGCCCGGCCGGAGAGGGTGCTCCTGCTGGGCGTGGGCCTTATAATAGGCCAAGTAGAGACCGCCCTGTGGGTGCTGGCCGTGGCGGCCGGCCTCACTGCCCTGCAACGTCTCATCCTCGCCTGGCGGAGGAGTGGAGGAGACAGGAGTGATACCCCTTAGGGA
>BEIB01000037.1 GCA_002898615.1 bacterium HR25 | reverse complement strand
GACGTCTTCCTCTTCTTCGGCAGGACGCCGGCGGAGCTGCTGCGTCGCTACAGCGAGGTGACGGGCCGGCCGGCCCTGCCGCCCCTGTGGGCGCTGGGCGTCTGGTACTCCCGCTGCATGTACCGCCACCGGGCGGAGGTGGAGGAGGTGGTGGAGAGGCTGCGAGGGCTGGACGTCCCGGGAGACGTCGTCCACCTGGATCCCCTGTGGCTAGAGGGCCGGGGCCAGCACACTCTGGACGGCTGCCACTTCCGCTGGGACAGGGAGGCCTTCGGCCCTCCGGAGGAGCTGGTACGCTGGCTCCGGGAGCGAGGGGTCAGGCTCAGCCTGTGGGAGAACCCCTACGTATGGGAGGACACGCCCCTCTACCGTGAGGGGCTGGAGCGGGGCTACTTCGTGCGCTCCCGTGAGGGAGGGCTAGCCCGCCCCCTGGACAACCCAGGGGCCGCCCTGGTGGACTTCACCAACCCGGAGGCAGTCCGCTGGTGGCAGGAGCAGCACCGACCCTACCTGCGGCTGGGCGTCGCCACCTTCAAGACGGACTACGGCGAGGGGCTGCCGGAGGATGCCCTCCTCTGGGACGGCAGCGACGGTCGGCGCGCCCACAACCTCTATCCCCTCCTCTACAACCAGGCCGTCTTTCAGGTCATAAGCGAGGAGAGGGGGGAAGCGATGGTCTTCGGTCGCTCGGGCTACGCCGGCTCGCAGCGCTACCCCGTCAACTGGACGGGGGACGTCCCCTCCACCTGGGAGGGGCTGGCGGCCACCCTGCGGGCGGGCCTCAGCCTGGGCCTCTCCGGGATAGCCCTGTGGGGACACGACATCGGCGGCTTCTGGGAGCCGGAGGGCCGCCGCCTGCCCGACCCGGTCCTCTACACCCGTTGGGCCCAGTTCGGCCTCCTCTCCCCCGTGGCCCGCTTCCACGGCACCGGCCCGCGGGAGCCCTGGGAATATGGCGAGAGAGCGCTGCGCACAGTGCGACGCTTCGCCCGTCTGCGCTACCGTCTCCTTCCCTATCTGTGGGCGCTGGCCCACGCCGCCGCCGGGGAGGGGCTGCCGGTGGCCCGCCCCCTCTTCCTGGAGTTCCCGGACGACCCGGCGTCCTGGGGCGTGGACTGGGAGTACATGCTGGGTCCCTCCCTGCTGGTGGCCCCGGTGACAGACCCCGACGGCCTGGTAGAGCTGTACCTCCCGCCCGGCCTCTGGGCCGACTGGTGGACCGGCGAGGAGCTCCAGGGCCCCCTGTGGCGGCGGCTGCGCGCCCCCCTGGAGCGACTGCCCCTCTACCTGCGAGAGGACTCGGCTGTGCCGCTGGCCCCGCCCATGCGGCACACGGGGGAGCGCCCCTGGGAGCCCCTCACCCTCCTGCTGCGGGTTCGCCGGCGGCTCAGCGCCCGCCTCTGGCTGCCGGAGAGGCCGCTGCGCCTGTGGGCGGAAAGGGACGGCCGATGGCTACGGCTGGGGCTATCCTCATCCCGCCAGCTCTACGTCCTCGAGCTTCTCGGCCACCCGGCCCTGGCGGCCGTGCGGGTGGAAGGGGGGCGGCTGCTGTCCATGCGTCGGACCGGCCGCGGCACCCGTATCAGCCTGCGGACTGCTGGCGCCTGTCTCCTGGAGGCGGAGGTGGCCGCTTCCTAGAGGAAGAGGGGGACGCTCTCCCAGCCGGGGATGAACTTCCGCCACTCCACCTGCTGGCCCAGGTAGGGATAGAAGATACGGTAGTGGAAGTTGGGTGGGCGCGTCGGCCGGCGGAGTAGGCGCATGTGGGCCTCCTGGGGCGTGCGGCCCGCCTTCTTGTGGTTGCATGCCCGGCAGGCCGCCACCACGTTCTCCCAGTCGTGGGTGCCGCCGCGATGGCGGGGCGTCACGTGGTCCAGGGTCAGATCACGGGTCTGCTTGCCGCAGTACTGGCACGTGTAGGCGTCCCGCAGGAAGACGTCCCGCCGCGTGAGCCGGCCGTTGGGACGCGGCCGCCGTATCAGGTAGACGAGGCGGATGACGGAGGGGACGGGGAGGCGCAGGGTGGGCGTGTGCAGATAGCCACGGCCGTTCTCGACGATCTCTGCCTTACCCCGGTCCAGGAGGACGAGGGCGCGGCGGACGGTGCAGACGTTGAGGGGCTCGTAGTTCTGGTTCAGAACCAGTACTGGTTCGCTCTCTAGCCCCATGATTCCCGCCTCGCCCAAAGAGATGTTAGCAGATAAGGCTGGGCCGGTTCAACGCATCAGAAGGCGTTCACGGCGTCCCGGAACTCGCCGGGGAGGAGGCGCAGCAGCACGGGGGCGAAGTCCAGGAAGATGGGGGCCAGGGCGGAGCCCCGTATGGCGTCCTCTAACCCCAGCCGCGGGTAGGTGACGAAGAGGATGAGGAGGGCCTCCACGATGATGAGTCCCTTCAGGAAGCCCAGGACGGTGCCGGCCAGGTGGTCGGCCCAGCCCAGCATCAGGATGGCCACCAACCCCCGCAGGAGAAAGGCGACGAGCTGCGAGATGAGGAAGACAGAGGCGAAGAGGAGCAGAAAGGCGACGACGCGCGCCGAGATATCGTTGTTGATGAAGAGGAGGACATCCTGGGCCAGGTTATCGTAATAGAACCCCGCTATCCCCAGCGCCAGGACGATGCCCGCCAGAGTCACCACCTCTCGCACCAGCCCCGCCCTGAAGGCATTGATGGTGAACCAGGCGAGGATGAGGATGATGACGGCGTCCAGCCAGTTCATATATTCTCTCTTACGGTCGCAGGCAGTCTAACACATCGCCCCGCGGGGGACTAGATATCAGACAATCTGTCTAGCTGGCCGGAGGTCTGGCCTGATGGCGGGCCAAACGGCTCCTCAGGGCCACCGCCAGGGCCAGCCAGGCCAGACAGAACAGAAAGGCGCCGTAGACATCGCTCAGCCAGTGCGCCCCCGTATGGATGCGCTCCATGGCCGTGAAGGCGATGACGTACAGGCAGACCAGCCTCACCCCCCAGCGGGCCGGCCACCAGGGGATGAGGCCACTCAGGTAGAGCAGGAAGCCATACGCGACGAGGGCGCTGACGACATGGCCGCTGGGGAAGGAGGGCGAGGTGGGCAGCTCGTGGACGGCCACCAGCTCGCTGGAGGGGCGGGGCCTGTCCACCAGCTCCTTGACCAGGGCGTTGAGGCCTCGCACCGCCTGCTCCAGCACGAAGAGCACCGCCCAGCCGATGTGACGCCCCAGGAAGAGCCAGGCCGTCGTCCCCAGGATCATCAGCACCACCAGCGGCGGCTCCACCATGTAGCTGGCCACCGCCAGCGCCCGCTCGAAGGCGGCGGCGCTCAACCCCTGCAGGCGATGGGAGACCCAGAGGTCGGCCGGGAAGTAGGGATAGACGGAGGCGAACGCCGCGGCGACTATGAACCCTACGAGGCTCACCCAGGCCAGGGAGAGGGCCAGCCAGGACGTCCGCGCCCTGACGGGCGAGCCTACCTGAGCCGGCAAGGCCATCTCTGACAATATAACGGCCCAGGGCGGCCGCGGCAACGCTGCAGTCGGCCTTTCATGGCCGCCAACGCCGGGCGGGCGCCTGGCCGACTACCGCCCGGGCGCCGCCTGCAGGGACCCCCCGGCGCTGGCCAGGACGGTCCGGCACAGCTCCCTCTCCTCCGCCGAGAGGGGGGCCGGCGTCAGCGTCAGCCCCAGCGCCTCGGCGAAGGCGTCCCGCAGGGCCGCCGCCACCTCCCGGTAGGCCAGGGGGCGCCCCAGGAGCTCATGGAGGCCAGGCGCCTGGGGCAGGCCAGGGAAGAGACGGGCCTCCAGGGCGCCGTCCCTCTCGGTGCGGATGGCCCCTTGCTGGAGGAGCACGCCGCGGCGGCGGAGCTGGGCGCTGCCGATGACCTTGGCCCCTCGCACCGTCACCTCATAAGGGCCGGCCAGGGCGAAGCAGGCGGCGGCCCGGGAGGCAACCCTTCCCTCGGCCTCGCACACCTCGGGGGAGGGGGCGCCCAGCGTCTCCAGGAAGCGCCGAAGGGCCAACGATATCTGGCAGTAGGAGCGGCGCAGGGAGCCGCCCACGGCCGGGTCATCCAGCGGCGCCACGACGGCGTAACACACGTCCCCGGCGTGGAGGACAGCCCCGCCGCCAGTGGGCCGTCGCACCACCTCCAGGCCCAGCGCCCGGCAGGCCTCCTCCCAGGGCCCGGCTGGCTGGAAGCGCCCCAGGGAGAGGCAGGGCGGACGGAAGGCGAAGACCCGTAGCGTGGGCGGGGAGAGGCCGCGGGCGCAGGCCAGGAGGAGCGCCTCGTCGATGGCCATCTGCAGGGGCCCCGGCCCGGGGCCGGAGTCCAGGAAGCGCCAGCGGTCCGGCGGCTGTCCCCCCGCCGGCGACGACACTAGCGGCCCTCCTTCCCCTTCTCCTGGTGGATCCGGTCCAGCGCCTGGGCCATACCCTGGTGGCGAGTGCCAGCGGCATAGGAGAGGACGGCGGCGCTGGTCTCCAGCTCCAGCGCCCCCTCGAACCCTATGTCCAGCGCCTGCAGGAGGGCGCTCCTGGTGAGGAAGAGCTCAAAGGGATAGTGCTGGGCGATGCGCTCGGCCAGGGAGCGCACCGTCCCCTCCAGCTCGTCCAGGGGGACGACGCGGTTCACCAGGCCTATGCAGAGGGCCTCCTGGGCGTCTATCATCTCCGCCGTGTAGAGGAGCTCGAAGGCCTTGCCCAGCCCCACGTTTCGCACCAGGTTATAGAGGCCAGACATGGTGACGGTGGCCCCCACGCTCACCTCGGGGAAGCCGAAGCGAGTGCCCTCGGCGGCGATGCGGATGTCGGCCAGGAGGGCCAGCTCCAGCCCGCCGCCCAGGGCGTAGCCGTGCACCTGGGCGATGACCGGCTTCCCCATGTAGCGGAAGGCGCGGGATATCTCCTCCTCTGGCCCCAGGCGGCGGGCCCAGTAGTCGGGTATAGGCTGCCGCTCCTGCTCTTGGGCCATCTCCTTGAGGTCAGCGCCGGCGCAGAAGGCACGGCCGGCGCCCCGCACCACTATGACCCTGGCCTCCCTGTCCTGCTGGGCGGCCCTGGCCGCCGCCGCCATATCGGTGATCCACTGCTGGTTCATGGCGTTGAGGACCTCGGGCCGGTTCATGGTGATGTAGCCTATGAGGCCGTCCCGCTGATAGAGCACGGTGCTGGTCATGCCGTCGTCCCTCCTCAGGAGACCTTGGTGAAGACCTTGCGCCAGTTCTCGTGGAGCATGCGCTCTATGGCCGCCTCCGGTATCTTGGGCAGCCCGTGCTTCTCCAGGATGCGGTTGACGTCCCGCACCGCCTGGATGGAGGTGCCGGGGCTGCAGGCCGGGAAGTCGGAGCCCCAGAGGAGCTTGTCCGGCTCGCCGAAGGTCTGGGTGAAGTAGTAGAGGAGCGGGTAGGCCAGATGGAAGTAGGGGAACTCCACCTGGGGCAGATAGCGGGAGAGGGCGCGCCGGTCCAGCCCCGCTATCTGGGGGAGCCAGGAGATGTCGGCATAGACGTTCTCGTGCTTGGCGACGAGGAAGGCGGCCTCCTCGTAGCGGGGGTAGCCCAGGTGGCAGATGACGATGCGCAGGGAGGGGAAGCGGATGGCCACCTCGTCCACGGCGGCCAGGTCGGTGTGCTTGAGGCGGCCGAAGCGGGCCTGCACCGGCCCGGCGTGGATGACGAGGGGGATGTCCAGCTCTATGGCCGCCTCGTAGAGGGGGAAGCAACGGGGGTCGTCCAGGTCGTAGCCGCCGTAGCCGGGGCCCAGTTCGCCCACGGCCACGGCGCCGTAGTCGCGCACCCAGCGGGCCACTTCATCGGCGGCGCCGGGGTCGGTGGGGTTGACGCAGCAGCCCCAGACCAGCTTATCGGGGTGGGAGCGGGCCACCTCGGCCAGGTAGGCGTTGTCCACCTGGACGCCGAAGCTGTCGCCGGCCTTGAGGCCCAGGAGGAGGGCCTTGTCCACGGGCGAGGCCTCCATCTCCTTGAGATAGGCGTCGATGGGCAGGTGCCACATGGCGTGGAAGCGCTCATCCGGCCAGCTTCGGCGTCGCTCTGGCTGGTTGGCCAGCATTACCTCGCGGTTGAAGTCCTCCGGGTAGCGCCAGGAGTGCATGTGGCAATCGAGGATCACGGCGGTCCTCCCTCGCCAGCAAGGGTGTCTCGGGTGGCCTCAAGCTAGCAAAAGGGGACGCGGGGTGTCAAGGCGGGAAGCCCAGCCCCCGCTCGCGGAGGCTGACGTAGCCGCGGCGGGCCAGTACCACGTGATCCAGCACCTCGATCCCCAGTAGCTGGCCCGCCTCCACTGCCTGGCGGGTCATGGCGACGTCCTCGCGGCTGGGCTCGGGGTCGCCGGAGGGGTGGTTGTGGACCACCACCAGGGCGGGGCAGTTCTCTCGCACGGCGTCCCGGAAGAGCTCGGCCAGGCGGACGGTGGTGCTGTTGACGCTCCCCTTGTAGACCTCGGGGATGGCTATCACCCGGTTGCGGGTGTCCAGCAGGACGACGCGCAGGTGCTCCTGTTCCAGCAGGCCCATCTCTGCCAGCAGGAGGTTGGCCACGTCCTGGGGCGAGCGGACGAGAGGCCGCTCCTCCGGATGAGTGGCCAGGAGGCGCCGACCCAGCTCCAGGGCGGCCTTCACCTGGGCGGCCTTGGCCTCCCCCATGCCCCGCTCCTGGCACAGCTCGCCGAAGGAGGCGCGGGCCAGGCCGGCCAGCCCGCGGAAGCGGGAGAGGAGGCGGCTGGCCAGGGAGAGGGCGCTCTCCCCCTCCGAGCCTACTCGCAGGACGATGGCCAGCAGCTCCGGGTTGGAGAGGCTGCCGGGGCCGTGCTGCCGCAGCCGCTCCCTGGGGCGCTCCTCGCTGGGGAGGTCACGGATGCGCAGGCGGTACTCGGGGCTGGCCATCTACTGCTGGGGGACGCGGATGCGGTCGCCGGGGCGGATGTCCGGGCTGTTGAAGTCCAGCCCGTTAACGGCGGCTATCTCCTGAGCGAAGTCCCAGAGACCCTTCCCCGGCGGCAGGTGTCGCTCGGCGATGGCGAGGAGGGTGTCCCCCTCCTGCACCACATACTCCAGAAAGGCGGGAGTGGGCGGCGGCGGTGGGGGCTGTGGGGTGGGCGAGGGCGCGGGTGCCGGCGTCTCCGTGGGGGTGGGAGTTGGCGTCACGGCTGGGGAGGGGGTGGGGGAGGCATCGGGCCCCAGGAGGGGAGGCGTGCGGTCGCGAGCGAAGGTCTCCTCCGCCTGGGAGGGCAGGGTCTCGGTGGCCCCTGTCTCCTGGGGCAGCCGGGGCGGGAAGGCCAGGAGCCAGACGGCCAGCCCCGCCGCCACCAGGAGGGCCACCAGGGAGCCCTTGTAGACGGAGCCGGAGGGGACGGCATACTGAGGGCCCAGGCACTCCTGGCAGGACGGCCCCGGGTCCAAGGAGCCATGCTCTGTGCAGAAGGGCTGGCCGCAGCTACCACACTGCCCTGCTGCCTGCCCCCCGCAGGCATAACAGTGCATAGTAGTCCGACTGGCAGGGAGGACCGGGGGCGCTACCACCCCGGCCCCTCCCCGCCCTCTACAGGCCTACTTCAGCTCTACCGTGGCCCCGGCCTCCTGGAGCTTCTTGGCGATCTCCGCCGCCTCGTCCTTGGAGACGCCCTCCCGGACGGTGGCGGGGGCGCTCTCCACCAGGTCCTTGGCCTCCTTCAGGCCCAGAGTGGTGACCTCGCGCACCGCCTTGATGACGTTGATCTTGTTGGGCCCCACCTCCTTGAGGACGACGGCCCACTCCGTCTTCTCCTCCTCCGCCGGCGCGGCCTCGGCGGGAGCGGCGGCGGGAGCGCCGGCGGGGGCGGCCGCCGGGGCGGCGGCGGCCGCTACCGGCGCCAGGGGAGTGATGCCGAACTCCTCCTGGAGCCGCTTGCTGAGATCCCGCAGCTCCAGCAGGTTCATCTGGCGCAGCAGGTCCAGCACCTGGTCGACGCGGCTGGCGCTGGCTGTCTCGGCCATGGTTACACCTCCCGATGGTACACGCTCTTCAACTGCCTGTCTCTTCCAGCTGGCGGGCCCGCGCCTCGATGAGGCCTGGGAGCTCGCTCAGGGCGGTCTGGAGAAGCAGGAGGAACTCCTGCAGGGGCGCCTCCAGCGCTCCCGCCAGGACCGCCAAAGGCGACTGTAGGGAGCCCAGGAGCTCCGCCAGCACCTGGGGCCGCGGGGGCAGACGCACCAGCTCCCTCACCTCGGCCGCGCTCAGGACGCTGCCGTCCAGCACGGCCCCCCGGAGGACGAAGGCGGCGGGGGCGGTGCGCAGGTACTCGTCCAGGACGCGGGCCGCCTCCACCGGGTCCCCGTAGGCGAAGGCGATGGCGGTGGGCCCCTCCACCACCTGCATGATCTGGGGGCGCCCCGCCTGCTCCGCCGCCAGCCGCAGGAGGGTGTTCTTGACCACCTTGTACTCCAGGCCGGCCTGCCGCAGGCGGCGTCGCAGCTCGTTCAGCTCGGCCACGGTGAGGCCGCTGAAGCCAGTGCTGATGGCGAGGCTGGCCCGCTGCAGCCGCTCCCGCAGCTCTTCTACCTGTCTGACCTTCTCTGGCCTGGGCATGGCCCTTGCTCCCCTATCGACAGATCGCGCCCCCCGCCCGCCAGGCGAGGGGCGCGAGAGGACACTCCTTCTCAGTAGGCGTCCCTATCGACGCGCCCGTTCCGCCTCGGCGGGCCCCCGCAGCGCGGGGTTTGGGCCGTGATGGCACCCGCTGTCTCTGGCTTCCACGGGGCCGGGGCGCTGGCCCCGGCGTTCAGGCTAGATTATACGGCCACCAGGGAGGGTAGGGAAAGGGTGGCCGGCAGGTCCAGCTTGACCCCGGGGCCCATGGTGCTGCTGAGGGTCATGGCCCGTATGAACTGGCCCTTGGCCCCGGCGGGCCGGTTGCGCTGGATGGCCTCCACCACGGCGGCCAGGTTCTCCAGGAGGGCCTGCGTGGGGAAGCTCAGCTTGCCTATGGGTATATGGAGGAGGGCGGTGCGATCCAGACGGAACTCCACTCGCCCCTGCTTGGCGTCACGGATGGCGCGGGGCAGATCCTCTGGCTCCACCACCGTCCCCGCCCGGGGGTTGGGCATCAGGCCGCGGGGGCCCAGGATGCGTCCCAGGCGGCTCACCTTGCCCATGACGTCCCGCGTCGCCAGGGCGGTGTCGAACTCC
>BEIB01000036.1 GCA_002898615.1 bacterium HR25 | reverse complement strand
GATACCGGCGCTGGTGCCCCAGGAGCGGCTGGTGAGCGCGAACAGCCTGTACAACTTCACGGTGACGGCGGCCCAGTTGCTGGGGATGGTCTTCCTCGCCCCCGTGGCGCTGAAGCTGGGCGGGGACCGCGGCGCAGAGGCGATGTTCATCACCGGCGGGGCGATGCTGCTGGGCTCCGCTCTTCTGGCCCTCGGGCTGGCCCGCCGCGGCGTGGGGGCGGGCGCCCGCAGCACCCTCCCTGTCTTCCGGGACATGCCGGGAGAGCTGCGGGAGGTCATCGGCCTGCTGCTGCGGGATCGCCCCTCGGCGCTGGCCCTGCTCCAGCTCACCACCAGCCAGACCCTGGTTCTCCTCTTCGCTACCCTGATACCCCGCTACATGGACGATATCCTGGGCGTGGCGCCGGACAACGCCGCCTTCGTCTTCGCTCCCACGGGCATCGGCGCCCTGGTGGGGCTGCGCTTTCTCCCCTGGGCAGCCAGACGGCTCAGCAAGAGCCAGTTGGTGGCGGCGGGGATGCTGGGGATCGCTCTCAGCCTACTGGCCCTGGCCCTGGTGCAGCCCCTGGCCGTGGCCATGGCGGCGGCGCCGGACCCCCTCCACCCGGAGCGACTGCTGGGCCTCTCCCTGCTTCAGCTCCTGACGATGGTCTTCGCCGGGCCGCTGGGCTTCAGCTACGCCTTCCTCAACGCCCCCGCCCAGACCGTCCTCCACGAGCGGGCGCCGCCCCATATGCGGGGACGCGTCTTCACCCTCCAGGCGATACTGGCCAACTTTCTGGCCCTCCTGCCCGTCCTCTTCATAGGCGGCCTGACGGACATACTGGACAGCCTGGCGGGGCCGCCCGGGGTCACCATAGTCATGCTCATCATCGCCTTCGCGGTCACGGGGATCGCCGTCCTGAGCCTGCTGGAAGGGGAGACGAGACCACCGCGAAGGCGTCCCGCTTCGGTTGACAGGGCGGGCAGGTTTGGCTAGAATGCCGGTGCACCCTTGGTGCAGGGGGCGATAAGGCGTGATCGAGATGGTAGTTGACAGCGTGCGGGTCAGCCTGGTGAACTACCAGCGCGTCGTCATCCTGAAGGAGAAGCACGCCGACAGGTACCTGCCCATCTGGATCGGCCCCGCTGAGGCGGACGCCATCGCTGTTCGTCTGCAGGAGGTGGCCGTGGCCCGTCCCCTGACCCACGATCTACTCCGCTCCGTCATCGAGGCGCTGGGGGCCACCGTCAGCTACATCGTCGTCAACGACCTGGCCAACGACACCTTCTACGCCAAGATCTATCTGGACACCAACGGGCGGCTGCTGGAGATAGACTCCCGCCCCAGCGACGCCATAGCCTTGGCGGTGCGCACCCTCTCCCCCATCTACGCCGAAGAGTCCGTCCTCGAGAAGGCCGGGGTGCGGCTGGACGAGGAGGGCCAGCTCCTGGAGGAGGGAGGGGAGCGCAAGAGCGCCGAGGCCGCCAAGGAGATAACGGCCGAGGAGCTGGAGAAGCTCTCTCCCTTCCGGGAAGTGATCGAGAACCTGGACCTGGACGACTTCGAGCAGCGTCCCGAGTCCTGACAGCGAGGCCCACAGCAGATCAGGCGACGTCCCCCGCTGGAGGGGGACGCTTAATGTTGGGCAGGGTGGGTTGGCCTTAGTGGGAGGTCGTGATACAATTCACGTGGCCGGCCTCCCGGGGCGCTAGCGATGGGACGGCTACCGCCCACGGTGCGCCTGGTGGGGCTGGGCTGGTACGTGGCGCTGTCCATAGCGCTGGGTATCGGTGGGGGAGTGTTGCTGGACACGTGGCTGGGGACGCGCCCGGCCCTGACCCTGGCGGGGCTGTTCCTGGGGCTCACGGTGGCCTTCTGGGGCAGCTACCGGATGCTCAACGAAGCGCTGAGACCCAAAAGACCTGAGGACGATACGGAAGGCAAATGAAGGGACGCGGTCGGCTGATAGCCCTGGGCGCCGTCCTGCTGGCTATTCTGGGATTCGTCTTCCTGCGAGGCCCCAGCCCCCACATCCAGATCAGGCCCGAGGTCCTGGCCGACCTCGGGCTTTTCCAGCTCACCAACACCATGCTCACCGGCTGGGTGGTGGTGGCGCTGATGGTGCTCATCGTCTTCCTGATGACCCGCCGGTGGGAGCTGGTGCCCCGCGGCCCCCAGAACGTCCTGGAGGCCATCATCGAGGCCTTCTACAACCTGGTGGTCAATGTGGTGGGGGAGAAGAACGGACGGCGCTTCTTCCCCGTGGTGGCCACCATCTTCTTCTTCATCCTCTTTGCCAACTGGTTCGCCCTGACACCTATCTTCAACGTCATAGGGCTCGTCAAAGAGGTGCACGTGGAGCCCACGGCGGCCGAGGAGGAGCCCCACGAGGGCACCGCCTTCGTCATGGAGCGGCTGGATGCCGGGCCCCTGACCATCGCCTACACCGACTTCTCCGGCGTGGGCAACTGGCAGGGCGAGGCCGTCCACCTGGACGAGCCCGATGCGGCGGCCAAGATCGAGGAGAAGACCTCCCAGGGGAAGCTGGTGGGAGAGTTCTTCCCCTTCCTGCGCAGCCTCAACACCGACGTCAACACCCCTCTGGCCCTGGCCCTGGCCTCCGCCATCGCCGTGGAGTTCTGGGGGATAAGCGCCCTGGGGCTGGGGGCCTACGGTAGCAAGTTCTTCAATTTCCGCCGGCTGCGCCAGGGGCTCCTGAGCTTCAAGCCCTCCCTCATCTTCGAGGGCGCCATCGACGCCTTCGTGGGCTTCCTGGAGCTCATCTCCGAGCTGGTGCGGATCATCAGCTTCACCTTCCGTCTCTTCGGCAACATGTTCGCCGGGGAAGTGGTCATCCTGATGTTCACCTTCCTGACCCCCCTGCTCCTGACCCTTCCCTTCTACGGCCTGGAGCTCTTCGTGGGGGTCATCCAGGCGTTCATCTTCGCCATGCTGACGCTGGTCTTCGGCAGCATGGCCGTCTCCCACGGCGAGGCCCATGGTGAGGCGGGAGCGGAGGAGCACATGGGCGAGGCAGCGCCGACACTGGCCGCGTCAACGGAGAGATCGAGTCACCACTAATGCATCAAGGAGGTGCCCGATGGACTGGTTCCTCGCCGTAGCAGGACCCCTGACGGACGCCCTGAGGGTGGCCGCCCAGGAGCAGACCAACATCGTCCTCTCAGACGAGGGGCTGCGCTTCCTGGCGGCTGGCCTGGCCATGGGCGTGGGGGCCATCGCCCCGGCGCTGGCTATCGGCAACCTGGTGGGGAGGGCCATGGAGGCACTGGGGCGCAACCCCGAGGCCCAGCCGGCCATCCAGACCAACATGATCCTGGGGCTGGCCTTCGCCGAGGCCATCGGCATCTACGCCCTGGTGACGGCCGTCATGATCGGCTTCGTCTTCTAGGCGAGCGAGGGGATGTGAAGGCATGCCTTTGCCCTTCCTGCAAGGCTTCGTAGAAGGGCTCAGGGCCCTGGGCATCAACCTGCCCAGCCTGCTGGCGCAGCTCATCAACTTCACTATCCTCCTGGTGGTGCTGTACTTCCTGGCCTACAAGCCCGCCCTCCGCTACCTGGACGAGCGAAGACGCCGCATCCAGGAAGGGCTGGAGGCCTCAGAGGAGGCCAAGCGCCGGCTGGCCCGCACCGAGGAGGAGGTGCAGGCCCAGCTGGAGCGGGCCCGCCAGGAGGGGCAGGCCCTGGTGGCCCAGGCCCAGCAGGTGGCCAACCGCATCCAGGAGGAGGCGCGGGCGCAGGCCCGCCGGGAGGCGGAGCAGCTCCTGGCGCGGGCCCGCAGCGAGATCCAGCTGGAGCGGGACGCCGCCATCGCCGAGTTGAGGCGGGAGTTCGCCGACCTGACGATCCGTGCTGCCGAGCGGGTGATCCGGCAGAGCCTGGACAGGGAGGCCCACCGGCGGCTCATCGAGGAGACCCTGGCCCAGGCCGCCCTACCTGACGGCGGCGGAGGGGACAGGACAGGGTGATCCGGCAGACCGCAGCCCGACGCTACGCCGAAGCCGTCTTCCAGATCGCCAAGGAAAGGGGGCAGATGGCGGAGTGGGCGGAGGCCCTCTCCGCCATGGCCCAGTTCTTCAGCCACCCGGACGTGGCCGCCCTCATGGAGAGCCCCCGCATCCCCGTCACCACCAAGCTGCAACTGGTGGAGGAAGGGCTGGGGGGCCTGGACAGTCACGTCCTCAACCTGGCCAGGCTCCTCATCGCCAAGGGGCGGACGGCCCTCGCCCCCCAGATCGCCCAGGTCTACCGGGAGATGCTGGACGAAGAGCAGGGGATAGCCCACGTGCGGGTGAAGACGGCCGTCCCCCTCACCGACGAGGAGAGGGAGGCGCTGGCCCAGCGATTGCAGCAGCTTACGGGCCGTCGCGTCGTCTTGGAGACGGAGGTGGACGAAGGGATCATCGGCGGGCTGGTGGTCCAGATAGGCGACCGCATCATTGACGGCAGCACGCGGAGCCAGCTCCTGGCCCTGCGCCGCCAACTGGAGGAGGCGAGGGTATAGGCAGACCGCGGCCCGCCTGGTGGTATCCTGGGATGAAGGGGGCGGCCCGGGCGGCCCCTGGCGGGGCCTGGCCCTGGCGCCAGGCGGGGAACGGCCCGCCCTGTAGGGACGTCCCTGGATAGTCCGGGGCAAAGAGGGGGTAATCATGGCAGTCAGACCTGAGGAGATAGCGTCTATCATCCGCCGCCAGATAGAGGAGTTCGACGCCACCGTCACGGCGGCCGAGGTGGGCGTCGTCGTCGAGGCCGGCGATGGCATCGCCCGTATCTATGGCCTGCGCAACTGCGCCTACAGCGAGGTGCTGGAGTTCCAGGACGGCACCCTGGCCCTCGCCCTGAACCTGGAGGAGGACACGGTAGGCGCCATCATCTTGGGCGACTTCACCCACATCAAGGAGGGGGACGAGGTCCGCAGCACCGGCCGCATCATCGAGGTCCCGGTGGGCGAAGGCCTCCTGGGACGGGTGGTGGACCCCCTGGGCCGCCCCCTGGACGGCAAGGGGCCCATCCGTTACGAGAAGACACGCCCGGTGGAGCGCATCGCCCCCAACGTGGTGGTGCGGCAGAGCGTCAACACCCCCGTCCACACCGGCATCAAGGCCATCGATGCCATGATCCCCATCGGCCGTGGCCAGCGGGAGCTCATCATCGGCGACCGCTTCACCGGGAAGACGGCCATCTGCCTGGACACCATCATCGCCCAGAAGGGGGGCGACCTCCTGTGCATCTATGTGGCCATTGGCCAGCAGGCGTCCAAGGTGGCGCAGGTGGTGGCCACCCTGGAGGAGTACGGTGCCATGGAGCACACCATCGTGGTGGCGGCCAACGCCGCCGACCCGGCCGCCCTCCAGTACCTGGCCCCCTACGCCGGCTGCGCCATGGGCGAGGAGTTCATGGAGCAGGGCCGGGACGCCCTCATCGTCTACGACGACCTGACGAAGCACGCCTGGGCCTACCGTGAGATCTCCCTCCTGCTGCGGCGGCCCCCCGGCCGCGAGGCCTACCCGGGCGACGTCTTCTACCTCCACTCGCGGCTGCTGGAGCGGGCGGCCAAGCTGGCGCCGGAGTACGGCGGCGGCTCCCTCACCGCCCTGCCCATCATCGAGACCCAGGCGGGCGACATCTCCGCCTACATCCCCACCAACGTCATCTCCATCACCGACGGTCAGATCTACCTGGAGACGGACCTCTTCAACGCCGGCATCCGCCCCGCCATCAATGCCGGCCTCTCCGTCTCCCGCGTCGGCGGTGCCGCCCAGACACGGGCCATGCGCAAGGTGGCGGGCGGCCTCCGTCTCTCCCTGGCCCAGTACCGGGAGCTGGCCGCCTTCGCCCAGTTCGGCACCAGCGAGCTGGACGTGGCCACCCGCCGCCAGCTGGAGCGAGGACAGCGTCTGACGGAGGTCCTGAAGCAGCTCCAGTTCCAGCCCCAGAAGCTGTGGCAGGAGGTCACCATCATCTACACCGGTATCCATGGCTACCTGGACGACGTCCCCGTGGCCAAGGTCCGGGACTTCGAGGTGGCCTTCCATCGCTTCCTGGAGAGCAACCACCCAGAGATAGTCCAGGCCATCGAGGAGAGCAAGGACCTGACGCCGGAGACCGAGGAGGCGCTGCGGGCGGCTATACGGGAGTTCAAGGAGACGGTGCCCTACTAGGAGGGAGCGCGGGCGGCCGTCTCCCCCGGCCGGCACGACATGGGCTAGACTAGGGGCGTGTCAGGACGGGAGGTAGACAGGACTGAGGAGGTATGAGACTCGGAGGGACGAGGCACTGTCAGCGCCGTCAGCAGGTAGAGCGTAGGTCTCTTGCAGGAGGGGAGCCATGGTAGACTACAGCCGCTATCAGTTCCTGAAGGTAGAGAAGGACGGCAACGTTGCCATCGTCACCCTCAACCGGCCCGAGGTGCTGAACGCCATCCACGCCGCCCTCCACCGCGAGCTGGAGGACGTCTTCGTGGACCTCAACGAGGACCGCGAGGTGGGGGCCATAGTGCTGACGGGAGCTGGCCGCGCCTTCTCCGCCGGCGGCGACGCCCGCGCCATGTCTGACCGCACCCTGGACGAGGCGCTGGGCGGCGGCGCCTCCCTGCCTCTGGGGCGGGCGCGACGCCTCATCCTCAACATGCTGGAGGTGGAGCAGCCCATGATCGCCGCCGTCAACGGGCCGGCGGCGGGGCTGGGCGCCACCATCGCCCTCTATTGCGACATCGTCGTCATGGCGGAGGGCGCCCGCATCGGCGATACCCACGTCCGCATGGGGCTGGTGGCCGGGGACGGTGGCGTCCCCATCTGGCCCCTCCTGGTGGGCATCAACCGCGCCAAGGAGCACCTGATGCTGGGCACCCTGCTGGACGCCCGAGAGGCGGAGCGCATCGGTCTGGTGAACCACGTGGTCCCGCCGGACCAGCTCATGCCCACCGCCCTCGACCTGGCGCGGCGGCTGGCCAACGGCCCCCGCAAGGCCATCCAGTGGACCAAGTTCGCCCTCAACAAGTGGCTGCGGGACAGCGTCAATCTGGCCATGGACACCTCCACCCTGCTGGAGGCCATGACCATGGCCAGCGAGGACCACAAGGAGGCAGCGCGCGCCTTCGTGGAGAAGCGGGAGCCCCGCTTCACCGGGCGCTAGAGCACCTGTCCGGCCATGGCTAGCCTGAGGCAGATCCGTCGACGCATCCGCTCCGTCCAGAACATCGCCAAGGTCACCAGGGCGATGGAGCTGGTAGCCGCCTCCAAGATGCGGCGCGCCCAGGCGGCCGCCCTGGCCGCCCGCCCCTACGCCGAGCGGCTGCGCTGGGTCATAGCCGACCTGGCCGAGACCATCCCCCTCATGGAGCCGGAGCGGCTCCACCCGCTGCTGCAGCGCCGCCCCGAAGTGCGGGCCGTGGAGCTCATCCTCATCACCCCGGACCGCGGCCTCTGCGGCGGCCTCCCCACCAACATGAACCGAAGGGCCGGCCAGTTCGTCCTGGAGCAGGGTAGGCCGGTGCGCATCGTCGCCGTGGGGCGCAAAGGGCGGGACTTCTTCCGTCGCCTGGGGCAGAACGTGGTGGCCGAGTTCATCGGCCTGGGCGACCGCCCCGCCTATGAGGACGTCCGTCCTATCGCCCAGATCGCCATCCAGGACTACATCAACGGCGAGGTGGACGAGGTCTATGTCCTCTACCCCCTCTTCGTCAGCACCACGGTGCAGCGGCCTGAGGTGGTGAAGCTCCTGCCCGTGGAGCCGCCCCAGGAGGCGGCCACCTGGGGGATAGACTACATCTACGAGCCGGACCGGGAGACGGTGTTGGCGGAGCTCCTGCCTCGCTACGTGGAGCGTCAGGTCTACGAGGCGGTGCTGGAGGCGGTGGCGAGCGAGCAGTCCGCCCGCATGGTGGCCATGCGTAACGCCACCGACAACGCCAACGAGCTGATCCGCGAGCTGACCCTGGTCTACAACAAGGCGCGCCAGGAGACTATCACCAAGGAGCTACTGGAGATCACCAGCGGCGTGGAGGCGCTGGCCGCCTCCCGCGCCTAGAGGAGCGAAGACCTACCTCAGAAGGGGGCAAGGTAGATGGCCAAGGGAACACGGGGACGCGTAGTACAGATCATCGGCACGGTGGTGGACGTGGAGTTCCCGCCGGAGGAGCTGCCGGAGATCAACAACGCCATCGAGATCGACGCCGGAAACGGGGCGAAGTTGGTGGCCGAGGTGGAGCAGCACCTGGGCAACAACTGGGTGCGCACCCTGGCCATGGGCAGCACCGACGGCCTCCGCCGCGGCGCCGAGGCGGTGGACACCGGGGCGCCCATCGCCGTGCCGGTGGGGCGGGCCTGTCTGGGCCGCCTCTTCAACGTCCTGGGGGAGCCCCTGGACAACCTGGGGGAGGTGCGGGCCGAGGAGCGCTGGCCCATCCACCGACCGCCGCCACCCCTGGAGGAGCGGACCACCGTTCCCCAGGTGCTGGAGACGGGCCTCAAGGTGATAGACCTCATAGCCCCCTTCACCAGGGGCGGCAAGGTGGGCGCCTACGGCGGCGCCGGCGTGGGGAAGACCGTCATCATCATGGAGCTGATCCGCAACATCGCCACGGAGCACGGCGGCTTCTCCGTCTTCGCCGGCGTGGGCGAGCGCTCCCGCGAGGGGAACGACCTCTGGCACGAGATGCGGGCCTCCGGTGTCATCGACAAGACGGTGCTGGTCTTCGGCCAGATGAACGAGCCGCCCGGCGTGCGGGCGCGCGTGGGCCTCACCGGCGTAACCATGGCCGAGTACTTCCGCGACGTGGAGGGACAGGACGTCCTCCTGTTCATCGACAACGTCTACCGCTACATCCTGGCCAACATGGAGGTCTCGGCCCTTCTGGGCCGCATGCCCTCGGCCGTGGGCTATCAGCCCACCCTGGCCACCGACATGGGCGAGCTGGAGGAGCGCATCACCTCCACCCGCCGCGGCTCCATCACCTCCTTCCAGGCCATCTACGTCCCCGCCGATGACTACACCGACCCGGGCATTGTCACCACCTTCGGCCATCTGGACGCCGTCATCGCCCTGGAGCGCTCCATCGCCGAGCAGGGCCTCTACCCGGCGGTGGACCCCCTGGCCAGCTTCTCCCGCATCCTGGACCCCCGCATCGTGGGAGACGAGCACTACACGGTGGCCCGCGAGGTGCAGCGAGTCCTCCAGCGCTACAAGGACCTGCAGGACATCATCGCCATCCTGGGGATGGAGGAGCTCTCGGAGGAGGACAAGATAACGGTTATGCGGGCCCGCAAGATCCAGCGCTTCCTCTCCCAGCCCATGTTCGTGGCGGAGGCCTTCACTGGCCGGCCGGGCCGCTACGTCCCCATCCGGGAGACGGTGCGGGGCTTCAAGGAGATCCTGGAGGGCAAGTGGGACCACCTGCCTGAGCAGGCGTTTTACATGGTGGGGACCATAGACGAGGCGGCGGAGCAGGCGGAGCGCATGGCCAAGGAGGCCGCCGTCTAGGGAGCTGTCATGGCCAAGCTCAAGGTAGAGAT
>BEIB01000035.1 GCA_002898615.1 bacterium HR25 | reverse complement strand
GTCAGCCGCAGGGCATAGAGGCGGCCGTCCAGGTTGGCGGCGTAGACGGTGCCCCCGGCCACCACGGGGGCGGCCCAGAACCAGTTGTCGGCGCGGAAGGGCTCGGCCCAGGCGGGAGCGCGCGTCCTCACATCAATAGCGTAAAGCCTGCGGTCGAATCCGCCAACCAAGAGGAGGCCATCGGCCAGGACGGGGTCGGAGATGAGGCCCCCTCTGGCCTCGTAACGCCAGAGCTCCCGCCCCGTGGCCAGATCCACGGCGTAGAGGTGGCGGTCCAGAGAGACGATGTAGGCCACGCCCTGGTCGATGAGGGGCCGCGCCCAGACGCCCTTGCCGGTCTGGAAGGGCCAGCCCGGCCTGGGGCGACCGGTGGCCGGATCCAGGCCGTAGACGCGGCCATCGTCCGAGGGGACGAGGAGGATGCCGGCCGTCTCGTCCAGGGCCAGGCCGCCGATGATGGGGCCGCCGGTATCGAAGGTCCAGAGGCAGTCGCCCGTCTGGCGGTCCAGGGCATAGACGCGGCTGTCGTAGGCGCCCAGGTAGACGGTGCTGGCGGTGACCACAGGGGCGCCGTATATGGCCTGGAGGCGCAGGTCGCCCACCTCCTCGCCCGTCTCGGCGTCCGGGCAGCGGCTGTCGGACTCGGGGAAGCGCCAGAGCTGTCGCCAGCTTCCGGCCTCCAGGGCGCTGAGGCGTCCCGCCTCCAGGCTGACGATGACCTGCTGCTGGGCGGGCACCGGGGGCGCCCAGCCCACGGGGCTGGCCACCTGGGCACAGCCGCTGGCCACTGCCCCCAGGGCGATGACAGCCAGGGCCGCCAGGACGCCCGTGCGGCGGCCGGCGCGCGGTCCTCTTCGGTGGCTAGGGGACAGGGTCGTATCCACCGGGGTGCCAGGGATGACAGCGGAGGAGCCGCCAGAGCGTGAGAAGCCCTCCCTTAAGGACGCCGTGCCGCTCCACCGCCTCCCGGCCGTACTGGGAGCAGGTGGGCAAGAAGCGGCAGGAGGGGGGCCTCAGGGGGGAGACCCACCGCTGGTAGAAGGTGATGCCCGTCAGGACTATCCGTTTCATCGTTCGCTGCCCGCCTCACCCGGAGGCGGGGGCCACCCCCGCCCGCGAGAGGAGGCGCAGGGCCGAGCGCTTCAGGGTGTGGTAATCGGCAGCGGCGGCGGCCGGGCGGGCGATGACGACTATGTCCCAGCCGGGGCGCAACTCCATGAGGCGTATCCCCTCCCGCAGACGACGCTTCACCTTGTTGCGCACCACAGCCTTACCGACCCGCTTGCCGGCGACGAAGCCGAACCGGTTGTAGGGCAGGCCGTTGGGCAGGACTCGTACCACCAGAAGGTCATCGCTGTAGGCGCGGCCCCGTCGGAAGACCTCATCAAAGGCGCGGCGTCCGCGGAGCCGTATCAGCCTGGCCACGGCCCCCTTAGACGGCGAGCCGCCACCTCCCCTTGAGGCGTCGCCGCTTGAGGACGGCCCGTCCGCTCCTGGTCCGGTTGCGGGCCAGGAAGCCATGCCGCCGCTGGCGACGCCGGTTCTTGGGCTGATAGGTACGCTTGGGCAAGAGTGCCTCCTTACGCCACCAGGAACGTCCCTACAGGCGAGGCATGGCCCATTATAAGTCCCGCTGTCGGGAGGGTCAAACCGGCCCTCGTTGACAGCCCCTATAGCCGGTGTTACCCTGTAGCCGGACCGCCCGGCCCCCGGGGTGAGCCTCCCATGGACGTCATCCGCTGCACCGTAATAGACGAGAAGGGGGCCGTCAGCTTCATTGCCCACGCCGATGTCCTGCCAGCCCTGGTGGCCGCCTGCGCCAACAACCCCTCCTCCGTGGAGGAGCTCCTGGACGGGGCGGAGAACTATTACCGCAACCTCAAGGACTACGTCCTCTCCGGCCTGGCCGTCTTTGACGAGCAGAACACGCCGGAGAGCCGTGAGGCCATCCGGGCCGCCCTGCGCAGCCTGCCCCCTCACCAGCAGCCCGTCTTCCGGGTAGTGGACGAGGACACGCAGGAGGCCAGCCTGCGGCCGGTGAAGGCGGGAGCGGTGGTCTTCAATCTGCGGGCCAAGCGCATCATCCAGATCGTCAACACCTACCGGGAGATAAAGCGCTCCGGCTACGCACGGGTCTTCGACGGCGAGGGCTTCACGCGGCGGGTCTTCCGCTACCGCCTCCCCGAGGAATGGGCGCTGGTACCCTAGGGGAGGCCGCCCGACAACTGTCGGGCAGGAAGCGCCGCGAGGGCGAAGGGCCTCCCTTCTCACGGCCACGAGAGGAACCTCGCGCCTACCGGAGGCGTTAACTCTAGGTAGAGGTGAGTCTGTGGCTTACGAGTCGGAAGCCCTTCCCTGGTCGGGACGTCCCCTGTGGGCGGAGATAGACCTGGACGCCCTCGCCAGCAACGTCCAGGCCCTGAAGCGACGGGTGCAGGGGGCGCAGCTCCTGGCGGTGGTGAAGGCCAACGCCTACGGCCACGGCGCCGTGGGGGTGGCCCGGGCCGCTCTGCAGGCGGGGGCCGATGGCCTGGCCGTCATCTGTCTGGAGGAGGCGGAGGAGCTGCGCCGGGCTGGCGTGGAGGCCCCCATCCTGGTGATGGGAGCCAGCCACCCCAGGCAGGCGCGCCGGCTGGTGGAGCTGAGAGTGACCCCTACCGTGGCCGACCGCGAGATGGCGCTGGCCCTGGCGCGGGCCGCCCACGAGGTGGGAACGGTGCAGCCCGTCCACATCAAGGTGGACACGGGGCTGAACCGCTACGGCCTGCGGCCGCAGGAGGCCATCGCCCTGGCGGAGTCCCTGCGGGAGGTGGGCGCTCTGAAGGTGGAGGGGCTCTTCACCCACTTCGCCAGCGCCGAGGAGGGGGACAAGACCTTCACCCTGGCGCAGTACCGCGCCTTCCTGACGGTGGCCCGGCGGCTGGACTGGGTGCCGATGCGCCACGTCTCCAACACGGCCACCATCCTGGACATGCCCGAGATGAGCCTGGAGATGGTGCGGCCGGGCATCGGCCTCTACGGGTATTCGCCGCGAGGCATCGGCGACAGCGCCGGGCTGCGGCCGGTGCTGAGCCTCAAGAGCCGCCTCCTCCGCCTGACCCGCCTCAAGCCCGGTGAATCGGTGAGCTACGGTCGCACCTGGCGGGCGCAACGGCCCAGCACCATCGGCCTGGTGGCCTGCGGCTACGCCGACGGCCTGCCCCGTCTCCTGTCCAATCGGGGCTGGGTGCTGGTGCGAGGGCGACGGGTGCCCATCGTCGGACGTATCTGCATGGACATGTGCATGGTGGACGTCACCGAGGTCCCTGGTGTACAGATAGGAGATGAAGTAGTGATCATTGGGAAACAAGGGATGGAGCAGATAACGGCAGACGAGATCGCCGAGGCGTGCGGTACCATCAGCTATGAGATCCTGTGCGGCATCGGCCTGCGCGTCCCCCGTATCTTCCTTCGTCAGGGCCAGGTGGTAGAGGTGGAGGCGCGGCTGGGGGTGTCCCCGCTGGGGACGCCCGTACCGGGCGGCGTGGGGAGCCTCTCCCAGACATGAGCACGTCAGCGCCGCGCCGACCAGCCAGCAGGAACAGCGCCGGCGAGGGCAGCCGCTACAGCCCTCTGGTGGTCTTCGGCATCGCCCTCTTCGCCATGCTGACCTTCTACGGGGTGCTGGCCGTGGCCTCCCGCCTGGACGACTACTTCCTCCCCGGCAATCAGCTCAAGCTGGGGCCGCTGGGCATGCTGCCGGGGGTGGACGCCGGCGACGAGCCGGAGGCGGCCACCATCGAACAGCGCATCAACGTCCTCCTGCTGGGGCTGGACCGCCGGCCCGATGACCCGCCCAACGCCGCCACCCGCACCGATACGGTGGCCATAGTCTCCATCGACCCTTACAGCAACACAGCGGGGGTGCTGAGCATACCCCGCGACCTCTGGGTGGAGATACCGGACGGACGCGGCGGCTTCTTCCCTCAACGCATCAACGTGGCCTACGAGTTCGGCGAGGCCGGGGTGGTTAACTACCCGGGCGGAGGCATCGCCCTCATCAAGGACACCATCAAACACAACTTCGGCATCAATATAGACCACTATGTGATTCTGGACTTCCAGAACTTCGTGGAGATCGTAGACACCCTCGGTGGCATAGAGGTGGATGTGCCGGAGTACGTGTACGACCCGGCCTATAACGATTGCAACCGCTGTCCCTATCAGTTCGTGGAGTTCGAGCCGGGCCCCCAGCAGATGGACGGCTGGCACGCCCTGGCTTACGCCCGCATCCGTTACGGTTCCGACGACCTGCGCCGCATCGAGCGGCAGCAACAGGTGATGCTGGCCATCTTCCAGAAGGCGACGAGCCTGGGCATCCTCACCAACCCCAGCCGCGTCAAGTCCCTGTACGACCAGTTCAACAACTCGGTGAAGACGGACGTGAGCGCCGCCCGGGCGCTGGGGCTGGCCCTGAAGGCGAGGGAGATCCCTCTGGAGCGAGTGCGTATGCTCTCCCTGAGGGACGCCGTCTACAGCTTCGTCACTGACGACGGCGCCTCAGTGTTGGGCTGGGATGAGGAGAAGGTGCAGCAGATAGTGGCCCGCCTCTTCCTGGACGGGCAGGTGGAGGCGGAGGCGGCCCGCATCGAGGTGCAGAACGGGGCGGGCATACCGGGTCTGGCCACCCAGGTGTCAGGGCTGCTGATGGGGAAGGGGCTGCCCGAGGACCGGGTCTCCACGGCCCTCAGCCCCAACAGCGGCGTGGCGCGGACGGTCATCTACAACCTGGGGGGCAAGCAGTACACGGCCCGCAAGCTGGCGGAATGGCTCGGCCTCTCCGGCGACCGTGTGGTGAGCGACCCCGCGCAGGCGCCGGCGCCGGTGAACGGCCCGGCCGACATCATCGTGCTGCTGGGGACGGACGCCCGCACCCTGGTCAGCGGCGGCTAGACGGAACCCCCTAGCCGAACCAGTCCTGAAGCCGCATCAGGACGTTCAGGTCGCCGCTGAAGGTGAGCTGGCCGCTCATGAAGGCCGAGGCGCCGTCCATCTCTCGCCGCACGATCTTCAGCCAGACCTCGGAAGGGGTATAGATGGTGACCTGGGGGTTGTCCGCCGTCCCTTCCTGGACACGGCACTGGCCCTGGTCTATGGTGACGGTCCAGTTGCCGGGCTCGGCCCCCGTAAAGTTGAACTGGATGACGGCGGTTACCCCCTGCGCACGCTCGGCATGGAAGGCGTCCGGCATACGCTCCATAGCCTCACGGACGGAGGTGGGAAGAGGCCGTTCCTGGGCCATGACGTCCCTCCGTAGCTTAGCGGTTGCTCGTCTAGGATGCGCTTAGAATAGCACCCGGCGGGCGCCGCCGTCCATATGCCCTAGAGCTCGGACATCGCATCCCGCTCCGGGGAGGAGGCCGATGAGGGGAGGCCGGTGCGGACCAGCTCCTCCACCAGGGCGGCCGTCCTCTCCACCTCCTCCTCCGTGTTGAAGGCATGGAGGGAGAGTCGGACGCCGTCCACCACGGGGAGGGTGCGGGCCACCACCCGCCCCCTCTCCCAGAGGGCGGCCGTGAGGCCCCAGGCGTCCATCCCCTCCACGCGGAAGGAGACGAGGCCGGACCGCACCGCTCCCGGGGCCGGGCTCAGGAGCTGGAGACGGGGTATACCCGCCAGCAGCCGGGAGGCTAGGTCGGCCAGACGGCGGCAGCGCTCCGCCACCGCCTCTGGCCCCAGGCCCAGGTAAAGCTCGATGGCCTTCACCAGTCCCGCCAGGAGGGGGACGCTGCGGGTGGTGAGCTCGAACTTGGCGATGTCGTCCCGACAGGGATCGAGGCGGCCAGCGACGATGTCGTAGTCCAGGACGGCGCGGTGGGAGACCAGGGGCGGCTCCAGCGGGGGGACGAGGTCCCGCCGTACGTAGAGGGCGCCGGTGCCGGCGGGGCCCAGCAGCCACTTGTGGCCGGGGAAGGAGAAGAAGTCGCAGTCCAGAGAGCGGACGTCCACCGGTATCTGCCCTACCGACTGGGCGGCGTCCACCAGAATGAGGGCACCGGCGGCGTGGGCCATCCGGGCCAGCTCGGCGATGGGCAGGAGCTGGCCGGTGCGGTAGCTGACCTGGCTGAGGGCCAGGAGGCGGGTGCGGGGCCCCATCTGGGCGGCGAAACGCTCCAGCACCTCCTGCGGCGAGAGGGAGGCGTCCAGGATGACCGTCCTGACGACGATGCCGCGGCGTCGCTGGGCGTAGAGGACGGGGACGGCCACGGAGGGGTGCTCCACCGAGGTGGTGACCACCTCGTCCCCGGGGCGCAGGTCTAGCCCCCAGAGGACCAGGTTGATGCCGGCGGTGGTGTTCTCCTGGAGGGAGACCTCCTCCGGGGAGGCGCCTATGAGGGCGGCCACCGCCTCCCGCGCCCGGGCGACGAGGGCGAGGCGACTCTCCATGACGGGGGGTGCCGTGGGGGCCGCTGCCTCTTCCGCCAGAGCCTCCGCTACCGCCTGGAGGACGGGCTGCGGGGTGGGACCCTGCCAGCCGGTGTTCATATAGACCAACCCCTCCAGGCCGGGGAGCTGGGCCCGCAGGGCTGTCACGTCCAGGGGCTGGGCCACGGATGGCCTCGACAGGCTGGCGTCCGCAGGGCTAGGCGCCGCCGGTGCGGGCCCCCGTCAGGGCGTTGAGGCGGGAGGCCAGCCGGGACTTGTGGCGGGCGACGTTGTTGGGGTGGAGGACTCCTTTTTTGGCGGCCCTGTCCAGGGCGCTGATGGCCGCCCGGACCGCCTCCTGGGCAGCCTGGGCATCGCCAGAGGCGAGCGCCTCCTCCGCCTTCTTGAGCATCGTCTTGGTGAAGCTCTTGACGGCGCGGTTGCGCTGGCGCCGTTTTAAGGACTGACGGTGCGCCTTGGCTGCGGAATCGACGGCCAAGTGTATCCCCCTCTCTTTCCTAAGAGGCTATCATACGGTCTGAGACCCTGAGTGTCTACCCATGGCGATGCAGGAAGAGGCGATGGCCCAGTTGGCGCGGCTCCTGGGACGGTGGGGGCTGGCGGAGGAGCGGGCAGGCCCTGGCCAGGGCGAGGCGGCCAGGGAGCGGCTGCGCCGCCTTGTCCGGGGAGAGCTGTCCCGCCTGGCGGAGGGCCTGCTGCGGGAGGCGGTCGCCTGCGACGATGTGACGGATCGGGCCTCCGCCCTGGCCTACCTGGAGGAGCGGCTCGCCTTCTTCGGCGATCTGCTGGACGAGGAACAGAGGGCGGAGCTACGGGCCCGCTTCCGCGAGGCGGTCCACCGATGGCGCTGACGGCCGTTTGACGCTTCGGACGGGTGATGGCTACACTGGGGAGTGACGGTCTCGTTTTTCCCCGCCGGACAGGAGGCCCGTCCTCTACCAGGACGGGCCTTACGGCGTAAGAGGCGGGGATGCTCCACTTGGAGGGTTGAGGGCCGTGTTCCAGCCAGTCTCCAGCCGGGTCCGTTTCCCTGAGCTAGAGCAGGAAATCCTTCGCTTCTGGCGGGAGCGGGACATCTTCCGCAAGAGCATAGAGCAGCGGCCGGAAGAGCGCCAGTTCACCTTCTACGAGGGGCCGCCCTACGCCAACGCCAGCCCTGGCATCCATCACGTTCTGGCCCGCGTCTTCAAGGACGTCATCGTCCGCTACAAGACGATGCAGGGCTACCGCGTGCCCAGGCGCGCCGGCTGGGACACCCACGGCCTGCCGGCGGAGCTGGAGGTGGAGAAGCAGCTCGGCATCACCAGCAAGGCGGAGATCGAGAGGATCGGCATCGCCGAGTTCAACCGACGCTGCCGGGAGAACGTGATGCGCTACCTGCGGGAGTGGGAGGCACTGACGGAGCGAATCGCCTTCTGGCTGGACATGGAGAACGCCTACGTCACCTACCGCAACGAGTATATCGAGAGCTGCTGGTGGATCGTGAAGACGCTGTGGGAGCGGGGGCTGGTCTACCAGGATTACCGCTCCGTGCCGCACTGCCCTCGCTGCGGCACCGCCCTCTCGGACCATGAGGTGGCCCAGGGCTACCGGGAGGACACGCCCGACCCCTCCATCTGGGTGAAGTTCCGGCTGAGGGAGGAGTCCCGCCGCCAGCTGGTCCACCTGGCCGGGGAGCGGCCGGTCTTCCTGCTGGCCTGGACCACCACACCCTGGACGCTGCCCGGGAACACGGCCCTGGCCGTCCACCCGGAGGCGGAGTACGCCTTGGTGGAGCACCAGGGGGAGGCGCTGGTCCTGGCCAGCGCCCTGCTGGGGTCCGTCCTGGACGACTACCGGCTGCTGGGCACGCTGAGCGGCCGGGAGCTGGTGGGCCTCCGCTACGAGCCGCTGTACGATGCCCCTTCCTGGGGGACGCCCCCCCTGTGGTTCGACCAGGGGCAGGAGGGGAGGCTGGCCCCGGCGTCCTCGGTAGAGGGAGTGGCGAAGGCCTTCACGGTGGTGGCGGCGGACTTCGTCTCCCTCACGGACGGGACGGGGATCGTCCACATCGCCCCCGCCTTCGGCGGGGAGGACTTCCAGTTGGGGAAGGAGGAGGGGCTCCTCTTCCTGCAGCCGGTGGACACGCGGGGCGAGTTCACGGGTGGGCCCTTCGCCGGCCTCTTCGTGAAGGAGGCCGACGAGCGCATCATGGAGGAGCTGGCCCAGCGAGGCCTCCTGCTGAGGCGGGAGGTGCTACGCCACACCTACCCCTTCTGCTGGCGTTGCGGCACCCCGCTCCTCTACTATGCCAAGCCCACCTGGTACATCAAGACGACGGCCCGCAAGGAGCGGCTGGTGGCCCTGAACGCCGAGATCCAGTGGTACCCGGAGCACATCAAGTGGGGACGCTTCGGCAACTGGCTCCAGAACAACGTGGACTGGGCTGTCTCCCGCGAGCGCTACTGGGGCATCCCTCTGCCCATCTGGGAGTGCCAGGGCTGCGGCGAGCGGCGCTGCATCGGCTCGGTGGCGGAGCTGCGGGAGGAGGCCATCGACCGGGAGGCGGTGGAGCGCCTGGACGATCTGCACCGTCCCTACGTGGACGAGGTGCTGCTGCGCTGCCACCGCTGCCAGGGGACGATGCGCCGGGTGCCCGAGGTGATGGACGTCTGGTTCGACTCCGGCGCCATGCCCTACGGCCAGTGGCACTATCCCTTCGAGAACCAGGAACAGTTCCAGCGCTCCTTCCCCGCCGACTACATCTGCGAGGCGGTGGACCAGACGCGGGGCTGGTTCTATACCCTGCATGCCCTCTCCACCCTGCTCTTCGACTCCATCAGCTACCGCAACTGCCTCTGCCTGGAGCTGATCCTGGACGAGAAGGGCGAGAAGATGAGCAAGTCGCGGGGCAACGTGGTGGAGCCCTGGCCGGTCATCGAGGCGCACGGTGCGGACGCCGTGCGCTGGTACATGTTCACCGCCTCGCCCCCCTGGGTGCCCCGCCGCTTCTCGGCCAACCTGGTGGGGGAATCGCTGCGGCGCTTCCTGCTGACCCTCTGGAACACTTACGCCTTCTTCGTCACCTACGCCAACCTGGACGGGTTCGACCCCACCACGGCCGGGCCCGGCGAGCCCAGCCTCCTGGACCGATGGGTGCTCTCGGAGCTGCA
>BEIB01000034.1 GCA_002898615.1 bacterium HR25 | reverse complement strand
GGATGACGCTGGCCATGGCTGTCTCCTTCGACAGCAGAGGGGCGCCGGGCGTCAGAGGTTGCCCAGGACGCTCCTGAGCCGACGCTCGCGCAGGGAGCGCGCCCAGCGGCTGTAGAAGCCCACCAGAGGCCGTAGCGGCCCCAGGAGACGCAGCAGCCCCTGGTAAGTAGCCTCGCCCCGGATCAGGTGGCAGAAGAGTCGCCAGAAGTGGTGACTGCGGCGCAGGGCCGCCACGTAGGGCGGCGGCGCGAAGTGGAAGAGCTCGTGGAGATGCCAGGAGGCGGCCAGCTCCGGCGCTATGAGGCGCTCTACTGCCCGCTCGTAGGGCGAAAGGTCTCCGGCGGCACCCTCCAGGTAGCGCAGGACGGCCTCGCTGGCCAGGCGGGCGCTGCGGAAGGCCATGTGGATGCCCTCTCCGGAGAGGGGGTCCACCAGGCCAGCGGCGTCACCCACCAGGAGGAGGGGGCCCCGCTGCAGGGGCGACGAGGGACGCCGTAGGGGGAGGTGATGGCCGCGCAGGCCCCATAGGCGATGGGCAGGAAGGCCGTAGCGCTGGCAGAGCTCCACCAGCTTAGGGCGAAGGGTGGCGGCGGCGTACTTCCAGGCGCCGACGCCCACGTTCAGGTGGTCGTCCTTGGGGAAGACCCAGCCGTAGCCGCCGGCCAGGTAGCCCAGGTCCAGGCCCACCAGCTCCCGCCACTCCTCGAGGGCGGCGTCCGGGAGGGGGACGTTACCCTCCAGGGCCACCGCCTCGGCGTAGGTCTGGCGGGCCCCCAGGAGGCGGGAGGTCAGGCCATTGGCACCGTCGGCGCCGATGACCACCCCGGCCCGATAGGCGTCCCGCGGCGTGCGCACCGTGGCCCCGCCGCCCTCCACCTCCAGCCCGGTCGCGGGCTCCCCGGGATGGAAGTGGGCGCCAGCGACGGCCGCCTGCTCCGCCAGAAAGGCGTCCAGCCGCCGCCGCTGGGTCATGTAGGTGAGCGGCAGGGGATGCCAGCGGTCGAAGTGGGGGCCCAGGCGCAGGGAGAAGCGAGCGCCGAAGACCGTCCGCTCCACCACGGGCGAGATGTCCACCTCCTGGAGAGAGGCGGCCCGCAGGGTGACGCCGCCGCCGCAGGGCTTGTCCCTGGGGAAGGAGGCTCTGTCCAGCAGGAGGACCCGTGCGCCCGCCCTGGCCAGGAGCCAGGCGGCGGTACTGCCGGCCGGCCCGGCGCCCACCACCACCACATCGTAGCCGGTCATGGTCAGCGGGACTCCAGGAGCGGGAGGACGGTATCGGCGATGACGCGGTAGCCCTGGTCGTTGGGATGGATGAGGTCGCCGCTGATGAGGCCGCTGCGGCCCTGAAACGCCTGATAGAGGTCCGCCACCCGGGCGTTATGGGCCTGGGCCTTGGCCCGCAGGATGTCATTGATCCCGTCCCCGATGGGGGAGCCGGAGCCTCCCTCCAGCGCCATCTCCACCAGCGCCCGGGTGCCAGGGTCCAATCGCTCGCCGAAGGGGTCGTACAGGGTGACGACGACGATGACGGCATCAGGGGCAGCCTGCCGTAGCCGTCCCAGGATGGTGTCCAGATTGGCCTCCAGCCGTTGGCGCGCCTCCGACAGGCTGCTCCGGCACTCGCTGCGCTGGGCGAGGGACTCCAGGGTGGGGCAGCGCCCGGTGATGACGAACTGGGAATAGAGGTTCAGAAGGTCATTGCCCCCTATGGTGATGGTCACCAGGCGTCGCTCCTGCCGCTGGCCGGCCATCTCCAGGGCGCTGACGGCCTCGTCCAGGTGGCCGTGGTTGATCAGGTCGCTGCTGGTATCGCCGGCGTGGCCCAGGTTCAGCAGCTCGACGTCGTCGCCCAGGGCGGAATGGACCAGCGCCACGAAGCTCCTGCTGGCGGGATCGGTGGCGCCCACCCCCTCGGTCAGGGAATCGCCCAGGGCCACGTAGAGGCCGCCACCGCTCCCGCCGCCACCACAGGCAGCCAGGAGGAGCAGGGGCGCCAGCAGCCAGCACAACAGCGGACGCATGGCCCCCTCCCTACGCCCCGACCACCGCCAGGGCGGCGGCGGCCAGGAAGAGGGGCTGCAGGAGGGCTCCCCCGGTGAAGAGGAGGTAGGCAGCCGCTCGCTCCCGGTAGTGGAGGGCCAGCCCGGCCACCGTGCTCAGGCCCAGGAGGGCCAGGCCAGTGAAGGGAAGCTCCAACATCTCCCGCTTGGGCACCAGCTCAGGCTCCCCCTGGAGGGAGAGGCGGAGGCTGACGGCGTCGGGGAGGCCAGCGTAGACGGCGAATACGTAGGCGAAGGTGGCGGCGCTCAGGGCGGCCCCCAGCAGCAACAGCCCCTGGGCGACGCGGTCCCCCCAGATGGGGTGGGCCGCCAGCCAGGGCCGGCGCAGGTGCTCGCGGGCGGGCTGGCCGGCACGGGAGCGCCGCTGCAGGAACCGGGCCACCTCCGCCAGGAACCGCTCCGGGTCGCGGGGCGAGAGGAGATAGGTGGCCCTGGCCGCCCGCACCAGGACCAGCCTCTCCGGGGAGCATCTGGTGGCGAAGGCGAGGAGGGGCCTGCGGCCCTCGTCCTCGGCCCGGCCTACGCAGAGGCCCCACCAGCGAAGGCCGTCCAGCCGCAGCTCCGGCCTCCCCTTGGCCACTTCCCTGATGGACGGCCAGGGGACCACGTGCCAGGTGAGACCGAAGCGCACGGCCAGACCCTGCGGGGCCAGGACGTAGCGCAGGGTATAGGAGGCGTAGGCCCAGAAGGCGAAGAGGGCGGCCACCGCCGCCAGGGCCGCCGCTGCCGCATAGCCCAGGAACGCCTCCAGGGATATGGGCCAGCGGCTGGCCTGAAGGGCCACAGCCAGGGCCAGGCCCAGGGACGCCGCCGCCAGGCCTCCCCCTACCAGGGTGCCCGTCAGAGCGGGGGGACGCTCTATGCTCGCCTCTAGGCCTTCACCCTCGAATAGCAAGGCGTGCACCAGTGGGCGTACTTGGGGTGCTTCCCTCTGATGACCTGGAAGTAGAGCTCCTGCAGCTTGGCGGTGATGGGCCCCCGCTTGCCATCGCCGATGGGCCGGTGGTCCAGCTCCACCACCGGCGTGAGGTGGGCGGCCGTGCCGGTGAGGAAGCACTCGTCGGCCACATAGAGCTCGCTGCGGTCTATGGGACGCTCCACCGTCTCGATCCCCAGCTCCTCTTTGGCCAGGGTGATGACGGTGTTGCGGGTGATGCCCACCAGGATATTATCGGAGACGGGCGGGGTCACCAGGACGCCGTCCATGACGATGAAGACGTTCTCGCCGCTTCCCTCGGAGACGTGGCCCCGCTCGTCCAGCATGATGGCCTCGTCGAAGCCGCTGAGGTTGGCCTCCGTCTTGGCCAGGGCGGAGTTGGCATAGATGCCGGTGATCTTGCCCCGGGCCGGTATCCCGGTGTCCTCCACGCGGCGCCAGCTAGAGGTGCAGCAACGGGCCCCCTTCTCCAGGTCCAGATAGGGGCCAAAGGGGGTGACGAAGACCAGAAAGTCGTCCTCCAGGTTGTGCAGCCGGACGCCCAGGGCCTCCGAGCTCTTGTAGGCCAGGGGGCGGACGTAGACGTCCTCCTCGAAGCCGCTCAGCTCCACCAGGCGGGTGGTGATGGAGTGAAGCTCTTCGTCGGTGTAGGGGAAATCGATCATCATGATGCGGCAGCTCTGGCGGAGGCGACGGTAGTGCTCCGGCATACGGAAGAGGTATATCTGGCGCTCCTCCTCGTTCCAGTTGCCGCGGATGCCCTCGAATACGGCGGTGCCGTAATGGAGGGCGTGGGTCATGATGCCGATCTTGGCCTCCGATAACGGCATAAACTGCCGCCGGAAGTAGGCATATGGCGTCCCCATACCTGGCCTGTCCTCCCTTTTGCGCTCACTAGCGGGCGGCCTCATTATAGGCCCCGAAAGCCGTTCCCGGCAAACGGCTTGACGAGGCCACGGGCGGGCCGTATCTTGAGGCCGTCAACGCCCTCCGGAGGTAGTTTATGGGGACCTGGTTCCGAGTGGGCAAGCTCCAACTGCTGGCGGTGTCCGACGGCACCTTCTGGATCGATGCCGGCATCGTCTTCGGGGCGGTGCCCCGCGTCATGTGGGAGCCCTTGGTCAAGGACCAGATAGACGACCAGCACCGCATACCCATGGGCCTCAACTGCCTGGCCATCCGCACGGAGAAAGGGGTCGTGCTGGTGGAGACGGGCATCGGCAACAAGGGCCGTGCCCCGGTGGGGATGCGGACGGACCAGGCGGGCATCCTGCTGCAGGAGCTGGCCAAGGAAGGGATCCGGCGAGACGAGGTCATAGCCGTCGTCAACTCTCACCTCCACTTCGACCACTGCGGCAACAACACCGTCCTGGAAGAGGGGAAGCTGGTGCCCACCTTCCCCAGGGCCCGCTACTTCGTCCAGAAGGGGGAGTGGGAGGACGCCCACCACCTGAATGAGCGCACCCGCTCCGCCTACTTCCCGGAGCACCTGGAGCCCCTGGAGGAGGCCCGTCTGGTGGAGGTGGTGGAGGGGGAGGCGGAGATAGCGCCCGGGATACGGATGGTGCCCGCCCCTGGCCACACGCCCCACCACATCATCGTGGAGGTGGAATCGGAGGGGGAGATGCTCATCCACACCGGCGACCTGACCCACCACCCGGTGGGGGTGGAGCGCTTCGCCTGGCTCTCCGCCTTCGATGTCCTCCCCCTGGTGAACATGGAGACCAAGCGGCGCATCGTCAGCAAGGCCATAGAGAAGCGGGCTATCCTCATGGTGGCGCACGCCCCCTACCCGGGCCTGGGGCTCGTCCGCCTGGAGGAGGGACGACGCCGCTGGCAGCCGCTGGAAGGCTAGGGCCATGAGGGAGGGGGAGCTGCTCCGCACCCCCCTGTATGAGGAACACCGCCGCCTGGGCGCCCGCATGGTGCCCTTCGCCGGCTGGGAGATGCCCGTCCAGTATGCCGGCATCATCGAGGAGCACCAGGCGGTGCGCCAGCGGGCCGGCATGTTCGACGTCTCCCACATGGGCCGCTTTGAGCTCCACGGCCCCCAGGCGGCCGCCGCCCTGCGCTACGTCTGCGCTTACGACGTCACCCGCCTGACGTCGGGCCAGGGCCAGTACACCGTCATCTGCAATGAGGCCGGCGGCATTCTGGACGATGTCTACGTCTTCTGCCTGGCCCGGGAGCGCTTCCTGGTGGTGGTGAACGCCGCCAACGCCGAGAAGATCCGCGCCTGGCTGGCCCGGCATATCGTCCCCTTCCAGGTGGAGCTGCTAGACCGCCACCGCAGCACGGCCATGGTGGCCGTCCAGGGGCCGCAGGCGGTGGCCCTCTGCGCCGAGCGGCTGGACGCCACCCTGGGCCAGCTACCGCGTCGCCACTGCCTGGAGCTTCCCTGGGAGGGGGAGCCCCTCTTCGCCTCCCGCACCGGCTACACGGGGGAGGACGGGCTGGAGCTGGTGGCGCCAGCGGGGCTGGGGCCGTCCCTGTGGCGGCGCCTCCTGGAGGCCGGCGTCACCCCCTGCGGCCTGGGCGCCCGTGACACCCTTCGCCTGGAGGCCGCCCTCCTCCTCTACGGGAACGACATGGACGAGTCCGTGAACCCCTACGAGGTGGGCCTGGGCTGGACGGTGACCCTGGACGACGAGGCCGACTTCATAGGGCGGGCGGCCCTCCTGCGCCTCAGGGAGGGGCCTCCCCGGCGCCTCCTGGCCTGCCTGCGGGCCGCCGAGCGGGGAATCATACGGGCGGGGCAGGCCATCTTGCACCAGGGACAGGTGGTGGGTAAAGTCACCAGCGGCGGCTACTCGCCCACGCTGGGCGTCAGCATCGGCATGGGCTTCCTCCCGCCAGACCTGGCCCAGGTGGGTACACGGCTCGTGGTGGACGTGCGGGGCCGCCCCCTGCCCGTGGAGGTGGTACCGCGGCCCTTCTACCGGCCGCCCAAACGGGGATGAAGGAGCGGCCTGGGCCTGCTACTCTATAGAGAAAAGAGGGCCAGCAACAGCCGACAGAGCACAAGGAGAGGAGCGTGGCCAGCCCCAGCGACCGCCGCTACACCAGAGAGCACGAATGGGTGAAGGTGGAGGACCAGGTGGGGACGGTAGGCATCACGGACTACGCCCAGGACCAGCTAGGCGATATCGTCTACGTACGCTTGCCCGAGGTGGGGACGCAGGTCCGCCAGATGGAGCCCTTCGGTGAGATCGAGTCGGTGAAGGCGGTCTCCGACCTCTACGCCCCCGTCAGCGGCGAGGTCATCGAGGTCAACGCCGCCCTGGAGGAGCGCCCGGAGCTGGTCAACCAGTCCCCCTACGGCGAGGGCTGGATGATCCGTGTGCGCCTCTCCGACCCCAGCGAGCTGGACAGCCTCATGACCGCAGAGGAGTACGACCGCTACACGGCGGAGCTGGCCCCGGAGTGACCCGAAGGATGGGAGATTCTTCCCCCCACCCCTACATCCCCAACACCGACGCCGACCGCCAGGCGATGCTCCAGGCCATCGGCGTCCAGAGCGTGGACGATCTCTTCGCCGATATCCCGCCCCAGTTCCGCATAGACGGCCTGCGCCTGCCGCCCGGCCTCACTGAGGCGGAGCTGCTGCGAGAGCTGGGCACCCTCGCCGCCCGCAACCGTGTGCCCGGGCAGGACGGCCTGGCCTGCTTCCTGGGCGCCGGCGCCTATCGACACTTCATCCCCAGTGTGGTGCCCCAGGTCATCGGCCGCAGCGAGTACTACACCGCCTACACCCCCTACCAGCCAGAGATCAGCCAGGGCACCCTCCAGACCATGTTCGAGTTCCAGTCCCTGGTGTGCGAGCTCCTGGCCATGGACGTGGCCAACGCCGGCATGTACGACGGCGCCTCCGCCCTGGCCGAGGGCTGCCTGATGGCCGCCGCCGTCACCGGGCGAGGCCGCATCGCCGTCCTCTCTACGGTGCACCCCGCCTACCTGGAGGTGGTCCGCACCTACGCCTTCGGCAAAGACCTGACGGTGGACGTCGTGCCGCCGCAGGAGGTGGAGCTGGGCCCCGACCACGCCTGCCTGGCTGTCCAGAGCCCCAACTTCTTCGGCTACCTGGAGGAGATGCCGGCCCTGGAGCAGGCGGCCCACCGGGCAGGCGCCCTCCTGGTAACCAGCAGCGACCCTATCTCCCTGGGACTCTTTCGTCCCCCCGGCCACTACGGGGCCGACATCGCCACCGCCGAAGGGCAGCCCCTGGGCTGGCCCCTCAGCTTCGGCGGCCCCTACCTGGGCCTCTTCGCCTGCCGACAGCAGTTCCTCAGAAACATGCCGGGGCGCGTCGTCGGCCGCACCACCGACAGGGACGGCCGCACCGGGTACGTCCTCACCCTCCAGACGCGAGAGCAGCACATCCGTCGGGAGCGGGCCACCTCCAACATCTGCACCAGTCAGCAACTGGTGGCCCTGGCCGCCACCGTCTACCTGACCGCCGTGGGACGCCGGGGGCTGCGCCGCATCGCCGAACTGTGTTACCACAAGGCCCATTACGCCGCCGGGCGCATCACCGCCCTGCCCGGCTATTCCCTGCCCCTGGAGGGCGTCTTCTTCAAGGAGTTCGTCGTCCGCTGCCCGCGGCCCCCCTCCCAGGTCAACCAGGCCCTCCTGGAGCGGGGCATCATCGGCGGGCTGGACGTCTCGGACCGCATCGAGAACGGGATGCTCCTCTGCGTCACCGAGATGAACACGCGGGAGGAGATAGACCGACTGGTGGAGGCGCTGGCCTCCCTCTCGCCGAGGTGAGCCATGGCCTTTCGCGTGGGCGAGACCAACCCCAGAGAGGAAGACATAGGCGCCCTCCTCAGCTTCGACCGCAGCCAGCCGGGGCGTCGGGGGGTGGAGCCGCCCCCTCTGGACGTGCCGGAGGCCGAGCTGCCGCCGGAGCACATGCTCCGGGAGGACGTGGCCCTGCCGGAGATGGCCCAGAACGATATCGTCCGCTACTTCCTGGCCCTCTCTCGCCTCAACTACAGCGTGGACACCGGCTTCTACCCGCTAGGCTCCTGCACCATGAAGTACAACCCCAAGGTGAACGAGGAGGTCGCCCGCCTGCCCGGCTTCCTCCAGGCCCATCCGCTGCAGGACGGGGCCACGGTGCAGGGCGCCCTGGCCCTCCTGTATGAGCTGCAGCAGGCGCTGGCCGAGGTCACCGGCATGGACGCTGTCTCCCTGGCCCCGGCCGCCGGGGCGCAGGGGGAGCTGGCGGGGATGCTCATCGTCAAGGCCTACCTGCTTCACCGTGGAGAGGAGCGGCGCCGCCGCGTCCTGGTGCCCGACTCCGCCCACGGCACTAACCCGGCCAGCGCCGCTATGTGCGGCTTCCAGGTGGTGACCGTCCCCTCCGACGACCAGGGCAATGCCGACCTGGCCTTCTTGGAGCGGGAGCTGGACGACACGGTGGCCGCCATGATGCTGACCCTCCCCTCCACCCTGGGCCTGTTCGACCCCAACATCGGGCGCATCGCCGAGCTGCTGCACCGGCACGGCGCCCTCCTCTACGGCGATGGCGCCAACCAGAACGCCTTCCTGGGGCGCGCCCGCTTCGGGGACATGGGCTTCGACGTGGTCCATCTGAACCTGCACAAGACCTTCTCCACCCCTCACGGTGGCGGCGGCCCGGGGGCGGGGCCGGTCTGCGTCAAGGCCCCTCTGGCCCCGTACCTCCCCGCCCCGGTGGTGGAGCGCCAGGGGGACGGCTACCGGCTCGTCACGCCGGAGCGGAGTGTGGGCAAGCTGGGGGCCTTTCACGGCAACTTCGGCGTGCTGGTGCGGGCCTACACCTACATCCGGGCCCTGGGCGCCGAGGGGCTGCGGGCCGTCTCGGAGAATGCCGTCATCAACGCCAACTACATCCGTGTCCGCCTCAAGGGGACCTACCACCTACCCTACGACCGCACCTGCGCCCATGAGGTGGTCTTCTCCGGCCTGCGTCAGCGGGCCAAAGGGGTGAAGACGCTGGACATAGCCAAACGGCTCATCGACTACGGCTTCCATCCGCCCACCATCTACTTCCCCCTCATCGTCCCCGAGGCCCTGATGATCGAGCCGACGGAGACCGAGAGCAAGGAATCGCTGGACGCCTTCTGCGATGCCCTGCTGGCCATCGCCCGTGAGGCGGAGGAGTGCCCGGAGCTGGTGAAGGAGGCGCCCCACACCGCTCCCCTGCGCCGCCTGGACGAGGCGACGGCCGCTCGCCGGCCCGTCCTCCGCTGGCAGCCCCCGGCCTAGGGGAGCGTCGGGGCTCCCGCTCCCGCCGGCGAGCCGGCCCCCCGTCCCGTGCTATCATAGAAAGCCAAATGGGCCCGCCCCAGGGCCGGGCCTGCAGAGAGAGCCCATCCGCGGAGAGGAGAGGAGATGCAACGAGACCTCAGCGAGCTGAACCCGCCGGCCCGCCTCCTCCTGGGCCCCGGGCCGTCCAACGTCCACCCCCGCGTCTACCGGGCCATGATGGCTCCGGTCATCGGCTATCTGGACCCGGACTTCATCCGCCTGCTGGAAGACACCCAGCGGCCGCTGCGGGCCGTCTTCCGCACCGAGAACGACCTCACCTTCCCCGTCTCCGGGACGGGGAGCGCCGGCATGGAGGCCGCCCTCTACAACGTCCTGGAGGAAGGGGACACCGTCATCATCTGCATCAACGGCTT
>BEIB01000033.1 GCA_002898615.1 bacterium HR25 | reverse complement strand
TCCATAACTACACCTACCGCGGGAGGCCCCTCCTGGCCTGGCTCTACCGCATAGCCCGCAACACCGTCAGCGACCGTCTCCAGGCGGAGCGACGCCGGCTGCCGGGCCTGAGGGGCCTGGCCCAGCGCTTCCTCCGCCGGGAAGGAGAGGAGCGTCCGCAGCCGCCGGAGGAGGGGCAGGAAGCGTCCATCAGCGGGGAGCCGGAGGCCGTCATCGAGCGTCTGGACCTGAAGGAGGCGATGGCCCGCCTCACGCCGGAGCAGCGGGAAGTGCTGGTCCTCCACTACTTCGTGGGGCTCACCCTGCCAGAGGTAGCCCGCCTGCTGGGGAAGCACGAGAGGGCCGTCTACTCCCTGCAGGCCCGGGCCATCGCCGCCCTGAGGCGTCACCTGACCTCCGAAATGACGACCAAAAGCGACGAGTGAGGCCATTACCGGCGGATAGACCTGATAGAGGGCAGAAAAAGGCAGGACGACGATGACCAGAGAACAGGAGCGAAGGCTGGCCCGCCTCCTGTCCCGGCATCAGGGCGTCATAGAGGACCCGGACGCCCTCGCCCAGGGCGAGGAGGCCGGTCTCCGCCCCCTCCTCCGCCTGGCGGCGGCCCTGGAGCGGCTCCCTTTGCCGGAGCCCGAGGGGGAGCAACGCGCCTACGCCCTCCTCCAGGCCGAACTGCAGCGCCAGCGGACCAGCCAGACCGCGGGCCGACGTCGCTGGGCGGGGCTGCTGGCCCCTGTTCTCCGGCCAGCCGTCGCCCTGGCGCTGGTGGGGCTGCTCCTGGTAGGGGCGGCCGGCGTGGGCGCCACCGATCGAGGGCGTGACGTCATCGGCGATGTCCTGGAGTCTCTCCACCTGCGCCCTCTCCCCCGCCACGAAGAGCGCCCCGTCACCCCCGGGCCGGTCATCCCCTCGCCCGCGCCGGGGCGGCCCGGCCAGGGCGGGCAGGCGGACGGCCCGGGCGGACCTCCCGTCCGCCCCACCCCGGTTCCTCCCGCCGCCGAGGAAGGGCCACCGGAGGGCGTCCCGGGCGTCCCTGGCTTTGTCCCCGGACCGCCCGGGGAGATGGACGTCCCCCCGGAGAGCGACGACGGGGGGCTGCCCCCAGTCACCCCGCCCGTCCCCTCCGTCACCCCCACACCCCCCGCCGCGGGGGAGGCCCCGCCCGGCCGGCCGGGACCCAGATAGGGCGGGGCTACCCCTGGACCAGCACCGTCACCCGCTGGACACCGTTGTTCCCGTAGCCCAGACGGTTCCAGACCGGCTGCAACGGCTGGGCGTTGCCGGCGGAATCGAAGGCCCGGGAGAGGAGGACGTAGCGGCCGGCCTGTGGCGGTCGCCATTCCAGCCGCCAGGGGGTGGCGCTGTAGGGGGAGGCTGGCCGTCCCAGCTCCGCCTCCAGCCAGGTGGCGCCTTCGTCGTCGCTCACGGCCACCCTGACGATCTCGCCGTAACCGGACCAGGCCAGCCCCCGCACCTCCACGGGCCTCATGGGCAGCCTTTCCCCCTCCGCCGGGCGGACGATGAGGGAGCGCACCCGCATGCGGGTCACGGGCGTCCCCTCGGGCGTCCCCCTCTCCTCCAGATAGCGATACTGCTCGCTCTGGAAGTAGCCACGGAAGGGCTCCCGGAGGGCGGTCACCCGCTCCAGCCACTTGACGGAGGCCATGCCATACCAGCCGGGCACCACCAGGCGCAGCGGGAAGCCGTGCTCCGGCGTCAGCGGGCCGCCATTGGCCTCCCAGGCCAGCAGGGTATCCGGATGGAGGGCCACCTCCAGGGGCAGGCTGCGGGCGAAGGGCTCCCGCCGCCCCGCCTCCTCCCCCCGGTCGGCACCGGTGAACAGCACCTCCGCCGCGTCCGGCTCCAGGCCCGCCTCCGCCAGCACCGTGGCCAGGGGCACCCCGGTGAAGCGCACCGTGCTCACCGCGCCCAGTCCCCAGGGGACGCCCGGGGGGACGGGCGACATCAGGGTGCGTCCGTTCCCGGCGCACTCCATGGTGACCACCAGCTCGCGGGACGGCAGCCGCATCAGCTCCGTCAGCGACAGCTCACGCGGCCGCGCCACCGCTCCGTCCACTCGCAGTCGCCAGGCAGCGGCGTCCACACGGGGCACCTGGAAATGGCTCCGCACGAACCAGGACGTCACACCGGTGACCGCCCCCTGCGCCAGCGCCTCCAGAGGAGTCTCGGCGTTGAACGGGCGCTCCTGGATCACCCGCAGCGGGCGCCCTTGGCCCTGACAGCCACAGCTCTCGCACATGACATCGTCCTTCTCTGCCCGGTGTGGCCCATTATACAGGGCGGATGCCGCGACAGGGGCCGGCGGGCGCGTCCGCCGGCCCCACCTTCCTCGCTCACTGGGGGACGAGGCGACGGCCCGTCGTCCCCTCAGCTACCCGGGCCGGCCGGCTCCACCAGGAGGAGGCGGTTACCCTCCGAGTCCTGGATGATGGCATACGTCCCCCAGGGCTCACGCGTGGGCTCCTGCAGGAAGGGGACGCCCTTGGCCTCCAGGTCGGCCGCCAGGGCCATCATGTCCCTCACCCGGAAGGTGACGGCCTGCGTCTGCCCCATGACGGAGCGATAGTGCGCCCAGGCGTCGTCCATGAGGTAGAGGACGACCTCCGTGCTCGCCCCGGGCGGGGCCACCGCCAGCCAGCGAGCGCTGGCGCCGGGGTAAAGGGGCTCGTCACTCCTCACCTCGAAGCCCAGGGCCTGGGTGTAGAACGCCTTGGCGCGGTCCTGATCCTGCACGAAGATGCAGACGCTCCCCACGGAATCTATCATGCGTCTCCTCCTGTCGGTCTGTGGTGCCACCGGGCTGGGCCGGTGGCCTTTCTGGCCTCACCCTCTGGCGCCCCGCGGGGTGGTCCTGTGCACCGGGTGCCCGCCGAACTGGTGGCGCAGGAGGGCCACCGCCTTGGCGGCGATGGAGCCCGGGTCACGGTACTGCATGAGAGCGTTCTGGGCGGCGCTCGTCACGGGTAGAGGGATGTCCCGCTCCAGCGCCCATCGGAGCACCCATTTCACCTCCCCGGTGTCCTCCACATAGGAGGAGAGATGATGGAGGTCGGGGTTCTCCGCCAGCGCCTGTCCCATGAGCTCCAGCAGCCAGCTGCGGACCACCGAGCCGTGCAGCCAGCTCCTGAAGAGGGCCGGCAGCTCAACCCGGTAATCGGAGCGCTGGAGCATCTCCACACCCTCGGCGATGGCCTGCACCATGCCGAATTCGATGGCGTTGTGCACCAGCTTGACGAAGTGGCCAGCCCCCGACGGCCCCACGTAGTAGACGGCCTCGTCGTCCAGCGCCAGGTCGCGCAGGAGGGGGGCCACAGCCTCGTAGGCGTCGCGGTCGCCTCCTACCATGAAGCAGGCGCCCCCGCGGGCGCCCGGGATGCCGCCGCTGGTTCCTACGTCCAGGAAGCGGACTCCTCTCTGGACGAAGAGGCGATAACGCCGCCGCGAGTCCTCCCAGTGGGAGTTACCGCCATCGGCCACCACATCGCCGGGCGAGAGGAGGGGCAACAGGGCCTGGCATACCTCCTCCGTGGGAGCGCCGTGAGGGACGTAGAGGACGACGACGCGCGGCGGCCCCAGCCTTGTCACCATATCGGCCAGAGAAGAGGCAGGCTCCAGCCCCGCTCTGGACAGCTCCCGGGTCCGCTCACGGCTGCGGGCGTAGCCCACCACCTGATGGCCCTTCTCCATGGCCCGGAGGGCCAGGTTTCCCCCCATGCGCCCCAGGCCGACGATGCCGAACCGCATGACCACCACCACCTTCCCCACCAGTTTAAGCCAGCGTCCGCCCCGCCACAGCCCACGCACGGCACGCCGGCCGGGCCACGGCGGCGTTCGAGACGGGCCGGCAGCCTAGCGCTCCTGGAGCTCGCGCTGGCCGTAGTAGGGGAGGGTGGTCTTCCCCTCCTCCTCCGCTTTCTCCTTCTCCCGTTGCGCCTTGGCGGAGAGGCCCATCAGAGAGAGGGTGACGGGGGAGACCACCTCGGGGTCTATGAGGACGTTCAGGCAGGCGGGCAGGCCAGTGGCGAAGGCCCTCTCCAGGGCGGGCCCTATCTCCTGGGGCCGCTCGATGAGCTCGCCGTGGCAGCCGAAGCCGGCCGCTGCCCGTTCGTAATGGACCAACCCCAGCTCGGAGGCGATGGTCCGGCCCTGGAAGAGGATCTGCTGGGCGTGGCGGGACATGCCCCAGGCCTTGTCGTTGAAGATGACGCAGACGAAGGGGAGCCGGTGGCGGACCGCCGTCTCGAACTCGGCGAAGTTGAGGCCGACGGAGCCGTCGCCGGTAACGAGGAGGACGCGGGCCTCCGGCCGGGCCAGCTTGGCCGCCATGGCGAAGGGCAGACCAGTGCCCAGGCAGCCCAGGTAGCCGTGGCCCAGAAAGCGCCCGGGAAGCCGCATGGTGGCGGCCGCCGCTATCCATTCGGCAGCCTCGCCGCCGTCCGCCACCACCACGTCCTCGGGGCCCAGGCGCTGGGCCAGCTCGTGGGCCAGGCGGAAGGGGTGTATGGGCGGCGTCTCCTGTTGCAGGGCCTCCGGGAAGGCACGCTGACGCGAGCGGCGGGCCTCGTCCAGCGTCCGCAGCCAGTGGGAGCGGTCGGGCCAGCGGCGGGAGCGGGCGCCGGCCACCAGCTGGCGCAGCACTTCCCGGCAGTCCCCCTGGATGCCCAGGTCCACCGGGCGGCCTCTCCCTATCTCCTCCCCTTCGATGTCCACCTGTATCACCTTCGCCTCCGCCGGGATGACGGAGCGACGTCCCCCTGTGAAGAGGCCGGGGCGGGCGCCCATCAGCATCACCAGGTCGGGCGGGCCGGCCTCCCTCTGCACGCGGCTGGAGGAGAAGAGGCCGAAGCCACCGTAGCCCAGGGGGGTATCCTCAGGGACGCAGCCCCGTGCCTTGGGGTTCATGAAGACCGGCGTCTGGGTGATCTCGGCGAACTGGCGCAGCTCGTCTGCCGCCCCGGCGAACCAGACGCCGCCCCCGGCCAGGACCACCGGCCGCTCCGCCCGCTGCAGCATCTCGAGCGCCGCCTCCACCGCCTCGGGCCGAGGGGCGGGCGGGTGCTCGGGAAGGTAGCCGGCCGGCCAGGCCACCTGCTCCTCCTCTACACTGGCGAAGAGGACGTCTATGGGCACCTCCAGGTAGACGGGGCCAGGGCGGCCGGTGGTGGCCTGACGCACGGCCATGGCCACGTACTCGGCGATGCGGGGCGCCTGGTAGACGGTGCGGGCCCACTTGGTGATGGGGCGCACCATCTCCAGCTGGGGCATCCCCTGGAGGGGCAGGAGGTCTTCGTCCGCCAGGGGGCTGCGCCCGGCCAGGACCAGCATGGGCACGGCGTCCAGGTAGGCGTTGGCGATGCCTGTGATGGCATCGGTGATGCCGGGGCCGGCGGTGACAGCGCAGACACCCAACCGCCCCGTGGTGCGGGCCCAACCCTCCGCCATGTGGGCCGCCGCCTGCTCGTGCCTGGTGTCGATGATGCGGAAGCCGAAGCGGTCGCACGCCTCCAGGATGGGGTCTATGTGCCCTCCCTGGAGGGTGAAGAGCTCTCGCACGCCTACGTCCCGCAGGACGCGGGCCACCATCTCCCCACCGTGTAGCCGCGCCATAGTCCATACCCCCTGTCGTCGTTGTGGGGCCCGGGGCCGCGGGACGGATGCCGCGGCCCCGGGCCGCTGCCAGCGCCGGGGCGCTGGCCTAGGACTGCAGCATCTGTTGTATCACATCGCGGTAGGCGCTGAACCACTCCGTCACCGGCTGCCAGCGGCCGCCCTTCACCTGATAGATGCGCACCTGGCCTCCGCCCTCGTGGTCGCGCTCGCTCATCTGGACGCTGACGACGCCGGCCACGTTGCCCCGGATGAGGCGGAGGCCGTCCCGGGCCTTGACGCCGTCCAGGGGGTAGCCGTACTTCTTGACCGCCTGCCGCAGCCCCTCCACCATCAGAGCGGCATCGGCCACGCCCTGGACGTAGTAGGTGTTGGACTGAGTGATGTCAGGCGGAGGCTGCCTCCCCTCTTCCTGGTACATCTTGGTGATCTCGGCCAGAATGGGCAGGTCGGTGCCCATATCGGTGTAGACGGCCCCCAGGAATCCCTCGGCCACGTCCCAGCCGCCGGCGGCCCGCACCGCGTCGTCGGAGGCGCCGGGGCCCAGGTTGATGACACGGTTCAGTGGGAAGCCTACCTCCTTGAACTGCTTGATGGCCACCGAGGGGGAGCGGCCGAAGAGATGAGAGACGACCCAGTCCGCCCGGTAGCGCTGCACTATATCCTGCACCTGGGCGGAGAGATCAAGCCCGGGCAGAGGGACGGCGAAGAGCCGCAGCTCGAAGCCCTCCAACTGGGCGATGCGCTGCAAGAGCTCTATGGGCTCGCGCCCGCCTGCGGTGTCGTTGTAGATGAAAGCGATCTTGGGCTTGCCTGGACGGCCCTCGGCCTTCCACTGGTCGAGGGCGTACTTGACGGCCGCCGCCGCTTGCGACCAGAAGTTGGCGGTCATGGGGAAGATGAAGGGATATTTCTGGCCATCGGCCATGCGGGCCACGCCGCCGCCGGGTATGATGCAGGGGACCCGGTCAGCGTTGCAACGCTCCGCTATGGCGGCGAGGGTACCCGAGCCCCAGGCCAGGACCATGACGGCGCCGTCCTGCTTCATCCGCTCGTAGGCCTCCACGCCGCGCGCCACCTCATAGGCCATCTCGATGAGCTGCACATTGACCGGGTGTCCCTCCACCCCTCCCTTGCTGTTGACGAGTCTGACGTAGTCCTCGATGCCGTTCTTGAAGGGGAGGCCGATGCTCTGAGTAGCGCCCGTGCCGTCGTACATCACCCCTATGTTGAGGGGCGGTTTGGTGGGCGTGCTTTCCGATGCGCTTCCCCCGCCACAGGCCGCCCCCAGGAGGGCGAGGGCGGTCACCAACAACAGGGTCGCACGCTTCGCTAGCGCCGACATGCCAACCTCCTTGCTCTCGCGCCCTGGAGCGACAGGGCGACGGCCGCGGTTTGATGCAATATATTATATATACCATCTCACGGACCGCAATACCCGGGCCGTAAGCGCAAGGCCAGGAGAGACAGGGGCCGGCGTGCGCCGCGAAGCGAGCTTAGCAAGGCCTACTCATTGGCAGCTTATATGATGTAAACTATTTTCCGTAGGCCAGAGCTTACACATCATGGCCTATGGTACTCGAGGGGGTGTCGTCGATTGAAGTTCCAGACGAAGAACGACCTGGTCTTCACCGCCCTGTGGGACGCCATCAGCAGTGGCGAGCTGGCCCCGGGCGACTGGATCCGCACTGCCGAGTGGGCAGAGAAGCTGGACGTCAGCCAGACCCCCGTGCGAGAGGCGCTGCGCCGACTGGAGGCCCAGGGGCTGGTGGAGATACTGCCCCACCGTGGCGCAAGGGTCACCTCTCACACCTTGGAGCACATAGTGGAGACTTTCCACATCCGTATGGCCCTGGAGTCCCTCGCTGCCCGCCTCGCCATCGAACGGTCAGACGACGAGGAGTTCCGTGAGCTGGTGGCCAGAATGGAGGCCCTCACGTCCGAGATGGAGGAAGCCGTTGCCCGCAACGATGTGGCCAAGTGCCGCCAGATGAACCAAGAGCTCCATTTCACTCTCTACCGGGCGGCCAAGATGCCCCGCCTCCTGGCCCTCATCGAGGGCCTTTGGGTCACCTATCCCTTCGACACCCTCAACCTCCAGCCGGACAGACCCCGTCAGACCCTGACCGACCACTGGCGCCTCCTTGAGGTCATGAAGAGGCGGGACCCTCAGGAGATGGCCAGGGCCATGGAGGAGCACCTGCGCTCCGGCCTGGAGACCCTCCTGCGAACGATGCCGGACGCCCGCGGAGGCCGCGGGCAGCAGGCGTCGCGGCTGGCCCGCCACGCCTGAGATCCGCCGCCGGGCGGCCGCCTGGCCATGGGGAGCTGAGCGCCCTCCACTGAGGAGCAGAGGCCCCATCCTCTCTGCACTAGTGAGTGTGGACCGTGCCCCGCCCCAGGCAGGACGGGCACAGGCCAGGCCGGCCTCCCGCTCCATCGCTCCTCCCGAGGGTGTGGGGTGCTGGTTGACTGGAGGGGGGAGTGGGGCGATAATGGGGCGACAGGTAGAGTATAGAATATACGATTCTCGGGGGTGAGGCATGCGCTTCGGCATCCTGTACGAGATCGAGGCCCGCCGGGGGGCCAGCCCCCAGGAGGTGGGGGAGCTCTTCTGGCAGTGCCTGGAGCAGGTGAAGGCGGCGGAGGAGGCGGGCTTCGACTACGTCTGGGCGGTGGAGCACCACTTCCTCTACCCCTACTCCTGCTCCTCCGCCCCCGAGGTCTTCCTGGCGGCGGTGGCCCAGCACACGCAGCGCATCCGTATCGGCCACGGGGTGGTGCTGCTGCCCCGGCCCTACAACCACCCGGTGCGGGTGGCGGAGCGGGCGGCGGTGCTGGACATCCTGAGTCGGGGGCGTCTGGAGTTGGGGACGGGGCGCTCGGCCACCCTGCTGGAGATCGAGGGGTTCGGGCTGCGGCCGGAGGAGACCCGCCCCATGTGGGAGGAGGCGGTGCGCATGATCCCCCGCATGTGGCTGGAGGAGAGCTTCAGCTGGCAGGGGGAGTACTACCAGATACCGCCCCGCAACGTCACCCCCAAGCCCCTGCAGCAGCCCCACCCTCCCCTCTGGATGGCCGGCACCCAGCCCTCCTCAGGCCAGCTGGCTGGCAAGTACGGCCTGGGGCTCCTCCACTTCACCTTCTCGGGACCGGAGGCGCTCCGCGAGAGCCTGGAGCATTACCGGGAGGCGGTGGCGAGGGCGGAGCCGGTGGGGGCGTTCGTGAACGAGCAGGTGGCGGCGCTGACGCTGGCCTTCTGCGGCCGCGACGACCGGGAGGCCATCGAGCTGGGCGGCCGCGGGCCCCTGTACAGGGTCTTGGGCGCCAAAAGGGTCTATAGCGAGCTGGCCGCAGCCGGGGACGATACCTACAAGTGGTACAGGATGGAGGCAGAACGCATCCCAGAGAAGGAACGGGCCGACATAGAGCAGATGGTGGAAGACGCCATAGTCTGCGTCGGCGGTCCGGAGACCTGTCGCCAGGTCATCCAGCGCTACTGCGAGCAGGGGATCGACCAGATGATAGTCATGATGCAGTTCGCCCTCACCCCCCATGAGCTGGTGCTGGACTCGATCCGCCGCTTCGGCGAGAAGGTGATCCCCTACTTCCGTTGAGTCCGGGCCTCGCCGGGGCGGTCCACCTTCGACGATCCCCTCTCTCGGTGCCTCGCACCGGGCGCTAGAGCGGCACCCCCTCCTCCGGTAGCGTGAGAGAGTGCCGCGATGGTCTCCTCCTAGCGGAAGGCCGAGATCACTTCCTGCCCGAAGCGCCTGATGGACTCCACGACCAGCTCGTGAGGGGTGGTCGAGAACTGCATGACAACTATGAGCTGGTCCACGCCCTGCTCCTGGTAACGGCGGACGATCTGGCGGCAGGTCTCAGGCCCGCCCACACAGATGACGCCCTCCTCTACCAGCTCTTCGATATCGGCCCGATCACGGTCTGGCAGCCGTTCCGCCAGCTCAGCGTACCACTGGTAGCTCTGGTCGGCCTTTCCCACCCAGTCGGTGAAGATGCGCCGTGTGCCTATCAGGTAGTACAGGGGCCCGCGGCCGCCCAGCTCGATGGCCTCCCGGTCGTCGCGGCCGCAGAAGGCCAGCGTCAGCGCCGCCACCTGCTCGTTCACGAACGCCCC